>JAZNFZ010000124.1:0-7677 GCA_045576195.1 Eubacteriales bacterium | reverse complement strand
CGATCTTCCTTATAAGGAGGAGGAATACGAGCTGCTTCTCGCGTGTGACCGCTACAACGTTCCCGTTGCCACCAACATTGCCACCGCAGAGGTGCTGATCACCGCCCTTGAGCGCGGCGATCTGGATTGGCGCAACTTTGTCAATCCCACCAGCGACTACAATCGCAAAAAGAAATAAGACCCCGTGGTCAGAATAAGCCCTCGTCGCGCATGCAAAGAGAGAGAGCGGTTGGTGTAAGCTCCCCGTGTCGCGCCGAATCGGTACCGCCTGACCGCCACCGATCATAGGACAAAAAAGTGAAAAGCTCGGGTGGAACCGTGCGGATGCTTGATCCACACCCCGAACGACTGCGGTCGTTTGGGGTGTGTTTTTTTAAAATATTACACAAAGGAGTGTTTGTTATGTTTTCCGTCAAATTTCAAGAAAAAGAAATGAGCTTTGAGGCCCCTCTTTCGGTATTTGATGCCGCCAAGGCCGCCGAGCTGGTAAGTCGCGCCCATGTTGCCGCGAAGGTGGACGGCAAGGTGGTCGGTATGACCTATGTGCTGGATCACGATGCCGAGGTGAAGCTGCTGACCTTTGCCGATGCCGAGGGCAAGCACGTGTTCTGGCACACCGCCTCCCATATCCTCGCGCAGGCCGTCAAACGTCTCTATCCCGCCGTCAAGCTCACCATCGGTCCCGCCATTGATGAGGGCTTTTACTACGACTTTGACAGTGAGATCCCCTTCGGCACCGATGTGCTTGCCGCCATCGAGGGCGAAATGAAGAAGATCGTGAAGGAAAATCTCCTCATCGAGCGCTTTGAGCTGCCCCGCGCCGAGGCTGTTGCGCTGATGCAGGAAAGGGAGGAGCCCTACAAGGTGCAGCTCATTGAGGAGCTGCCCGACGACGCCGTGATCAGCTTTTACCGCCAGGGCGAGTTTGTGGATCTTTGTGCAGGCCCGCACCTGTTCTCCACGGGCGCGGTCAAGGCCTTTAAGCTGACCCAATGCACGGGCGCTTATTGGAAGGGCGACCAGAAAAACAAGATGCTCCAGCGTGTCTACGGCACGGCTTACCCCTCCAAGGACGAGCTGAAGGCCTATCTTGATGCGATGGAGGAGGCCAGAAAGCGCGACCACAACAAGATCGGCCGCGAGCTGGAGTACTTCACCACGGTGGAGAGCATCGGCCAGGGCCTGCCGATCCTGATGCCCAAGGGCGCGCGCGTCATTCAGACGTTGCAGCGCTGGATCGAGGATGAGGAGCAAAAGCGCGGCTACCTGCTCACCAAAACGCCCCTGATGGCCAAGCGCGATCTTTACCGCATTTCGGGTCACTGGGATCACTACCGTGACGGTATGTTTATCCTCGGTGACGCCGATGATGAGACCAAGGAGTGCTTTGCCCTGCGCCCTATGACCTGCCCCTTCCAGTATCAGGTCTTCCTCAACAAAAAGCGCTCCTACCGCGAGCTGCCCATGCGCCTTGGCGAGACCTCGACCCTTTTCCGCAATGAGGATTCGGGCGAGATGCACGGCCTTATCCGTGTTCGTCAGTTTACCATCTCCGAGGGCCACCTGGTGCTCCGTCCCGAGCAGCTGGAGGAGGAGTTCCGCGGCTGCCTTGAGCTTGCCAAGCATTGCCTTGATACGGTGGGAATGCTGGAGAACTGCACCTTCCGCTTCTCCCAGTGGGATCCTGCCCGCGCGGGCATCAAGTACGAGGGCACGCCCGAGCAGTGGGAGGAGGCCCAGCGCATCATGGGCAATATCCTGGATCACCTGGGTGTGGAATACACGATCGGCATTGACGAGGCTGCCTTCTATGGCCCGAAGCTCGACATCCAGTATAAGAACGTGTTCGGTAAGGAGGATACCATCGTCACCATCCAGATCGATATGCTGCTGGCCGAGAAGTTCGGTATGGAGTATGTGGACAGCGACGGACAGATGAAGCGCCCCTATATCATTCACCGCACCAGCCTTGGCTGCTACGAGCGCACGCTGGCCTACCTCATTGAGCGCTATGCGGGCGCCCTGCCCACCTGGATGGCTCCCGTGCAGGTGCGGGTGCTGCCCATCGGCGACGAGCATATCGATTACGCCTACGGGATCAAAAAGGCGCTTGAGGCAGATGGCATCCGCGTGGAGGTGGACGACCGCAATGAGACCATCGGCAAGAAGATCCGCACCGCGCAGCTGGAAAAGCTGCCCTATATGCTGGTCATCGGCGATAACGAGATGAACGATGGCACCGTTGCCGTGCGCTCCCGCAAGGACGGCGACAAGGGCGTGATGCATCTTGACGACTTCAAGGCCGACATCCTGCGTGAAATCGAAGAAAAGAGAAGATAAAAACGAAAAAAGGCACTGTTTGGGCTCCTTCTCATAAGGATGTTTACAAAACTGTAGGGACCGGCGTCCTCGACGGTCCTTAATAGACACATAAAATCGGGAGAGAACTTGTTTTCTCTGCCGATTTGTGTTATAATGGGGATAATGAATACCCTCCCACCGAGAGGGAGGTGGCACGCGTTAGCGTGACGGAAGGAGCCTGCGTTACTCTGAGTTTAGATTAAACTTTATTATAACGCACTCTCCCTCAGTCAGCTTCGCTGACAGCTCCCTCCCGGAGGGAGCCTTTGGGTGCGCGCAACCATAGGGGTATGGGCTTTGCCCTGTGCCTTTGTAATACAAAGGCGAAACTGGCGATAAATCAAAACATTTACGGAGGTTTGTATGAATACCCGAAATAGTTGCTATACATATTTCAGAATTGTTGGGAATTTCAATCCTGACGACATTTCTGCGTTACTGAACCTTACACCTGATGAGAGTTGGAAAATTGGTGATTTGCGACGTAATGGTACAAAGTATGAATTTGCTAATTGGACGATCGGTAAATGTGCGGAATATGATGTGTATGTTGAAAATCAAATGAGAAAAACAATTTCTATATTACTTGATAAGATTGCCACACTCAATCAAATTAGAGAAGAAAATGATGTTGAGTTCTTTTTAGAGATTGTACCTTCCATTTGTGTTGATGATATCAATCCTTGTCTTGCACCGCCTCTTGATATAATTGATTTTTGTCATGCAACAAGAACACAAATAGATATTGACATGTACTTATTTAATTCTAAAAACGAATAAGCAACCCCCGACAGACACAAAAAAATCTGTCGGGGCTAATCTTTGTCTTCTGCGATGCAAATATGCCTTTTTGGACCGTCGAGGACGCCGGTCCCTACGAGGAGAATACAAACATCCTTATGAGAATTCTGATTTTGACAGTGCCTTTTTCTCTACAAAACAAAAAGGGCGTTGCCTGATGGCAACGCCCTTTTGTACAGTCAGGTTTGGGGAACGGTGAAAATTACTTGATCTCAACCGTTGCGCCGGCCTCTTCGAGAGCCTTCTTAAGGTTGTCAGCCTCTTCCTTGGTTGCGCCTTCCTTGATAGCCTTAGGAGCAGCCTCAACCAGGTCCTTCGCGTCCTTCAGGCCGAGACCGGTGATCTCGCGGACAGCCTTGATAACGCCAAGCTTGTTAGCGCCAAAGGAAGCAAGGATAACGTCAAACTCGGTCTTCTCCTCTGCAGCAGCAGCGGGAGCAGCACCGCCAACGGCAACAGCAGCAACGGGAGCTGCGGATACGCCAAACTCCTCCTCAACTGCCTTAACGAGCTCGTTCAACTCAAGGATAGTAAGAGCCTTGATCTCTTCAACAATAGCTGTGATCTTTTCGCTAGCCATTTTTCAATACCTCCTGAATATGGAATTTTTTAAATTTTATTACGTGAGTCCGTCACGCGGCGGCTTTGATCACCAAAACGCGGTGATCGGCGTGTGTCGCATTATTCTGCGGCGGGTGCTGCCTCCTCAGGCTGCTTGTCTGCAATAGCCTGCAGCGCGTAAGCGAGACCGTAGAGGGGGGACTGGATGCTGCCGAGGAACTTGGCGATAAGGGTTTCTCTCGAAGGAATATCGGCCAGCTCACCAACAGTCTTGGCGTCGATGACGGCGCCGTCAACGTAACCTGCAAGGATCTGGAAGGACTCCACCTTATCGGCGTACTTCTTCAGGACCTTTGCGGGAGCGACTGCATCCTCATTGCTGATGGCAATTGCCGTCATACCGTTGAGGTACTGCTTCATGTCGCCAAAGCCAACCTCGTCGCAGGCACGGCCGGTGAGGGTGTTCTTGACGACCATATACTTTACGCCTGCTTCGCGCAGAGCCTTACGCATAGCGGTATCGTCCTCAACCGTGATGCCCTGGTAGTTGACCAAAACGCCGGAAACCGAGTTTCTGATCTTCTCAGCCAGTTCAGCGACAGCTTGCTTTTTTTGTTCAAGAATTGCATTACTTGGCATGTTCTGTTTTCACCTCCCGAATATGGATTGAAATAAAAAAATCTTTCTCCCGCCAAGGCACACCACGGCACGAAGAAAGACACATTTCACACTATACAAATATATAGAAGAGATTGTCGCTCCTCGGCAGGGGAGTAACGCTTGCGCTACCTTTACGGGAACCTGCTGTCTTTGGATAACGGTGGTATTATACCACGAAAGAAATGCTTTGTCAAGCCCTTTTTGAAAAAAAGTAAAAAAGAAAAAGTGAGCGACGAATGCTTCGAATTTCCGAAGACGGTTTTGGCAACGGTGTAACCCAAAGGCGGTGATACAAATAAAAAGAGCCGATACGGAACAGACCCATATCGACTCTTTTGCTGTGCGTTGACAATTCCTCGCTTTTGTGTCATTCGGCGGGGGTGGCGGTCTCTTCCTCACTCTCGTGCTTTGAGAGGGACAGAAGCCTCTC
Source organism: Eubacteriales bacterium (assembly GCA_045576195.1). Taxonomy (GTDB): domain Bacteria; phylum Bacillota; class Clostridia; order Oscillospirales; family CAG-272; genus Firm-07. The sequence goes on along the minus strand of JAZNFZ010000124.1, from coordinate 2,864 downwards.
TGCGGCGCGCACGCCGATATAAAGGAAAAGCGAGAGACAAAGGAGATCGGCGGGGAGGTAAAGGGGATCGGTAAAGATGCCAAGCAGATACGCCACCGTGTCGGAAATGCCCACCACGCCGCAGAAGAACAGACCAAGGGCGCTAAAGAGCAGCGAGAGGCGGGGGAGGGGCTTTTGCAGCAGCTCACGCACCTCATAAAGCAGGTAGAGTGCGGCGCACACCAGCGCCATATGCAATCCCACCTTGTGGGGGGCGTTCATCTGTGTGTAGCGGTCGAAATAGGTGACGATCAGCAAGAAGACGGTGGCCAGTATGGCCCCGTAGCCGCAGAGGACCGTGGCCTCCCTCGGGAAGCGGGCACCAAACAGCGGAGCGGCAAAATAGAAGATGCCTGCCGCCAGCAGAAGAACGGTGATGACAGAGACGGCGGTCGGCGCCTCAAGCTTGCCGATGCCGGTGACCGTGGCAATCAGCGCAAAGGCGAAGGCAAACAGCGCCATAGCAGAGCCCACCAGCGAAAAGAGGGGCGTTTCCCGCGGCGCAAGGGGCGGGGTGAGGGTATCCCCTCGAAAGAGCCAAAAGACCGAGAGAGAGCCTGCCACGGCCAGCGCCACCAGGCAATAGAGCAGCGTGGGGAGGGGGCCTGCGGAGAAATAGCCGATCGCATCAAAGGATGAGAGCAGCGCGGCGATGCGAAGGGCTGCGGTGAGCAGCGTCAGTCCGAGGGCAGCTGCCAGATAGGTGCAGAGTTTTCGTGGTGTTGTCATGGTAAAGCTCCTCTTGTGGGATTTCATTTATGGGTATAGTATAGCGGATAAATATGAACAAATTGTAACAAAACGCGGTTTTTGTGCGAATTTGGCGGCGATCGGCCTCATTTTTGTGAAAAAAATCAAAAAAGCATCCCCGGAAAGAGATTTTGAGGGGTGTGAGAGGGCGAAAAGCTCCAAAAAAGCGCCTATTTTTGTTTATATTGCACATAATGTGGTAAAAATTATGGTGAAAGTTCTACGAATAAGACAGCAGAAAACTATTGCATTATAGGAGGGTTTGTGGTAAAATATACGAGTCTGATATGCGATGAAGCGAGAGGTTGCCGCCATAGGCGGGTGAATTTTCGCAGAGTATGTCCGTTCAATCGGGCGAAAGAGTTCGCAACACAAGGTTTTGCGTATCCCTCTTTACGAATCTAACCCCCGGAGATTACCTGTACAGATGCTGATGTGTGGGCAAATCCGGTTTTTGTAAGGGAAGGGAAGAAACGCACGGCTCGGTGTCACGGCGATCTCGCCCCAATCCGAGAAGCGGCTCGGCAAAATGCCTACATTATTGTATAGGCGCGCCCGAGACGCGAAATTCAAAGAAGGAGGCAAAACAAATGGCAGTCAAGGAAAAGATCAGAGTCAGACTGACGAGCTACGATCACACCATCATCGATACCGCTGCGGAGAAGATCGTGGACGTTGCCAAGAGAAACGGTGCTACCGTTTCGGGTCCTGTACCGCTCCCCACGAAGAAGGAGATCATCACCATTCTTCGCGCTGTGCACAAGTACAAGGATAGCCGTGAGCAGTTTGAAATGCGCACGCACAAGAGACTCATCGATATCATCAAGCCCACTCAGAAGACTGTGGATGCGCTGATGAATGTCGAGCTCCCCGCCGGTGTTGAGATCGAGATCAAGCTCTGATCCGCACGGCACAATCGCAAACTGTCGGAGAGATCCGACTCTTTGTCGGTCATGTTGGCGTAGCCCGTTTGGGAAATTTCAAGCGTCAACCAATAACCTACAGGAGGAAACAAAATGAAAAAGGGTATTATCGGTAAGAAAATCGGTATGACACAGATTTTCGACGAGGTCGGAAATGTGATCCCGGTTACGGTAATTGAGGCAGGCCCCTGCGTGGTCGCGCAGAAGAAAACTGTCGAGAACGACGGCTATGACGCCGTACAGCTTGGCTTTATCGATGCCAAGGAAAAGCAGCTCTCCAAGCCCCAGAAGGGTCACTTCGCAAAGGCAGGCCTTACTGCGAAGAAGCACCTGAAGGAGTTCCGTCTTGAGGATGCCGCTTCTATGAACGTGGGTGACATCGTTGCAGTGGATACCTTCGCCGCAGGCGACAAGGTAGACGTAACGGGTATCACCAAGGGCCACGGCTACACGGGTGCCATCAAGAGATGGAACCTGCACAAGCTCTGTGCTACCCACGGTGTTGGTCCTATCCATCGCCAGTCCGGCTCTATGGGTGTGATCGACCCTGCCCGCATCTTCAAGAACAAGAAGATGGCAGGCCAGTACGGTAACGAGCAGGTTACCATCCTGAATTTGAAAGTTGTCAAGATCGATGCAGAGAAGAACCTGATCGCTGTGAAGGGTGCCATCCCCGGTGCCAAGAACAGCATCGTGTTCATCCGCGACTCGGTCAAAGCGTAAGCGGAAGGAGGAAATACCATGCCAAATGTAAAGGTTTTTGATATGGCCGGCAAGGAAGTCGGCGAAATCGCCCTCTCCGATGTGATCTTCGGCAGAGAGGTAAACGGTGCTGTCCTCCACGCAGCAGTGCGCGCCTACCTTCTCAACCAGAGACAGGGCACGCAGTCCACTCTGACCCGTACCGAGGTTTCCGGTGGCGGCAAGAAGCCCTGGAGACAGAAGGGAACCGGCCGTGCTCGTCAGGGCTCTACCCGCGCTCCCCAGTGGACACACGGCGGTGTTGCACTCGGCCCGAAGCCCCGTGACTACCGCACCGATATGAACAAGAAGACCAAGAGAGTGGCTCTGTTTAGCGCCCTCTCCGCTAAGGTGGCTGCAGGCGATCTCGTGGTTGTGGATGCAATCAAGACCGAGACCTACTCCACCAAG
>JAZNFZ010000123.1:0-20017 GCA_045576195.1 Eubacteriales bacterium | reverse complement strand
TCTTGTCTTTCCTAAGTCCGCTTGGCCTCCGACTTGTGCTCTGTCGGAGATCATCTGCGCTTCAGCTTGCCGATCACGCGGCCCGCCACGCGGACATCCTGAAAGTCCTTCAGCAAAATATCGCCGTAATCGGGGTTGAGGGAATAGAGGCGGTCGCCGCCAAAGACCTTGAAAAAGCCGCTGCCGTCAAGGAAGAAGATGGCAAGCTCGCCAAACTCCACCGTGTCGGCCTCCTGCACCAGGAGAATGTCGCCGTCGTGATAGCGGGGCTCCATAGAATTGCCGCTGATGCGGAGCGCAAAATCGGCCTCGCGGGTGCGGGCATTGTCGCTCACCGTGATCTCATCGGCCGTTTCGCTGTCCAGCGCCACGCCCACGCCTGCGGAAACAGGCAGATCGTAAAGCGGCAGGGTACGACGGCCAAAGCCGTTGTCATTGCTGGCATAGGCGGCAGAAAGGCGACTTTGCAGCGACTCGGGGCGGATGATGCGCGCGGTTTTTTGCGCCTTGGCGGGTCTTGCCGCAGTCTCCTCCTGCCAATCGCTCTCCTGCTTCAGCACGGCAAGCACCACCGATCTCCCGCGCTCGTCCAGCGAGCGGAAGCTCTCCATCATATCCATTTCTTCCTCATCGAGGGTATAATTGTTCCGATTCTCCTCAATGCCGTACATAATGTAGTCAAGCGAGCAGTTGAGCGCCTCGCAGATGGCCACAAAATTGCAAAGCTTGGGCGACTCGCTGATGCCTGCCAGAATTTTGGAGAGCGTACCCCCCGCAATGCCGGTTTTCTCGGCCAGCTCATCGTTTGTCATTTTTCGAGCGCTTTTGATTTCCTTAATTCGTTTGATATAATCCATAATGCGCCTCCGTTTTTCCGTCTTTGGCATCATTTTAACACATTTTTCCGATTTTGTAAAGGGGTTTTTCAAAATATTTTCCGATTTTGGATCATTTTTCGGAATCGGAATTTGTCGGAAGCGGAAAGAAGCGCAGCTTCCGCCCACCTTCGACCAAATTTTCAACCCTTGTCAAAAAAAGGGGGAAGCAGCACTTCCGACATTCTTCTCGGTGCTCTTCCCCTCTGTTTTTCTTATTTTTCGGTCGAAATATCGTCAAACGGCACGGATCTTGCCAGATTAACGTTCTTGTAGCGCTTATCCGCGCTCACCTCCTTGAGAACGCGCAGATAGGGCGGCAGCTCCACGGTCTCCTGCTCGCTTTCCACCTCCACCTCCAAAATGGCGCGATCCTGCCAGAAGGGGTAAAGGTCGATCTCGGCTACGCGCGCCCCCAGGGGGATCACGTAGCGCGTTTTTTGAATGGGAGTGCTTCCCGCCTCCGCCCGCAGGAGCAGTGCGCGGTATTCCTCCTTTGTGATCTCGCGCTCCTCCTCGGTGGCGGAAAGCGCGCTGATGCGGCGCTTGCGGGTCTCGATAAAGGTGACCCTGTCTCCCTCTCTCACCTCGCGTACACGGTGGGTCTCCCCCGCGGCAGAGGTCAGATAGGTCTGTACCATCATAAGCCTTCTGCATCCCGACACCCGCTCAAGCGCGGCTATGTCGGGGTAAGCGATAAGGTATTTATGCTCGATCTCATACTGCGAGCGACCGAACAGCGTCCACGGAAATTCGGCGGGAACGGGGGCAGAAAAGGTCATCTCACGCCCGTCGTCGGGGTGTGGGAAGGTAAGCGAGGCGGCAAACAGCGCCACAGACGGCGCCTTGATGCGCGCACCGTATTTTCCGTCGCCCACCAGCGGCAGACCGCGGGAGGCAAACTGCACGCGGATCTGATGAAAGCGCCCCGTCACAAGCTCCACCGATACGCGGGAGAGCAAAGCCCCCTCCAGCACGGCAGTCCCCTTGGTGCGAAAGCCGAGCACCGCCTCCTTGGTACCGCGACGGGCGCTTTTTGCCACAAACGCCTTTGACAGGCGCGCATCACGGAAAAGGTGGTCGCGCAGCTCGCCCTCGCTCTCCTGCGGCTGACCGCAAAGAATCGCCTCATAGTGCTTAACAAGACGGTGCTCGGCCACCGCGCGCGAGAGCGCGGCTGCCGCCTTTTTGGTGCGGGCATAGACCATTACGCCACCCACGGCACGGTCAAGACGGTGAACGGCAAGCACGGGGCCCACAAGCGGAGCAAGCAGTGCGGGCACGGAGCCCGTGGGTGCATCCTCGGAAAGCACGCCCACGGGCTTGACCACCACCACAACGGCGCTGTCTTGATAGAGAATTTCCATTGTTTTTTGCTCCTTTCCCGACATTTTCCGAAAAACGCTCGGCATAGCCGAGAATAGCGCTCCCCCGCGCGTACACACATACGGTGCAAATTGCTTCTGCTTGATGAATATTCCTTATTTTTTATCTTTGATCAAATCAAGATATGCCTCACAGTAGCGCGTACCGAAGGTGCGCTGGGATACCGCATTAAAATGCAGATGATCGGGCTTGAGCGCCAGTCCCGCAGAGGATACCACAGCAGTATGCGGCAGAATAGCCGCAAGCTCACGGAAAACCGCATTCATACGCTGTGGACGGTCGGCAAGATGCCATTCCTCGCCAATGCTTTCGGAAAGCTCACCGATCAGCAGCGGCAGGGACTCGGCCCCGAGAGCACGGCGCAGCATCGTGATCATAGTGATGAAACGCTCCTTGTAGGCAGCAACATCCCCGTCGGTGTGGCAATCGCTCTCGCCCTGATGCCATAGAATGCCGCCAAGGCGAGAGGTGCGCTGCGCGAGTCTCGTCATCAAAACGGCGTGGTCAAAAAGCACCTCTCCCGGCATCCATTGGCCAAGGTTGGTGCCGCCATCGGCACACGGAATCAGACCCACGCGGCAATCCAGCGCGGCGGCAACGCCCTGCGCAAAGCTTCCTCCGGGTCCCACTCCGCTGCAAAAATTTCCTCCAAAAATCGCGCGGTCAGGGTTGATCGGCTCGCTCAATTTCTGCCAGCGCCCCATACGCAGCATATAGCATTGCTTGCTTTCAATAGGGGCAACATCGGCAAGCTCGCCTCTGCCCGCCATATTGGACTGTCCGATCAGCAAAAAGGAAAGGATCTCCCCGTTTGTTGTCCGCAACCCATCCTTGATTTCCATCTTGGTCACCTCACACAAATTCGGTCACACCGTCAGAAAGCAGCACACGGCGGCGAAGAATGCGGTAGTGCTCCCTTGTGGGGTCACCCGAAAGGATGCCCAGCCGCTCCCGCAGCACCGTAACCAGCAGCTCGGGGTTGAGGTATTTCCCCTCTCCCGCGCAAAGCACGGCCTCCATGGTCAGTACACCCTGCTCTCCCTTCACCCCAAGTGAGGCAATGAGGGGGGCAATGTCGGTCTCGCTCTCGCCGCTCTTGCTCTTTTTCAGCACACGGACAGGGCCCGAGGTAAGCACCTCGCGCACACGGTCACAAAGGGCGGCATCCACGCCATCGGTCACAACGGTATAGGTATACTCCGCAAAGGCGATCTCCGAAAATTTGCGCTCGGCGGGATAGACCGAAAGAGCCCGAAGCTCATCCGTAAGCTCAGCATTGAGGCGCTCCAGCATCTCCTCGGAGGTCATTTCCCGCTCGATGCGGACATCCAGCATCTCGCATTCGCTCTCGGTGCCTACGGGCAGCGGCAGGCCAAACACCATTTTGATGTGGGGATTAAAGCCCTTGGTGTACCAGAGCGGCAGCCCCGCACGCACCAGCACGCGGCTGAAGGTACGCTGCAGATCAAGATGGGAGATATATTGCAGGTTGCCCACCTTGCGAAAGCGGATCCGCATGGTACGGGGGGCATCCAGCAGCGGCAGGGTGAATTTTACATCATTTTGCTTCATTTTGCACCTCCCTTGCAATCGGGGCAGGGCGTGCGAAGGCCGCCGAGGCGGTTGGCACCGCACCCCGCGCAGGCCTCGCGGCAGTTGGGGGTGGTGGCACCGCGATAGGCCTTTTCGCGCTCACGCTTGAAAAACTCCTTGCTCACGCCGCAATCGATCACATCCCAGGGCAGCACCTCGTCAAGCCCCATCGCGCGGTTGGCAAAAAAGGCGGGATCAATGCCCGTGCGGTCAAAGACCGAGAGCCATTTATCGTAGTCAAAAAACTCATCCCACGCGTCAAAGCAAAAGCCCTCCTCGCAGGCAAGCTCCATTGCCGCCGACAAGCGACGATTGCCCCTTGCCAGCACCGCCTCAATGCGGCTGACCTTGGCATCGTGATGGGTGTAGCGCACCTTGCGGTCGGTGACCTTGGAGCCGAGATACTCCTGCTTTTCGGCCAGCATCTCCATGGTATCCTGCGCCTCCCACTGGAAGGGGGTAAAGGGCTTGGGGATAAAGCAGGCCACGCTGATGGTCACCTGCGGCGAGCGCCCCTTCTGACGGTTGGGGGTCCGGTAATAGCGATCCACCACCCGCGAGGCAAGCGCGGCGATCCCCTCAAGATCCTCTGCCTGCTCGGTGGGCAGCCCCGACATAAAGTAGAGCTTGACGTTGGTCTTGCCACCCGCAAACGCCACGTCCACGGCGTGCATCAGATCCTCCTCGGTCACGTTCTTGTTGATCACATCGCGCAGTCGCTGTGTGCCCGCCTCGGGCGCAAAGGTCAGCGACGAGGTACGGACCGAGGCGATGCGATCCATCAGCTCCTTGCTGAAGCTATCCGCACGCAGCGAGGGCAAGGAAAGGCTGACCATGTTGGGGTCGGTCCAATCCAGCAGATCGGTGGTGAGCTTCTCCAGCCCGGTATAATCGCTGATCGACAGGGACATCAGGGAGATCTCCTCGTATCCCGTGGAATCGTAAAGGCATCTTGCCTGCTTGTTGAGCAGCTCGGGGGTCTTTTCGCGCACGGGGCGGTAGATCATACCCGCCTGGCAGAAGCGGCAGCCGCGAATACAGCCGCGGTAGACCTCCAGCATAATGCGGTCGTGCACCGTTTCGATGTAGGGCATTACGGTCTTGTCGGGGAAGTAGGCCTTGTCCATATCCGCAATGATGCATTTCTCTACCCGTTTGGGGACATCACTGAAGCGGGGGGTGATAGCGGCAACCGTTCCGTCTCCGTGGTAGGTGACCTCGTAAAGAGAGGGCACGTAGATGCCCTTGATGGTCTTGGCCGCCTCGCGCAAAAATGCGGATTTCGTATACCGTCCCTCGTCCTTCATACGAATGTAGAGCCTGGTAAACTCCACCAGATTATCCTCTCCCTCGCCGATCGAAAAGCAGTCAAAAAAGTCTGCCATAGGCTCGGGGTTATAGGCGCAGGCGCCGCCGCCGATGATCACGGGGGCATCCTCGCCCCGCGCATCGGCGCGCAGGGGCAGCCCTGCCAGCTTCAGCATACAGAGCACGTTGGTGTAGCACATCTCGTAGCCGAGAGTAAAGCCAATGATATCAAAATCGGTCAGCGGATCGCCCGACTCGTGCGCCCACAGAGGGATCGCGTGCTCCCGCATCTTCTCCTGCATATCCACCCAGGGGGTAAACACGCGCTCACACCAGATATCGGGCTCGCGGTTGAGCACGCCGCACAGGATCCGCATACCGAGGTTGGACATACCGATCTCATAGGTATCGGGAAAGCAGAAGGCAAAGCGCGCCTTGATCCCCGCCTTGTCCTTGATCACCGCCCCATATTCGCCGCCGCAATATCTGCCCGGCTTTTGTACCGATTTCAGGACGGAGCTGATTTTTTCGTTCATGAGTTCTCCTTATCTCGCAAGTAAAAATAGGAAATGGCCGCGTGAAGACCGCACCAGAAAAGCATATAAAGGGTCACGGTCAGTGCGGTCAGCGACTGCCAGACACCAAATATCGAAAGCAGCACCGAAATGAAAACTGCCACCACGATCGAGCCGATCTGAAGCAGCTTGCCGATGTGCCCCGCACGGCGCACGCGGCGGCAGGTCACAAAGGTTCTCGCCAGCTCGTGGGAGGATCCAAGGGCCACCACGGTGGCATCCACACGGTCGGTGCGGATATCCATTTCGCCGGCGGCGGGCTTGATCACCTGTACCTCGCCGTTTTTCGGAGAGCAAAAACGGGCAAAAATGCCGTTTTGCACACCGGGGTCCTTGGTGCGGACCATGATCTGCACATTCTCGGCTCGCAGCATCGAGAGAAGGCTCTCGGCCTCCTCGGTCAGGCGGTAACGGGCAAGGAAGAGCGCCGTGACCCTTCCTCCCACCGCCACACAAAGCAGTCTGCGGCAAAGATCCTCATAATCGCCATCCCCCCGTGGCTTAACGTGAATGCCAAAGCCCGCAAGATAGGCCACACTGCCCATGATGATGGTCGTTTTGTTGGGGCCCGTGGCCGAAACGCCCTCGGTGGCAATGTCGGTGAGGGTAAAATCGGCGGGGTTCATCCGCATGGTGGGATTGACCGATACCGACTCGGCTAAAGGGCTGCCGACGCGCTCCAGGAGCGCACGGATGAGGATCATCGAATGGAAGGTATCATTGCCGTCAAGGATCTCAAACTGCTCACGGTCCATGCGGCAGAACAGCTCGGTGTCGGGCAGCACCAGTGTGGTGCGCTCACCGCTGCTGACGATCGGCTCCTCGCCGATGATCGCTCCCTTTTTGCCAAGACGGAGGCAAGCCGCAAAAAACAGCGGGAAGGAGGTAACAAGCAGCGAGTTGATGGGCAAGCAAATGAGAATAGAGCAAAAAACGGTATGGAAAAAGTGGGGAAAAGAGGCTGTTTTGGTATACACAAGCAGTCCGCAGCAAAGTCCGATGGCAAGGATCAGCAAAAGCTGCGCGCCGAAATAACGGTTGTGCTCTGCTCGCTTTTCGGTATTGGCAAAATAGTTCCGCACAAAGCCCACGGGGCGTGCATACCAGGTCACACCCTCCTTCTCGGTTTCAAGCAGCCTTGCGCGTGCCTTGTTTTCCCTGCCGCCCACCGAAACCGACGGGATCAACGCATACTTTTGCTGCCGCGACGAGATCACCGCAAAGGCGGCCGACTCGCGGTACCAATTAAGCAGATCGGTCAACGAAAGCAGCGCCAGCGCGGTTGCCGCAGGCGAAAAATACAGCAGCGGTGCACCGTCCTGGGGCAGGAACAGCAGCACAAAATGGTAAAGGAAGGTCACCAGAACCATAACGGCAGAAAGCGAGTGATCGATGGGCTTGAAGCGCCAAAGCCCCTCAAGGCCATCCAAAAGATGCTTGCGGGCAAGCAGCACGGCAAGCAAAAAGAGCTGCATACCGATGAGAATGTAGGTAACAGGATACCGCTCGCCGTCAAGGAAGCCGCCAAACCAGGAGGAAACCACCTCTGATCGCTCATAAACAAAGAGCAAAAGGGTCAAAAGCGAGGCGACGATCAGGCGGATGATATGTCCCTTCTTCTGCGCCGCATATTGCTTTCGCAGCAGAATATCCTGCTCTTGCGCCTCATACTCCAGCTTTTCGGCATGACGGCGGCGCTTGGCACCTGCTCGCGGGCCGTTGATATCCCGCTCACGGTACTCCCTGATCTTCTCAAAGCCAATGGCACTGCCCAGCTCATCCTCATAGTCAAGCTCCAGCAAAAACTGAAAATCGTCCTCGGTAGACTCCACCGAGCGCCGCAGGGCGATCCGCTCACCTCGCGAGGGCTCGGAGCCGCGCTCCTGCTTCTTTTTCTTGCGGGGGCGCTCAATAGAGAGGATCGAAAAGAGATCGGGACGGGCCAGCGCCTCGCCCTCCTCCTCGTCAAGCGGCTTTTCCTCTCCGCCTGCGGGCTTTTCTGGTGTCTTGACTGTCGCCGCCCTTGCAGGGGTGCGATCCTCGCGCGCCTCTTCGGCGCGGCGCGGGCTGACAAAGCCGTCCTCCCCCGCCGCGCTCGCCTTTTTTACTTGCTTTTCGGCAGGGGCAGAGGACACTTCCTTTTTCTCCTCGCCTTGGAACCAACGCTTTCCGATGGTATCGGCAGTATCGCCGAAAATATCATTGAGCAGCCCCTCAACGGTCAGCTGGGGGATCTCACTGTCTGCGCGCTCGGCGCGACGGGGCTCCTTCGCCTCGCTCTCCTCGGATGCGGGCGACTTCCGCCGCTCGTCATCGGGCGCAGAAGGGGGTGTGCTCGCCGCATCCGCCGCCGACACGGTGGCGGGATCAGCGTTCTTTTTGGGGGTAGAGCCGCTCCAATCAAGTGACTGCTCCAGCAGCTGCGCCTGCTCGTCACGGCGGCGCTCCCGCTCCCGTGCGGCCTCCTTGGCAGCGGCAGCCTCCTCGGCGGCACCCTCGGTCATAGCACGGATCTCCTCGGGATCGTTGCGGTGCCTTCCGCGATGCCGACGCGATCTTTTTTGATTGTGATCGTCGTCCACGGTATGAGTTTGATCGGTTTTCTCCGCCTCGCTCGAGCGCTCCTCCTCAAGATCGGGAGAGACCTCCTCCGCGGCCACGGCAGGCTCCTCCGTCACATCGACGGGCTCCTCCGTCACATCGGCAGGCTCCTCCGTCACCTCGGCAGGCTCCTCCGTCACATCGGTGGGCTCCTCCGTCACCTCGGCAGGCTCCTCTGCCACCTCGGCGGGCTCCTCTGCCACCTCGGCAGGCTCCTCTGCCGCCTCGGCGGGCACCTCTGCCGTCTCAGCGGGCACCTCCTGCGGGATATCTGCCCTCGCAGCCTCTGCCTTTTTGGCCTCCTCACTCTCGACGGCCATGCTGTTGATGATCTGCTCCAGCATAGCGCGCTCCTCCTGCTGCTCGGCGGTAAGAGCCTCCTTTTCCGAGGGCGTCTGCTCCTCGGCATTCAGCTGCGCGCGCAGCTGCTCGAGGATGCGGTCTGTTTCCTGCCAATCATTCTTCCTGCTCAAGATATCCCTCCTTTCTCCCAATGGAGCATTTACTTCTTCCCTCTTTGCTGACAAGCCGCCTCGCAAAGCAGCACCGAGGCAGCGGTAGAAACGTTAAAGGAATTGACATGACCGTACATGGGGATCGAAACAATAAAATCGCTGTTGCGCTTCACCAGCTGCGAAACCCCGTCTCCCTCGCTGCCAAGCACAATGGCCACAGCACCGCTCATATCGGTCTCATAAAACGGCGTACCGTCCGCCTCTGCGGCATAGACCCAGATCCCCGCCTTTTTGAGGGTCTCAATGGCGCTGTTGATGTTGGCGACCTTGGCAATGGCAAGATGCTCAATGGCGCCTGCCGATGCCTTGGTGACCACGGGGGTCAGCCCCGCAGCATGGCGCTTGGGCAGGATCAACCCGTGCGCGCCGCAGCCCTCCGCGCACCGAATGACGGCGCCGAGGTTATAAGGATCGGAGATGCCGTCCGCAATCACGATCAGCGGTTTCTCACCCCGTTCTGCGGCTATTTCCAAAATCCGCTCCACACTGAGATATTCCTTCTCAGCAGCCAGCGCGATAATGCCCTGATGAGGGGCAAAGTCCGAAAGCGCATCCAGCTTGCGGCGCTCGGTCTCCACCACGGGAATGCCGCGGGAAATGGCCTCGCCCACCAGAGGGATCAGCGCGCCCTCGCGCTCGCCGCTCTGCACCAGGAGCTTATCCACCGCACGGCCTGAGCGCAGCAGCTCGCGCACCGCATTGCGGCCGATCACCGCACCGTTGCCCACGGCATTCTCATCCCGTCCCACATTACCCCTGTCATGGGGAGAGTTCTGATGGTCGCGGTGGGGCTTGCGCCCACGGAAATCATCCCGATTTCCCTCCCCCTTGCCTGCACGGCGGGGGGTGTTGTTTTTATGATATTCCACGGCAATGGCCCTCCTTGGTCGTCCATAATGTATAGATAATATAATTATAACATATTTTTATCTGTTTGTACACCCCTTGCGCACAATTTCTTTGCAAGACTTCGGCGGGGCTGCTTGCCGCCAAGCAAAAATTTGCCCTTTTCGCATATAAAACTCACCACGTGCTCATACTAATTGCATCAAAAGAAAGGATGATGGGTATGAACAAACCTTTGATCAGAAAAGTGGCGGCGCGAGAGATCCTTGACTCGCGCGGCAATCCGACGGTGGAGGTTACGGTGGTGCTGGAGGATGACACCGTGGGAGTGGCCGCCGTTCCCTCGGGTGCCTCTACGGGAAGCTTTGAGGCACACGAAAAGCGCGACAAGGATCCCGCCCGCTTCAGCGGCCGCGGCGTGCTGCAGGCCGTGGCCAATGTCAATCGGGTGATCACGCCTGCCATCACGGGCCTTTCGGCGGGTGAGCAGAGCGAGATCGACCGCGTGCTGCTGGCGCTGGACGGCACACCAAACAAAAACAAGCTGGGGGCCAATGCCATTTTGGCCGTGTCGCTGGCCACTGCCCGCGCCGCCGCATCCTGGTACCATATGCCGCTTTATCGCTATATTGGCGGTGTTTCGGCAGTCAGGCTGCCCTTGCCGATGATGAACATTCTCAACGGTGGCGCACACGCCGCCAACAACATTGATATTCAAGAGTTTATGATCCTCCCCGTGGGTGCGGCAGACTTTTCCGAGGCACTGCGCTGGGGCAGCGAGATCTACCACGCGCTGGGCAAGCTGCTGCGGCAGTCCGAGCTTGCCACCACGGTGGGCGACGAAGGCGGCTTTGCCCCCGATCTTGAGAGTGACGAGGAGGCGCTTGATCTGCTTTGCGAGGCCATTGTGGCGGCGGGATTTGATCTTGACCGCGTAAAGATCGCCCTGGACGTTGCTGCGGGAGAATGGCAGACCGCAGATGGGATTTACCGCTTGCCAAAGCGCGGTGTCACGGCAACGAGAGAGGAATTGATAGGCAGATGGTGTGAAATATGCAACCATTACCCCATATATTCCATCGAGGACGGACTGGCAGAGGACGACTTCACGGGCTGGCGCGAGCTGACGCAACGCCTGGGAGATCGGGTGATGCTGGTGGGCGATGATCTCTTTGTGACCAACGCCAAGCGCCTCTCCCGCGGCATTGCCGAGGAGGCGGGCAACGCCATTCTCATCAAGCCTAATCAAATCGGCACGCTCTCCGAAACGCTTGACGTGATCCGTACGGCCAAGACCGCAGGCTATCGCTATATCCTCTCCCATCGCTCGGGCGAGACCGAGGACACCACCATTGCCGATCTTGCCGTGGGCACAAACGCGCCCTTTATCAAGTCGGGCGCCCCCTGTCGCTCCGAGCGGGTGGCAAAATATAACCGCCTGCTTCGCATTGAGGCGGCGCTGGGACACAGCGCCAGCTTCGGCGGCGATGCTGTTTTTGCCTTCCGCCAGCCGCAGCTCCATCGCGTTTGATAGAAAAAGGGCGCGCACCTTGACCGAGCGCCCACAAGGAAAACGCGCCCGACCTCTGTTAGGTCGGGCGCGTTTTTCGCGTATATTATTTTTCGCTGTGGTCGATCAGCTGCTTGAGCTCCGCAAGGAAGGTGTCAAGATCCTTGAATTCCCGATAAACAGAGGCAAAGCGCACATATGCCACGTCGTCGCGCTCCTTCAGCTTCTGCATGATCAGCTCGCCAAGGCGGCGGGATGAGATCTCCTGCACCAGATTGTTCTGCAGCTCGGTCTCGATCTCGGAAACGATCTCCTCGGCATTCACAGGGCGCTTCTGGCAGGCCTTCATGATGCCGAGAAGCATTTTGGTGCGATCAAAGATCTCCTTTGACCCATCCTTTTTCAGCACAAAGATCTGCACAGACTCGATCACCTCAAAGGTGGTAAAGCGCTTTTGGCAGGCCAGACACTCACGGCGGCGACGGATGCTGTTCCCCTCCTCCACGGGACGGGAATCGATCACCTTGCTATCAAAAAAGCCACAGTTCGGACATTTCATAGATGCAGTTCGCCTGCCATGGCGGGCAGGCCTTCCTTTCGCTTACTATAGTGCTATTCTACCACGAAATTACGCTTTTGTAAAGGACTTTCGCTAAAAAAAGTCCGATGCCGCAAACGGCATCGGACTCCCTCGGGTCGCAGCAAAATGACGGTCAGCCGACAAGGGCACCGCCCCGCATATCCTGCACCACATCGCCCAGCGTGATCGGCGTAACGCGCCCGCGCACCACACTGTCATAGATCCGCACGGCGGCAAGAAAATCCTCTCCCACCGCCGCGTGCGCTTCCTCGTCACCCATTGTAATGGATACATAGAAAAGCCGCTCGCGTCGCACAAGCAGACGATAGGTGCAGAAAAGCTCGCCTGCAAAGCCTTCCTCTTCCCGCAAAATGCGGGAGAGCATCCCCTTTCCGGGGCCAATGATTTCAGATCGACATTCCATAGCTGATCTCCTTTTTTTGATGCCCCTTCAGTATAGCACAGGAAAAAAGTGCTTTATCCTTGCCTTTTCCTGCCAAAATAGCGCTTTTTTGTGAAGGTTGACCAAGGAAAAACGGCTTGCTTGTCAAAAAACAGCGAACAAGCGGAATAATATGCCAAAAATTCGGCTTTTTATTCACTTTGTTGATCCATTGTTTTCAAAAAGCATCCCAAAACGCTCCTTTATTCGCAATGCAGAGCCGCCCAATATCCGCTTTTTTCCTCTCCTTCCTGCAAAAATCTCTTGACGTTATGCCACCTTTTCGCTATAATGAAAGAAAAAAGCTCAAAAATATACAGGATTTTATTTTTTGAATGAATATGCGAAAAAATTTACATCACATAACAAAAAAACACAAAAAAGGAGGACTTTGCTCCTCCTCGTTGAGGATGCTCACCATCGGGATCCCCCTGATCCTTGCCGTGCTCCTTCGCCTGCTCTATGAGATCAAGGCCTACCCCATTCTCACAGAAGCTCGCGCCGCCTACTTCGGCGGGGCGCTGGAATACCCGCTGGCCGCGCTGATGCTGCTGACGGGCGGTGTCCTGCTGGTGGAGCTGATCGCAAAAAAAGAGAGGTGTTAACACCTCTCTTTTTTTACACCGTTATGGTGCTTTATTCATCCATTTCGGCGGCAAGGCTCGCAATGCACGCCTCTGCCTCGTCGGAGCGAAGCCGATCGCGCGCAAAGGCGCGGCGCAGCAGCGGACCCGGGATATAGGCATCATATTTATCAAGCAGCGGCAGCTCGGAGGGAGCCACCAGCTCCTCGCAATCAATGCCCTCCTTTGCCAGCGCTGCAAGCGTCCGCAAAAAGCTGTTTTTGTCCCCCTCCATACGGAAGGTGATATAGGCACAGCTCTCATATTCAATACCCGCTATCCCAAGCCGTGCGGCATGCTTGACCAAAAAGCGCCGCAGCGCGGCAAAGGATCTGGTACCAAGCCACGGAAAAATACACCACGTGGAGCCACCAAGACAGATCATCCGGTGCTCCGCCAGCCCCGTAGCTCCCGCCAGATGCCGCGCCAGCTCCAGCCGATGTGCCGCATTGGGCTTAAGATAAGGATAGACGGTATCCTCGGTCAGCACCTGCCGCATCCGCACAAGGATCCTTGTGTGGATCTCTCCGTAATCGCCCGGCCACGACACCTCCATTTTTCCGTTTACCCCGTGAACGTACACTAATTTACGAGGAATATCCAGCTCCTCCACCTCCCACACGCGCCCCGCAAGCGCAAAGCGATCTCCCTTCGGGGGCGGAGTGGTAATGGTACCGATCTCCTCCGCCATTCCCTTTTCGGGATCAACGGCGCGCACGGTAAAATCCTCACTGTCCTTGAATACGGCGTAAAAGCGGAAGCTGTGGAGCAGCCGCTCGCCCGCAAGACCGACGATCAGCCCCTTTTCCTCGGTCATCTCCAAAAGGTCGTCCTTCAGCATCGCCAGCAGCAGGGTGCGGTAATCCTCCTTGTCGATCTCGCCAAAGGGCGGCAGCGAGAGCACCCGCTCTGCCAGACGCGCAGGGGTCATTTCCCCGCTCGCCGCCAGAATGCTGAGGGTCTGATGAAACAGCAGACTCATGGGCATATGCTTGCTGCGCGGCGGCTCGATAAAGCGCTCCTCAATGTAGAGCTGAATGATCGCGATACCCCGAATCAGCCCCCACGGTATGAGTTGTGGCAGGGGGGCGTTGGGCAGCGGATCCTCCTCGCGAAAGACCATCATCATCTCGGGAGGCTGTCCGCGCCGTCCCGAGCGGCCAAGCCGCTGCAGGAAGGAGGAGACCGAGCAGGGTGCCTCGCTTTGCAGCACACGCTCAAGCCTGCCAATATCAATGCCCAGCTCCATAGTCACCGTGGCGCAGGTCACCGCTTTTGTCTCGGTGTTTTTCATTTTCTGCTCGGCATCCTCTCGCAGCGCCGCCGACAGGTTGCCGTGATGAATGAGAAACACATCGGGCTCGCCCCGCTCGGCGGCGATCTGCCGCAGGGTGGCGGTCAGGTACTCGGTCTCCTCTCTGGAATTGGAAAAGACCAGTGCCTTTTTGTCCTTTACGCACTCGTACAGATATTCATAGCCCGCATCAAGCCTTGCGGTCTTGTTCGGCACGGCGAGCTTTTCATCCGCGGCCTGCTCGGGATCGGAATTCCCGATAAAGAAATGCTCCAGTCCCAACCGCCAGCGCAGCTGCTCGGGGGGATTTTGCGGTACATCCACGGGGATATTGCTCCCTCCCGCCAGCCAGCTTGCCGCCTTCGCAGGGTCGCCCACGGTGGCGGAAAGGCCAATGCGGCGAGGCGCGTGGCCAATCAGGCGCGTCAGCCGCTCAAGCTGACACAGGATCTGATTGCCGCGGTCGCTGCCCATCAGCGTATGCACCTCGTCCACCACCACAAAACGCAGATCGCCAAACAGTCTTACCATATCATTTTGCCGATTGATCAGCATCGATTCAAAGGACTCGGGCGTGATCTGCAGCACCCCTTCGGGCTCCCGCAGGAGCCTGCTCTTGTGTGAGCCCGCCACATCCCCGTGCCAATGGGTCACGGCAATGCCGCTCTCCTGCAGCAGCTGCTCCATACGGTCAAACTGATCGTTGATCAGGCTCTTCAGCGGGGCAATATACAGCACCGCAATGCTACTTGCGGGCTGCTCACAGAGTGAGGTCAGGATCGGGAAAAAGGCCGCCTCGGTTTTGCCGCTGGCGGTGGAGGAGGTGAGAAGGAGATGGTGGTCGGTCTCAAAAATCGTTTGCGCGGCCGCGATCTGCACACCGCGCAGCGCCTCCCAGGAATGGGCATAGATAAACTCCCGCACAAACGGCGGAAAGCGTGAAAAAATGCGATCAGCCTGTGTCATAGCAGCCTCCCACAAAATCGATCAAAACACAATGTCTTCGGGGTCAAATTCAGCTTTTCTCGCACCGTCATTGGCTGTTTTTTTCGTCACCTCGGGTGCTGCCCCCTCACTCGCGGCCGTAACACGCGCCACGATCCGCTCAAAATCCACGTCCTCATTCTGCATCAGAATGTTGAGTACCGTCAGATAATCGCGCAGGATCTCACGCGGCGTCACCAGGCTATCCGCGCCCACGCGACCGAGAGAGACCTCAAGAAAGCGCAGCTTTTCGGCATCGGTCACGCGGGGAGCCTTGCCGTAATACTGCTCGTAGAGCGCGGTAACGCGCACGATCAGCGCAAACAGCTCGTCATTGGAAAGACGGCGCAGTCGGATCACGGGGCCGATCAGATTTTTAAACTCATCATCGAGAAAGCGGCTGTCGGCCAGGCGACTGCGGAGTGCCTCGTAGCTGAAAAGGCCGCGGCGGGGGTCCTCCAAGAATTGAGGCGTGCCGCCCAGCACCAGCAAAAGGCCCTCGGCCTTGCCCTGCAGCGCATCATTGAACATGGAAAGGATCTTTTCGTAGTTGTTTTCCCTTCCCACGCGGTTGACGATCTTATAAAGATTGACACATTCGTCGATAAACACCACAAGGCCACGATAGCCAATGCGCCGTGCGAGCACCGCCCAAAGCTTGATAAAGTCATACCAGTTCTCGTCATTGATGATCAGCGACACCGAAAAGCCGAGTGCCGCCCGCGCCTCGGTCTTGGAGGAAAACTCACCCCGCAGCCAGCAAAGGCAGGCAGACATCCGCTCATCATTGTCCGCAAGATAGGCGCGATAATAGGCAGAGATCACCCGCGCAAAATCAAAGCCACCCACCATAAATTCGATCTCCCGCAGCACGCCGCCGATGGCCGCCGTCAGGCGATCCCCGTCGGTGTCTCCGATCTCGGCTTGCAGCTGACCGATCCAGCGCGCGATCACGCGGGGCAGCGCCCCGCCGTCGGGTGCGGCCTTGGAGGCAAGGTTTTTGATCAGCTCGCGATAGGTCGCCACACCGCTTCCGCTGCCGCCGTAAAGCCGCCGCTCGGGGGTGAGATCGGCATCTGCCGTGAGAAAATCCCGCTCCAACGCATAGCCGCGCACCAGCTGCATCAAAAAGCTTTTGCCGCTGCCGTAGCGCCCGATCAGAAAGCGCATCGCCGCGCCCCCCTCGCTCACCTGCTCCAGGTCATTGAGGAATGCGCCGATCTCATCCTGCCTGCCAATGGCAACATAGGGTGCGCCAATGCGCGGCACCACGCCTGCCGACAGTGAGGCAAGCAAGGAGGAGAGCACGCGGCGCGGCACTACTGTTCTGTTTTTTTCTTCCATCATATTTTCTGCTCCTTCAACCAATCCACATAATCTTCGATCACGGCATAGGCGCCGTTTTGCTCTTCCAGCAGCACATCACCGAGAAAATCTGCCGCAACGGTGTTAATTTCATCCACTACAGCATCCAGCATCACGCCCTTTTCCTCGGCAAAGCGGCGCTGTGCCCCTCGCTCACCCGAAAGCGCCAGGGGCAGAAAATCCCGCCATTTTCCAAGGGACTCCAAGAAGCCGCGCTGCTCGGCAGGAGACGCCGACGGCGCGGTGACGGCTTCGGCCCGCGCAAGCGGCGACAAAGTGGGGAACTCAGTCGGCAAATCATCGTTTTTCACACCGTTGTGGCACTTTTCGCCCTCATGTTCGCCTTCGAAGGCCTCCAGCAGTCGCTTCGTTGTCACCCAGGAGCTTTGCTCGATCTCGGCGGCGCGGTCGGGAGAGATCGGTGCTGTGGGAAGCTCATAGCGCTTCTCATAAGCGGGAACCTCCCCCGCCTCGCTCCGCCTTGCGGCTGTCCTCCTTTCGGGCAGCACCTGCGCCAGATAGCGGTCAAGCCGCTCCCGCAATGCCACGCTGACATCATAAACCGAGAGGCGGGATTTCACCCCGATGGCCTGCCGAATGGCATTTTCGGCATACTTCAGCACATCGGTGATCACAAATCGCAGCTCGTGGGTGTGCGAAAAGGAAACATAGTCGATCTCCAGCCTGCGCTTGAGGCGATAGGAGCAAACCGCACCCACAAACACATCCCGCACAATGGTGCTGAGGCCGTTTTCCCCCGTCAGCAGATGACCCTCCCTCTCCCGCAGATGCTCAAGCGCCACGGCCACCGCACCCGGCAGGGCGCGGTCGTAAAGCTCCCTTGTGTCGGGGCGGTAGAACTTGCTTTTTCGGTAATCGTAATTATTGCAGAAACAGAGCATTGCCTGCACCATGGTGTCGGTTTCGTCACTTGACACCACATAAAACTCCTTCAGTCGGCAGCCGCCGATCAACTGGGAGAGCTGTGCCTGCGGCAGCTGCGGCGGCGGCAAGCGATGCACCAGAGAGTAGTCGCAGATCCACTCGCGCAGCAGCCCGTCAAGGCGCGGATGGCGGCCACGGTAAGCAAGCCAGAGGCGCAGCATTGCATCCCTTGCCGTCTCGGGTGCAATATCCCGCTCCTCCAGATTGATCAGCTCGTAAAGATAGAGCAGCAGATAGGAGAAGGAGGCCTCCAGTATCACCCCGCGCCTGAAGGCGGTGCGCCACCAGAGATAGTAGGCAAGCTGCGCCCGATCCAGCTGTGTATATTGCGGCATATAGGAGAAGAATTCGACAAAGGGGCACTCCTGCCCTTCCCGCGCAAAAAGCTGATGAGCGTGGCGGCAAAAGGGCTCGTAATAATCGTAAGTGCTTTTCCAGTGGTAGATCCGCACCTCGCGCAGCAGCGAGTTTGGCGGCGTGTAGGCCTCCATCGGCGCGGGAGGTGCGGCGGCGGGCGAGAGCGAAACGGGACGCTCGGTCAGCGGCACGTCGCCACCGCGGGCAGAGCCGCTTGCAGGTAGCACCACCTCCACCGCCTCGGTATCCTTGCCGATAGAGGTGCTGTGGGGCTTTTTGGGGGGAACAAGACTTGCAAGATCCCAAAGATCGTCACGGCTTCCCCGATTGCGGTAATCTGTTGCCATCGTTGTTCCTCCTTCCTCTCGCAACTTTATCTGTATCATAATATTATACCATGCAAGCGCTCGCCTGTCAACGCTTTCGCTTTTTTATTCCATATATTTCACACAAAAAGCGGTGGGAGGCGCTTTTGGCCATTGACGAGGACACCTTGCGCGAGGTTGCCGAGCAGAATGCACGCATAAAGCGGGCGGCAGAGGCGCAAAATGCCGCCGCGTTGCCCGAAACGGTGACGGCGGGGCTTGCGGGACGGGGTGTATCGCTCCGAGGTGCAGGGGGATGCGTTTTCCGTTGTCAAGGAGGGCGACAAATTCTTTGTGGTGAAGCCCGAGGCAAGGAAGATCAGCCGCGCGCTTGGGGCCGAGGAGCTCGGGAACGTGCTGGGCGGTGCAAAAGAGTAAGGCAAAAACGGTAAGATCTCTCCTTTTGTGAAAATTTTACACAAAATATTGAAAAGCGGCGCAGAATCGGTTATAATGGGGATATCAAAAAAGGGAGGATGGCTATGCGTATTGTGGATTTGCAGCACCCCCAGCGCGAATATGCGCTTCACGGTGAATGCGGACTTTGCCTTGGCAATTTTGACGGTGTGCACCTTGGGCATCGCGCGCTGATCAATGAGCTGAAGCGCTTAAATCAGACCCATCACCTCCCCCTGGGTGCGGTTTGCTTTACCGAGCACCCCTCCCGCGTGCTGACGGGACATGCGCTCCCGCAGATCAACACGCAAGAGGAAAAGCTCCATCTGTTGGCAGAAGCAGGGCTCTCCTTTGCACTGCTTTGCGATTTTAAGGCCGTAAAGGATCTCTCCCCCGAGGAGTTTATCCTTGAGATCCTCCTTCAAAAAATGTCCTGCCGTTTGCTTGTTTGCGGCTTCAACTACACCTTTGGCAGGCAGGGCAAGGGAACGCCTGCGGATCTTGCGCGGTGCTTTGCATCGTCAGCAGGGCGCTGCCTGTCGGTCGTTCCCGAGGTAAAGGACGGAGTGAAAACCGTCAGCTCGTCACTGATCAGGCAGCTACTTGAGGCGGGGCACCCCGAGGATGCCGCACGTCTGCTTGCCCGCCCGTTCTTCCTCACGGGCAAGGTCACCGATGGCGCGCAAAACGGCCGCAAAATGGGCTTTCCCACCGCCAACATCACCTTTCCTGAGGGCAGCCTCATCCCCGCGCGCGGCGCGTATGCCTCGATGGTGCGGATCGGCAACCGCGATTACCCCGCCATCACCAACATTGGCACCCGCCCCACCCTGCACGATGGCGACGATGTGAATTGCGAGACGTTTCTCTTTGATTTCAACGGTGATCTTTACGGCAAGGAGCTGCGCGTCTCGCTCCTGCATTTTCTCCGCCCCGAAAAGCAGTTTCCCGATGCCAAGGCATTGCAGCTGCAAATTGAGAAGGACATCAAAGAGGCTAAAAAATATTTTTAACGGCATTTGAGTCGAGCCTCCTCGCCTTTTGGTCCGCGCGAGGAGGCTCGACCTTTTTTCGACTTTTTCCTCCCCTCAAGGACAAAATGTTCTGTTTTTCAATTTTATTCTTGTATTTTCCAGATTTTATATTATATTTTTCCATTTTTCTCGTCTTGCTTTTTATAAATAGATCTCATTTTGTTTATTTTTGAAAAGCAAGCCCTTTTTACCCCTTTTACCGCGCCACTACGCTGAGCCTTAGCACCTCCCTCGAAAAACGCGCCGCACCGTCTCAAAAACTTTTTTTCAAAAAGCACTTGCTTTTCTCCGCCTTGTGTGGTATAATCCTTATGTTGCGATCAAGGCAACGCCAAAGAGTCAGGAGACATCGCCCGAGCATTCCCGTGAGAGCTTTTCTGACAATTCAATATTTTTTATGGAGAAGTACTCAAGTGGGGAACG
>JAZNFZ010000122.1:0-22379 GCA_045576195.1 Eubacteriales bacterium | reverse complement strand
TCGCATCCAAACCAATCAACAAAAATGCCAAGGGACACCTACCAGCTTTATGGTAGGTGTCCCTTGGGTGCCTTTTTTGTGGCGGAGAGAGAGAGATTCGAACTCTCTACAAAATCCTTTATTTATGCGGCTTTCAAATTTTTTTGACGAGAATTTGACGAGACAAGGTACAAGATAACATCAAAAAAGCCCCCTCGATGGGGGCTTTTTTATGTAAAAATTATTCTTCAACACAGGCAAGCTCCGCGGTTTCCCGAGAGGCCTCCTCCCATTGCAAAAACTGCTCGATCAGATCGGTTTGATCGTCAATGTAATTCACGGTATCAAACGCGATATTTTCAAAGCCGTAGCGGTACCCGCCAAAGCCATTGGTGACCACAATGAGCAGCTTCACACAGCACGAGGAGATCATCAACCACGTGGAGTCGGAGGAGATATCCAGCACGATCATGCTGAGCACCAAAGACACCACAAGGCTTTTGAGAAATTTTACGCCGTAGTTGACATATTTTTTGCGCTGCGGCGACCAACCGAGCGGGGCACGTCCGCCGCCACCACGGCCGCGCTTGATGATCATATCAGGAGTCAGCCTCACAGGCTCCACCTTATTTGCGGCGATCAGAGCCGCCTTTTGTGTCTTGGTCAGGCTTTTATCCCTCTCGATGGTTTCCTCGTCTGCAGCGAGGTATTTTTGGGCGTACAGCTCATACGAAAGCCCCACGTTTACCAGCATATCCATACGAGTGTGCTTCAGCTCCTCGACAACATAATAGCGGCAGAATGCAGAGAGGCGATCTTGGATCTTGAGGTCAATAATTTTTTTCTTCAAGTTTCCGTACTTACTGAGCGCCGAGGTATAGACCTCGCTGAGAAGCCCTGCTCGCATACCGCTGTCGGCGCAGCTGACATACATCGCGTAGGAGCAGAACAAAAGCAGAAAGAAATCAAGTCCGATGGCCGCCCAATCCTCAAAGGTGGAGATCGTCACATCGGTCGTCACAACGGCGATCACCGCAAATACAATGAATACGCCAAAGGTGATGCCGGCATAGTTGAGAAAGCCCTTGATGCGCTTTTTCTTGCTCTCGCGGCCAAGGATCACCCTCTCCTCATAGGTCTTTGCGGGCGGCGAGTCAAAGCCCGCCGCACCGTCCATTTCAATTTTATTCATGCTTTACCTCCTTGCAGGCAATGCAGCTGCCCAGCTTCCAAATCCCCGCGCCGATCCAGTTGGACACCGCTCCTGCCACAAACACGATCACCATCTCGTCGATGATGTTTCGCAGCACGATAAAGAATATCGCCAGCACGGTAAACAGCACAGGAACGGAGGGGGACTTGATCCAGCTTTTGATCTGCCGCAAAAAAGGAAGGGCAGACAAAAAAGCGAGGACCAGAAACAGCCCGGACACCGTTGCCTCGGAGCTCTTCGCCACCCAAACGGGAAACTGCGTCAGCGTTGCCACAAACGGCACCCCAACGTCAAATATGATCGCCGCACCCTTGATCAGGTTTCCTTTCATTGTGCGCGTCATACCTTTATCCCTCCCTCGGCTCTTCGGGTGCCTTTCCCTCGTTGACGGTGGCTGCTGCCAGCGCCTTCAGCTTGTCCTCGTCCCCCAGCGTTTTCAGGCAGTCGGCATATTTCAAATAGACCAGATCCTTCACACCCTGGGGCAGATTTTTCGAGTTGGCATATACCGTGGTCAGAATGTCCAGGGTCGCCGTATTCTGCGCCACCAGCATCCCCATCAGCCGGTTGCGCTCTTCCTCCGTAGAGCCGTATTGATCATAGCTTGCCTTCATTTCATTATAGCCGTCGATCATACTGTTTACGGTAGACACCACTGCTGTGTTTGATTTGGCAGTCTTGTCGGTGTTGGCATTTACATTCTTCAATCTTCCCCTTGCCAAAAGCAGCAGCACCACACCGATTGCATCGCCGATAACGCCCAGCAGCTCTGCCTTATATGTTACGAAAAACTCCCACACGCGGCCAAAAAACGTATTATTTTCGGCAACATCACCCGCAGGCTGAGTCACACTCGGTGGCTCAGTCGGAGCGTCCTCCCGGGGCTCGCTCGGCTCCTCGGGGGCTTCGGGCTCGGAAGGGAGCTCAGGCTCTGTGGGGACTTCGGGCTCCTCCACAGGCGGGAGCTCGGCACCTTCCTCGGCAAGCTCCTCCGCGCCGCAGATCAGCGGCGTGACAAGCAACAGCATCAGGATCAGCAAAACGCCGACCACACAAAAAACTCTTTTTCTCATTTTGGTCCTTCCTTTCGTATTAAACAAGGTCGTATCCCTCCAGCATCTGCTCCAGCCTTTCGGCAAGCGCATCCACCTTCTTCTCGATATCCGCATTTTTGGCGCGCAGCGCGCAGTTGTCCACGCGCAGCCTTGCCACCTCAAGGGGAAGATTCATATCGTTGGGAGCCAGCAAAATACCCCGCTCAAGGGGTGTAGCTACCAGCTTCTCACAGACATAGCGGCGGGTGCCCTTTCCTTTTTCGGCAAGGGTCACGGCTACTGCAAGCACCCCCCGCAGCTTCGCCACGGGAAAGGTGCAGGCGCCGCCCTTTAGCTGGCGGTAGAAGGAAATATCCTCTTCGGTGGTTACCACGGCCGTGGCTCCATCGGGTGCCCCCTCAAAGGAGAACACCACCTCTTTTTCCTCGATCACGCAGGGCTGGCGCGAAAGCACCACCCCCGTGTGATCGTCAAGCAGCTTGTATGTCATGGCCCTCTCCTCTCATACATAGGGCAGGATCGCCGCAGGCACCTCTGCCACCGCAGTGGGATCCAGATCAAGCAGGCGGCGGTACCAGCCCACCACCTCTGCATGGATCTCCTCGGTCTCGGTGATCACCCCGTAATTGATGTTGGTCTTGTACTTGTCAAAGGCAGCAAGCAGCGGGCGCCGTAGCTGGCGCACCGCATCGTTATGCTCCGCAGCCCCCGCCAAGGCATCCAGATCCTTGGGGGCGATCGGCTTTCTCTTCAATATCTTCATCACGTGTCACCTCCGTATGAAACGTAATAGGTCTGGGTCACGGTGCACTCCGCACCGTGCGCGCTGTTGTCCACATCGCCCTGCACCACTCGTTCCGTGCCTCCGTTGTATGCCACATACCCCGTGGGGCAGTCAACGGCTTCGGTGGATTGTACCTCTGCGGTTTGATAGGCAATTTGTAAGCCTATCTTTGCAAAAAGTGCTTTATATGCCGCCCTTGTTGCTTCGCCATCCACACTTCCGTCATCGTTTATTCTCTTGCAAGACGCATCTTGAACAACAAATATTGTCGATGCCCCGGAAGCAATCATATGAATTGTTTTGTCTGCATTTGCACCATAAGTGTAGTAATTGCTTACAAATTGACTTGCGACACACAATGGAGCACCGCTTACGGAAAAAGTAAAGTTATTTACATTTACTCCTTGATAGCCATAGGATATTCCGTTTGCCCAATCCAAAGTGTGTGTCTGTCGCACTATTTGATTATTCTCCACATCAAGTGTGTCCCACTTACCAAGCTCCACAGACTTTGCAAGGGTGAAAGTGGCATCTTCCGTATGAGGCTCATAAGGAAGAACAGTATTGCCCTCACACACCATAAAGGAAATGCTAAACGGTGTTATTGGTGTGCCAACGGTAAAACCATTTGCACTCAAAGTGAATGAATAACTACATCCATCTTCTATTGTGAGCTTGGCATCACCTGCCGCTGTTGAAAAATAACTTTTTGTTCCATCGGGTTTGGTTGTGGCTCCCGTAATACCTATAAATGGTTTACCAGTTCCATAATCTTTGCCAGCGGATTGATATATGCAATAGGTTTTTCCGGCTTGCAACCAATCTGGGTTTACAATCTTAACAAATTCACAGTAATTATTACTGGGCGTGCCACTAAAAGTTAATGTATTGTTATCGGCTGTAACAACAAAGCCATATTGCCCCTTTGCACCAGAAACATCAAGAAGATTTCTACCTGTGCTTTTGATACCGCCAAAAGTGGCATTGACAAGTGCGCCATCTTTGGCAACAGTATTGCCGACAACCTTCTTCACCTCGGTGGTAAGTCCGTCAATGATGTCAAGCCCGCCCGCCGTCTGCCTTGCAGAGAAGGTGTCCTCAACTTCTGCTTCCGTGATGATCGTCTGCCCCACGATCAGGTTCAAAGCGGCCAGCTCCTCCTCGGCCGCAATCAAGCGCCCGTCAAGCGCGGTGTTCTTTTCATCTACATATTTCTTGTTGGTAAGATGGTTGTCCGATTCGGGGGCGGCACCACTGAGCCGCCCTTTTTCGTCACGGTGCGCCAACGAATTGGGGGTGACACCCACACGAATGACCTGCATCAGCTGATTGCCCGTGTTTCCCACGCCGTAAACATAGGTGTAGTCCCCATACCCCGAATGTGCATTAAGCTTCCCTGCGGCGATATTCTTAACTTCCTCCTTGGTATACGCCCCCACATCAGAGGCGCCAAGGGTGATATTCTCCGACAACGGATTGTTGTTGATCGTGCGCGTCGTCGGCACGGCGCCAACATCAGAGGCGCTGAGGGTGATATCCTTCTCCAGCTTCTTGCCGTTGATCGTGCGGGAATTAGGCACCAGGCCCGACACGATTTTCGACACGTCTATATCAACCGTATTTCCATTCTGCAGAACAAGTGTCAGTGTACCGTCGGCATAAGTGGCATTCACCACCATAGACTCCAAGGGGAGATCTACAACATCACTGGAAATTTCAGCACCTTCTTTATTTAAGAGCCTGATGGTGAGTGTAAAATTTATTGGATCCAAAGAAAGTTCCAAAGAATTTGCAAATTTTTTGTCAACGTATAACGTCCTCGCACAGAGAGCAACAAGTTCTTTTGTTGCAAAGGTTTCATCAACATACCCCTTGTTTACGGCATGACCGGAGGTGCTTTTTTCGGTAACAGCCACGTGGATCAAACCGTCAGCATCACGTTCTACAATCGAGTTGCCATAAGGAATGGTAGAAACTCGAATCATTTTCTGCACTCCATCTTTACTTATTGCAAAAGCTTTTGCTTCACCGGCGAGCAGATCAGCAACATAGGCTATTTTTTTACTCACCATATCGGAGTACAGATGCATCAGCGCCTGCCGCAGCGTGTGAGTGATGGTCCCCTCAGAAAATCCGGTTTTCAGCTTATCGGAAATGCTGCCGTCGGTAAAGGCAGCATCCAGTGCATCTGCATCATTTTTGGTCTCCTCACGGTGCTCTGAAATAGCCTTACCCAGCTCGTTGATCACATCTTGCAGGGTTTCGTGGTCGGTGGTGGCACCGGGAGGGGCGAGCTTCAGCACCTTATTTGCAAATGTGCCGTCTTCAAACGATTTGATCAAGGCAGCAAGATCTCCAATTCCCAACTCACCAAGGGCAATGCAGATATATTGCGCTGCCTTATCTGAGCCAAGGATGTCGGTAATATCGTTGATGTGCCTCGCCAGAAAGCTTGCCAGCTTGTCAAACCATTCCTTCAGATCCGCCGGCGAAAGCCCGCCCACGCCATACCGCGCGGCGGCATTGGGCTTGTCCGCCAGCGCCTGTACCCCTCGGGAGGAGATGTCTTTATCGGTGATTTTCTTAAATTTTTCCATCAACTTGCTCCTTTATTGCTTGTATCTGCCCACCACCGAATAGCGGAAGGAGACATAATACACCCCAAAGGGCTTCATAAACTCGTCGGAATAGAGAAAATATTGCTTCTCCACCCACTTTTTTTCCTTCTCCTTGACGGCAAACAGACTCTGGTCGGTCATGATAAAGGTGAACTCCGAAAAATCCACATTGCCAAAGGAGAACACCGTGCTGTTGATCCTTGCGATCTGTGCATAGGGCTTCTTGTTGGTGCGCACCTTCAGCTTGGCCGCGGAGGATTGCATCGACTTGGTCTTGATCACCGTGGATTTCTTCACCGTGCTCTTGGTCAGATGCGGAATGTCGCAGCAGTCCATCTTGGTGGCACAGCCGCTAAAGATCGTGCGGCCGTCAAAGGTGTAATAAACAGGCGAGATCTCGCCCGATTCATCGCGCATATCGGTGTTGAACGAGCAGATCACGCCGTTCTCGGTACCGAAATACAAAACGTCATCCACGGTCTGCAGCTCGCACGCGGGGCGAAAGATACCACCCGTCATACCACCGCGCTCTTCGCAAAGGCAGGCCACCGTTTCGGTCGTTTTGTCGGGACGCTTACGCTCGCACACAAGAAACGGCACCACGCCAAGCTCCACGGGCTCACCGTCCTGCTCGACAAAAGCCACACCCTCATACACGGTGGCGCTCTCCTTACCATCCTCCAAGGGTGGGTTGACGATCTCCCCCCTTTTGTCAAGGCTGCGGTCAAGCGCGGCGTCATATACGGCATCCGCCAAGCAAAGCTGCAGGCTCTTCGCCTCCTCGCCCTCTCGAGGGGTGTATCGTACCTTCGCCTCCGAAAGCACTTTTGGAAGCTCCGTGGCATAGCGAAATTCAAAATACTGCCCGTCCCAAACACCAATATCCTCTAAGTAGTACCATTCATATTGCATCACACCGCTTTCGTGGGTATAGCGTTGGCGGTTGTCGGCCAAAAAGATCTTGCCGTCAACAAGTAGCACAAGATACCCGCCCCACTCGGCAAGCCGTGCCTTCGTCAGATCAAGGTTTGTCAGCTTCGCGTCGATCAGGCTGGATCGGTGCTCTATGGCACGCTCCAGGCGCACCGATAGCGTACCGATGCCCTCAAGCCCCAAGCGCGAAACAAATACGGGGTCATCCAAAAAGTTTGCGGCCGCCCCAAGGCAACCAATGCCGTGCAGGCCCTGCACACTGGTATAGATAACGGGAATAGCGTCCTCACCCGTCTCATGCGGTGACAAATAGCTCACGCTGCCGTCCTGCTGGGTGTCGCCCTTCAGCACCATCAGCGTGTTGGCCACGGGCACCATGGCGCGCACGGCCGATTCACCGAGACCGGCAAGCACAAAGTCCGCCACACCGAAATAAGAGGGGTCGGGAAGGCCTCCGTCGTCCCTTCCGCACCAAAAGATCTGATTGGGGCACTTGGGGTTACCCGAAAGAAACACGCGCCCGTCAAACACGGTCGCGATCGTACAACCGAGAATGTTCTCCTTGAGATCGTAATATGCGTCCGTCAAGGGGTCCTTTTCTTGCACCCATTTTTTGGCCGTTACGACGATACCGGCATACCCTCTCGGATATTCGGCATCCCCCGGCGCCTTGGGCGCCTCGTGAAATTTGATCACCCCGTTTTCTCTGTCGTACTCATAATCCGTGTCAACCGTCAGCGTATGACCGTATACCTCCACGCTGACAAGACGGGCATCGCGCTCCATAAGATAATAATCCTTGCTCACGCCGTCCCCCACGTAGGTGTGCCTGAAATACGGGCTGAGCAGATTGCGCTGGCGAAATTCATTGTCCTTCGTTTCCTCGTCCGCGGGCCTGCCTGCGGGCTCGATCGACTGATAGGTAGTCGGCACGCAGGCGTTATGCGTCACGCGCATCAGCCTTTCACCGTCATAAACGAGATAGTTTTTGCCGTCGATCAGATAGATCTTGTTGAGAAACACGAAAGAGGTGCTTTTGTGCTCGTTCATCTCAAGAAGGGCTTTCCCGTCGTTTTCAATGGTCAAAAGAAGGTGATCGTTCTCGGTGCACGCTGCCTCACAATAGCAAACGCGCACCGCCTCGCCCACCTCCAAGCCGCTGCGACGCAGCATCAGCGCACCGTCCTCAATCACAACCGAGGATTCGACCGCGCCCTCAACAAAAAGCTCCTCGCCGTCGCTTACCCTCTCCACAGAGATCACCGATGCAACCTCGCCCTTGGGGAGCAGCTGATAGGAATATATACCGTTGGTGTCGGGCAGCTCCACCCCAAGGGGCAGATTGACCGACACCGTCTTTTCCACGTTAACGCTTTTGGAAAGGTCATCCCACAGGTAAAGGTGTGTCCCGGCATGAACAAGCGTTTTTCTCGTCTCCACACCGTCCTTGTCGCGCAACAGATAGGAATGTATCCCATAGATCCGCTCGCCCCCCGGCGCCACGAATCGGCGGCGAAAGCCGGGCACGGTCTCCAGCGCCTGCCCCTGCCCCGAGCCGTAGTCACGGTACATATTCACCGCGTAGGCCAGGCGCTGGGGGATGACCTGCGTATGATCGCTGGAAAAATCAACACCGCGAAAGCCGCCGTAATAGCGGTTGTAGGTCTCCCTCTCCGCCAGTAGATTTGTTTGTGTTTTATATGCCATAGCTTACCATCCTGTCGCGTCCTTGAAAACAGCGGCTCTGATCGGCGAGGTATCGTTTTTTTCAAACTCTGCCACCCTCTCGCGGTAAAGCGAAAGGTAATACTGCGCCATCGAGGGCTCGTCCTCAAGCCAGATGTAGGCCGCCACCAAAAGCGGTAGCAGCGCGCAAAGATCGGTGTCAAGGTCAAGCTCCGTGTCGTTGTCCTCCGGCATTTGCTCGCCATCGATCTTTTTGGGAATACGCTTGTAGCAGACCCTATAAAGGCCTCGCTCCGCCTCTCTGGGCAAAACCAAAATGCGACCGTCCTCTGTCTCGTATGCAACGTCCTCCTTGATCGGCGGCAGGCAAAAGGAAAGAAAATCGGGCGCCAGCGCCGCAACGTCATAGCGCATGCTCGGCGCATAAGCAGGGATATCATCAGGATTTTCGGAGAAGGTCTCATCATACATCGCCACGCCGCGCACGGCGTAGGTAAAGTCACCCGCAAAGCGCAGCCGCACGCGCCCCTCGAAAAATTCACCATCGGCACGCACAAAACCGCGGTAAGGGGTAAACAAGCCCCCCGCCGCCGCAAGTATTACCTCGCCGATCTGCAGCCATTCGCCGTTCTGCTCCCGCTCGATATAGGCGGTGCCGTTTCCGTCGCATTCAAAATAAAAGGCGCGGGCACGCGGTGCATAAAAGCAAAGGTCCTCACTGCGCGAGATCGCGGCAAATCCACTTGCCGCGATCTGGTTTTCAAGGGGACGATGGGAGAGAAGCAATACCCCCTCTCGCGGTCGGATCGCCCCGATCTGCAAAAGCGCGCGGTTGGCGGCGAACAAAAAGCGGTCGCCGCTCTCCAGCGAATCCTCAAACCCAAGCTGCGCCACCTCACGGTAAAGATCGGATACGCGCATCGTTTACGCTCCTTCCCGATCAGGCAGTAGCGATGTCAATGAAGGTGGTACCTTCAACCGCCTCGTCAGAGGATACGGCAAGCGCCATGTGCTTCCAGGTGGTAAAGCCCACGCCCATGCGGCAGTAGCCGTTCCAGTACATGTTGCGGGTGTGATCATCCACACCGTACACCACGTCCAGCACCTCACGGTTGTAGAACATGTTGCCAAGCAGATTCTTGTTGGCCTCGGAGGACATGATCATAAAGCGGTCGTCATCGGTCTCCCAGCCGTCCAGCACCACCAGCGTCCAGTTGCCGTACTGGGTGTTGATGTCGTTGTTTGCGCTGCCCGTGGTGCGCTCCGAGCCGATGATGCGCTTGGCCATCATCTCAAGGCGGGGACGGTTGCAGGGAATGATCAGCACGTCGGCCACGTAGCCCAGCACCTCGCCGTTGTCGTTCTTGAAATTACGCAGCTTGTTGGCAAGGGTCGAGAGCGCGATCTCAAACTTCTCGGAATCGCTCGTGAAATCGCCCGAGAAGAGATTGGACTGTACCGCACTGCCCATCTTGTCACCAAAGTACTTGTGAGACTTGCTGAACAGGGGCAGCTGGTCGCCGGTCTTCAGATTAACGGTAGCGCCGTTAAACGTCATTTCCGCGGCAGTGCCGTTGATCAGAGCCTGTGCCGCCAGCTTGATGCGGGTCTTGTAGTAGGCGCGAATGAACTTTCTCGGGCGCTGCTTGATGTTGGCACCGATGCCAATCTTCGCGTCGGCCGCCATCTTGCGGGTGATCTCAAACTCCTTGGCAAACTCAATGTGCTCGATGGTCTTGTCAAAGGTCTTCTGCACGGTATCATACTCGGCAGCCTCACCCTCATTTTTGGCCATAAAGGTGTCAAAGTCGCTCTCGCCAAGCACAGCCTCGGCAAAGCGGCTGGACTTCTCCACGTTAAAGAGAAGGTCCAGAATACTTTTCTGCTTCTCGCAGAGGTTGGATTCATCCTCGATGAATGCCTTGATGGGATGAATGAATTTGCCAAACATCGGGTGATTGGTTTCGATGCCGGCGCTGTAAACGATTTTTTCTGCCATTTTTTCAAAACTCCTTTACTTGTCAAATGTTTTTTTGTAGAGCTCTACCAGCTCCTTGTCGGATTTTCCGGGAAAGAGCTCACGCCACTCGGCAAGCGCCGCCCTCGGCATGGCGATCTTCTCCCGTGCCGCCCCCTTGGGAACGGATGATTTGATGTGCGATTTGGTGCCCGCAAGAGGATTTTTCTCGGTCTTGGGGGCGTTTTGCAGCGCGTCGGGGTGCGAGGCGGCATAGGCCTCGGCAGGGGTCAGCTTACCGCTGTCCATCAGCTCCTTAAAGCGCTTGGAATTGGGAAACTCATCCACCGAGCCGTATTTTTTGGTGTCGGCATAGGCACTCTGCACCGCGGCAAGATCGGCGGCCTTCTTTTTCTCAAAGGCAGCAAGCCTCAGCTGCCGTCTCGCAGCCTCGATCTCCTGCTGCTCGTCGCGGGTCTTGCGGTATTCCTCCTCGGATACCCCCTCAGCCTCTGCCGCCAGGCGTACAAGGCCGTCAAGCTCGCTTTCGGCCTCCACACCCATCTTTTTCAGGGTGTCGCGGGTCTGGCGGCGCAGGGCCTCCAGCTCGCGCCGCAGCGCCGCCTTTTCCTCGTCCTCGGCAGGCTTTTTCTCGGCCTCCTCGGAAGGCTCCTTTGCAGGCTCCTCGGTTTCCACCGCAGGCTCCTCGGCCTCCTCCTCGGTGGCCTCCTTATCGTCGGGAAGAATGATGTCGCCGTTTTCGTCGTACTCAAAATCATCCTCACCGCCGTCGTTGTCAAGGGCCGTTTCTTCGGCCTCATTCACGGGCTCTTCGGCCACTTCCTCGTCGATCTCCTCCTCAAGGAGATCAAGATCCTTTTCGTCGTTCATACCTTACTCCTTTGCTTGTAGCAATTTATTTCTTCTTGGTTCCGTTGCCGTCTCTCAGGTCGTTGCCCTTGACTACGGTCGACTTGGGCTGATCGGTCACAGGGCGCGGTGCCTTGATCACGCCGCCCTTGTTGGTGGCAAAGCGATTGTCCTTCATGGCTCTTCCTCCTTTTTTGAATTTCAAGAAAAAAAGAGCCACCAACACCCTCTCTCGGGTGTAAGTGGCTCTCATCTCAACGGATATCGGCTCTCTTGTTATGCAGTTGTTTTCACCTCGTGATAGGCGCCGCATCTCTTGCAGCGGAACACAAGGCCCTTTACGCGGCTGTCCTTCAAAAGACCCACGTTTTTTACCCTCTCGCCGCATGAGGGGCACACGATCTTGCTGACCTCGGTTTTTGCGGCAGGGGAGATCGACATTGACATAGGCATCCCTCCTCACCTCATTGTAACACAAAAGTTACTGCAATTTGTCGCCATTAACTCGCAAAAGCAAGCTTTTTTGACCCCAAAATGCACCCTTGAGGGTCGGCGGCGTGTGCTTCACGCCACCGATGACATCAAAATCTTGCCATTTCGCACCTCAAAGCCGCAAAGCGTGGCAAGCGCCTCCCTCTCGGCCTTCGGCAGGGAAAGAGAAAGAATGTATTTAAGCAGCGTGCGCTTGGCGGTCGATACACTCATAAAGCCTGCATCACCGTTTTGCAGAGAGTATCCCTTCGCCGCGATCAGCAAAAGCTTTTGCTCACGGGGAATGCTCAGCG
This sequence comes from Eubacteriales bacterium, assembly GCA_045576195.1. Taxonomy (GTDB): domain Bacteria; phylum Bacillota; class Clostridia; order Oscillospirales; family CAG-272; genus Firm-07. Next base: position 10,499 of record JAZNFZ010000122.1, on the reverse strand, counting down.
CCGAAATGGCCGCAACCACCTTCTTGCGCTTGCTCCCGGCAATGCTCTTGCCGTTTTTGTCAAGGTCGCTCTCAATGCCGCGGGTCGCAGCCTGCACCAAGGCAACCGTGTCAATGCCCACCACGCTGGCCACACGCATCGCGCCGCTTCCGAAATCATGGCCCGTGGCCTGTGTCAAGGCCGTCGCGCGATAGGTGTCGTAGACATACCCAATGGCCGCCACGCGATCCTTTTGTGAAAGGGCCTTGTATTCGCGTCTTGTAAACAGCGCGTCAAGCGTTGCGGGAATCTCCGTGTAGTATTGCGCCACAGTTCCCTGCTGCTCCTCCGAAAGCTCCACGGTCTCACCGTCAATGGTGTACTCCTTCGGCACTGCCCTCGGCAGCACACTGTGGCCGTTGGAAAGAAGCCCCAACAGCTCGTCCTTCACAGCCCCCGTGGCACCGCCATAGCTTTCCTCGCCAAGCGTCAGATCCAAAAGAAACGCCGCCATATCGTCGTCGCCCTCCTCCAGCGCCTTTGCAAGATCCGTGCGGTAGTTTTTGTCATAAAAGGCGTTATCCATACGGTAAGCGCCCTTTTCCGATACGCGCTTTGTAAGGCCGTATACCACATTGTAGACGTTTCTGGTGGGAATTCCCGTGACCTGACCAACCGAATTGACCAGGTTTTTCAAGCTGCGCGCCACGTCCTGCGAGCTTTTCTCCTCTGTGCCGAATATCTCAAACGATTCCACAAAGGCCTTGGCACTGCTAAGCAGGTCGTTGACGGCCGAATAGGCGTAGTTGTCAACCTCATAGCCCTCTGTAACAAAGGAATACGCATCACGGATGACCGGCATACCGCCCATCAGATTTCCTACCGTATCAAGCACAAGCTCTTTTCCTACGGTCTCATCCTCATCACGATCCTTGTTGTAAAGGAAGCGGAAAAGCTCCGCGATCCCCGTCATGGCGGCCGCCTGCAGCAAAAAGGCCATCAGTGCCTTCGACAGGCGCTTTTTTGCATCCTTCAGCTGTGGCTTCAGCGCGGCGCCTTCCTCGGTGCTTGCGTTCTTGATGCGGGTGTTCAGCGTCAACACCTCTCCAAGGCCGTCGATCACACGCCCCAGCACCTTCATCGCGTCGGCCGAGAACATCGTCACGGTCTTCCAGATCTCATTGCCCGAGCGCATTGCGGCAGATCTTTCGGTGGCAATAGAGTTCTGCTGGGTCTCCAAGATCACACGAGTCAGCATCTCGCCCGCCGCCACCTTGTTTTCCTCGGTGCCAAGCTTCGGGCCGCCGTCCTTCTCCACCTGCACCTGGCAGGCACCAAACAGCCGTGTTACCACAAAGCGGTCCACCTTGCCGATTGGCTCCATCAAAAGGTCACCAAAGCGGCTCACGCGGCTACCCGCTCGCTTTGAGGCAGTGTCAAGCACCGCCTGCGCCATCGCGGCGCTGTTATCATAATCACGCAGCTTGGCCAAGGAGCAGTACTTGTCCACATCGCGCGCAGATACCGTCATGCCCTTTGCAATCGAGGTGGCATCCAGCATACTGCCTGCGGCAAAGAAGGAGGAAAGCTGTGTCACCCACACCTTGGGGTTAGCGCCAAGCTGATACTTGGCATAGCTGCCGCGAAGCGTTCCGAGAATACGGGTTGCATCCCCGCCGCCCCGCTTGATCCCCTGAATGTCGGCAATCAGCTTTTTGAAATACTTGTTTCCGTCCCTCCAAACCGTCTCACTCTCGCTGGCCACGCTGGTGGGGTCGTTTAGGTTGCCACCTGTGTCGAGGTTGTAAAGCACGTTGTAGGTGTCGATCACAGGCGAAAGATAGGCATATTGGCACACCGCACGCAAATGGCGGTCAAAGACCACGTCGGCAGGCTCAATGGAAAGCGCCTGCTTGGCTCCCTGCACAATGCTCTTGTTAAACGAGGCGTTGCTCACGTGCTCAATTTCGCCCTTGATATCGGTATCCACATTCTCCGCGCGGAAGCCGCGGCTGATAGGGTAATAGTAGCCCTCGGTCACGTTGGAAAAGCCCAGGCGCTCCATATCGCGCTTTCGCTTCAGCTCACGCGCATCGTGGTTATATACCTTTTCGAGAATGGCGATATATTCCTTGTCGTTTTTATCAAAGAGCGTTTCCATCAGGCCGCGCTCGCCCTCGGCCGCCTGCAACAGCTCCTCCGCCGTGCTGAACTCATCTACACCGGGTAGGCCGTGCAGGCGCACGGTCTCACCGTGAATATCCCTATACTTATAGCCGCTCAGCGCAAAGCCGGCCGCCGCGTGGCTGCGCTTGATGGTCATATAAAGGCCGATCAGAGAGAGCTTAGAGATCTTCTTGCCCCGATACTCCACCTCCTCGGCGCGCGCCTTTTCGAGATAGCGCTTGTTCTTCTTGACGAAGGCATCCAGCTCTGTGCGGATCTCCATCTCTGCCACCTGCGCGTCAAGAGCAGCCTTACGCAGCTCCCCAAGCATCTCGGTATAAAAGCCGTCGCCATAGCCGTCCATCATCCGCGCCACCGTCATGGGGTCGCCGAAAAATTGGGTGTATCCGCGGAAGGCGCGGGAGCGCAAGAGCCGCAGAGCAAGGCCCGTCTTGTCGTTCTTAGCACCGCTTGCCTCTTGAAGATGCTTGATAAAGTCGTTGGCAAGCGGCTCAGCCTCCACCCATTTGCCCGCGCGAAATACCTTGTTCCAGTTTTCCGCAAAATGATCAAAATAGGTGATCACATCAAGCACCGCCTGCAGCTCCTCCACAGAAAGCGACTCGCCCTCAAGAGCGGCAAGATCGTTCATTTTTCCCGCAATGCCCTCCACATAAAGGCCACTGCCGTCCTCGGTGCTGCAAAGCATGGGGTTATCCTTGTGATACCAGGCCGCAAGCCCCGCCATGGCCTTTCGCACGGTGTTGACGTAGAGCGTGCCGCGCCACTGCGTTTTCGTCAGGGCCTCGATCGAGTCCTTGAACACGTCGCTTTTGAACTTGGTCACGTTGTGGAAGGTGCCAAGCTTTCTGTTTTTAATGCTCTGTACCTTTTCGGCGATCTGTGCCCGCAGCTTGTTGCCCTTCACAGCATTGGCGTGCTCCTCGCGCCAATAATTTGCCTGCTTTCGCAGACTTTGCGTTTCTGTCCTTTGCTTGGAAGCAATCGAGGGCCGCGCCTCTTGAATAATGCGATTCAGAGCATCCGTGATCTGCGTTTCCATTTTTGAAAGCGCAGGCTCCTTATAGCGGTACTCCTGATCAAGCAGATAATCGCCCGCCTCAGATAAGATCGTGGCATGAATGCTATCCCATACCACCTCGGCCTGCAAACGGTAGCCGTCCTCGCCAAGCTTGCCGTTAAAGCCCTTCCAAAGCTCTTCGATCAAGGCATCAAACGTCGAGGGCTTCAGCTCAGACACCGCTTCAATATCCATCAGCGCATTGGCGATCTTAACCTTGTCAAATACCTTCTCGCCATGATAGTTTGCCTTGATCTTCAAATGCTGTCCCTTCGACATCGTGATGGTGTCGCTGCTTTTTTGCTTACTCCTTCCATCACCCTCCAAATTCCCAGACGTCTGTTGTTTTCGCCCTTCGGCGAAAACGTCACTTCCTTTGGAAGATGCGTGTTTTGCATCCCCTCGCGGCAACGCAAAGCGAATATCGGGGTTGCTGCCATCAAAGGTACCGATGTTATTGGTGGCAGACTTGATCTGTGTCGGCTCAAACGCCACAACGGTATTGATAGGGTTGTCCTTCCCGTTATAGGTTCGTGCAATAATACCATCATAACCAAGCGCTTGCAGACGCTGTGTCACGTTCTCACTCGTCACTCCGTCGCCAATTGCCTCAAAATCGCTTTGGTCAAACGTCGTGCCATACACAACGTAGGGCTTTTTCAATGCAACATAGCACTCCATCACCCGTGCATTTTTACCCTCTGCATAGTTTTCCGCCATGCTTTTGCTTGGTGTAAAGTAAAAGCCCTGCCCAAAATTCAACCGTCCGCGCGTCCGCTTGTGCCCTTTTTGAAAAGAGTAAAATTCGTTCGATGTGCCGTGATAAAACGCCTTCGGCGTGCCATCCTCGTTCAAAAGCGCCTCGTGAACGGGTTTGGGAGAAAAATTTTTATCATATTGCTTGACAAATGCAAACAAATCGGATATACTATAAGTGGTAGTTGAGTGCGACTCGGTTAAGCCCTCGTTTTCGAGGTGAACACCGTTATCAAACTCAGCTACTTTTTCTATGCGCTTTAACGAATACGCCCTTGTAAACGATTCACCGCTTTTCAGCGACACCGCTTCTTCTGCAAACAGTTTTACAAGCGTAATATGACCATCTATCGGCACCATGGAATAAAAGCTGTGCATGAATGCCGTTCCCGGTAATTTCCTTTCGCTTTTCTTAATCGAAACCGCGCTATCCAAAAGTATCGCACTTTTAACGATTTCCGACATGTTTGCGGCAATTATTCCGATTTCGTCCTTGTGCCGTTTCGGCGCGTTCAAGGTGGATTCTTTGGCGGCTTCTGAATTCCACGAGATTTTTCTTCCAGTGTCAGCATTCACTGCATTTCCTGCCTTTATAACAGCGAAAACATCTATCTTTGGTAGCATTAATCCGTCACCCGAATTTGCTCGCCAATCCCCAAACCATGCACGGAAGAACGGTGACTTAACACCAAACTCCTTATAAAACTTGTACGCCCACTTTTGGGCGATTTTTATTTCTTCCGAGGTAAATTCATTGACACTCTTCTTCCCAATAGAGCGCAAAACGTCAACATCCTTTTCTGTGATTGGCTTGTCATAATCAGCATAGTTGGCGTTAACCGCCCCCATCGCCGCCCGCTCGTCATCCCGCAAGGCACCCACCTTGGGTGCCATAGCGGCATTGTTACCGCGGTTTTGGGCAGAAAAGGCCTCAAACATCTTTTTGTACTTGCGCGCCAAGCGTCTGGCCTCGGCAGGCAGCGCGTGCAGGGTGCTGTATTCCCTGGCAGAACGGCGGAAATAGTCAAGCCACCCGTCGGCAGTCTTGGGGTCCTCGGCAAGAATATACTCCCACACACCCTCGTGCCCCAGGATCTCCTCAATGTGCCCCGCCACGATCTCCTCGTCGATCACGGGCGCATAGATCTCCTTGGGGGTCTTGCGCTCCTCATACCTCTCGGTATATTGGTCGGTGATCTGCTTGGCAAGGTCGGGGTCGGCCTGCTTCAACGCCTTACGGAAGAGCTTGGCCGACTTTTTGATGCGGTTGACAAACACCGCGTGCCACCCCTCGTGCAGCAAAAGCCGCTCACAGCGCCGCTCCACGGGTGCATTGGGGTCTATGTAAATGGTATTGGAGCCATCATACAGCGCGTCGCCCTGATCGGCGCTCACCGTGTCAAACACAATGCGAAGCCCCGAATGCGCCGCCACCGAGGCAAAGGTCTTTACCTCGGCCTCCGAAAATCCGTGGGCGCGCGCCTGACGGATCGTCGCCCGCACGGTCTGCCGCGCAGAGCCCGAAAGCTCCTTGTAGTGCGGCACGTGCTCCTTGGCCCACACGTCAATGGCAATATCCCCCGTGCTCCGCTTTTCCTCGCTCTCGCTCTTGCCCTCTGCCTGCGTTTTGGCCGTATTTTCGGCCTCCTCCGCCGCATTTTTGGCCTCGTTTTGGTGCAAAGCACTCCTTTCGGCAACATTTTCCGAATTTTTTTCAGAAAAACTATTGCTTTTTTCTCCGCTTTGGGGTATACTGTTATCAGAGAGGCGTTGCGTCCTTCTGTTGGCTTCCCGTGAGGGATCACCGGCTATGGCGCTACGTGTCTCTATTTTTTTTGTTATGGTAGTTGGCGTGAGATTGATGATGTCATACATCATCATAGAGCCATCATTTGTACTACCCACAACGACCTCGGCAGAATAATCGCGCTGTCCTACCTTGATAAGAACAGTTCCTCTTGCAAAATCAGTAATACTGTCGCTTCGCGGATGATTCAACCCTTCGTTGACCCAATCCGTTGTCGCCTGCAAGATCTCATCCACATTATCCGTTGCTCGCAGCTTGTCCGAAAAGGCCTGCGGGTCGTTTTTCTTTAACCATTTCATATACTTGGAAAAGGTCATTTCTTTGCGCGTGGATTGATTGATCTTCACTGTATTTCGACCAAGCCTTATGCCGTTGGGGAATTTCTTTGAAAGATTGTTTTTAACCGTCTTGATCCAATCCTTTTCGGGAACACCATCCAAAATATCATTTTCAATCTCAACGAACGGCTTATTATCCACGGTTTTCCCAAGCGCCATCCTCTCGCCCGCTTCAACGCGATTCGCTCTCTCTGCCGCCACCTTGCGCACGTTGTTCAAAAACTCCTGCGCCCCTGCACGGTCAAGCCGCTTCGAGCTCACGCCATCGGTGTAGTCGTGCGCATAATACCCGTCGCCGTCCTTGTAGATGCCAACGTCCACGCCGCCCTCAATATAGCGCCGCGCACCGTCCTTTTGCAGGCGGATGCTGGCAGGCACCTTGCCCTTCGCCTTGCCCTCGTCAATGGCCAAAAGCGCCTCCCTGGCCTTCTTCTGTGCCACGGCTTGCTCGGCACCGCCACGCTCCAAAAATTCGCGGTATTTCTCGTTGACCTCCCTCGCCGTCGCCGTGTCCCAATCCGCAACACCCAACGCCGTTCCCACGGCGTTTTTTTGCGCCTGGGTGGCACCTGCAATAAAGTGGTTAAGGTTTTGGTCGTTGATCATCTCCTCGGCCATGGTGCCGTCGCCAAACGCCGCGGCGTAGGACTCGGTATCCATCGAAAGGCGGTTGGCCGTCTGCAGTACGGTCAGTGTCCGTAGCTTCTCGTTGGTCTGCAAGGCCTTTGGCAGGCTCTTGCGAAAGCTCCTCTTGCTGCTGAAATCAATGCCCGCCGTCAGCTCCTCGGCACTCACCGAGATCTTCTCCCCCGTGTCCATATTGCTGAAATAGCGGTTGACGCTCTCGGCAAAAACCTCGGGGTTTTGCACGATCGCCGTTGCCTCGTTGTAAAGAAAGGGCTGATAGACCGCGGCCGTCACCGCCTGCTCCAGCTCCCCCAGCGCCTTTTTCTGTGCAAAGGTATCAAACCCGACAGAGCCCTCTGCCGTCCCCGACGGTCCACTTTCCGCTCCTCGGCTCTTCTCCACCGTGTCAAGCGCCTGCTTCAGGTAGGTAAAGGCATCGGCCTCCACCTCGCCCTTCTCGGCCGTTTCCACATATTCACGCGCGGTGGCGATCAGACTGTCCGCCTGCCCCTTCTTGGCAATATTCGCGCCGCGAACGGTATGGGCCGTGTTGCTGAGCACCTTACCCGTGCCGCCCATCAGCATGCCCGAAAGGCCGCCGATCGTCGCCGCATACAAAATATCCTTCGCGCTTGCACCCTCGGCATCCTTGTCGTAGGTCATGCGCTTGATGAAAGGGGTAAAATAAGTACTAACGGCTTCCTCCAGCGCCTCACCGCCAAAGGACTTGAGAAGCGTTTTGCCAAGCCCGTCACGGGTGAGCGAGCTCACCATGTCCTTGCCAAAGGCCTTTTTAACGGTACCCGTACCCCAGCCGAGCACATCATCGGTGAACGCCTCGATCGCGCCCTCCATCGCACCGGATGCCGCACCAAAGAGCCATTCCTTGCCGCCAAGCTCACCCGTTTCGCGGTAGGCCTCCTTGACGTTCTGCCCTGCAGCAGAAAGCCCCGAGGTGGCAAAGGTCAAAGCAGCGCTGGCACCCAGCGAAAGGCCGCCCGTGGCCGCGGCGGCAATGCCGTGTATCACGAGCGACGGCACACTGTTGCCAATGCCCTGGGCCACGTCGCCTGCCATCTTCCAGCCCTTGCCGGGATCAAACCATTCGTCGGCGTGATTGTAGTTGACCCAATCGTTTGCCACCTGCTGCTCGGCCCAATCGTCGGCCCCCACAAGGTCGGCAATGAAGCCTGCGCTAAAGTCCCAAATACCTTCAAAAAACGACAGCGCCCCAAGGCCGATCTTCTCTCCCAAATATCCAAGGCCGCCCAAAAAACCGCCGTTGTTTTCTCCCTCGTCATCACGCTCGGCAGAAAGAGCCGAGGTCGCCGTAACGGCAGGGGTGCCACTCACCCCTGCCTGCGTCCCCTGCCTGATCTCTTGCGCCATTTCCGCAATCGAGCGCCTTCCTGCACTCGCCGTACTCACCGCGCCCGATTGCCGCACCTGCCGCGCCATTTCTGCAATACTTGCCATAGTTCCTCCCGCTGTTATCCGTGATACTTAAAATACATCTCTTTAAGATACTCCTCATAGGTGCCACCGCTTGCACCTTTGCGTCGAGCCCATTCAAGTGGAGTCATAATATTTGAATATCCTGCTTTTGCAGCTTCTTCGTAGTTTGTCCACGCATTGAAACTCTCTATATTATTTTGATGGCGATTTGTATTATACAACTCCAATGCATTATAGAAGTCTTTTTCGTCTTCTTTATCAACCTTGACTTGGTTCCAGCCAGTAGGGGTTTTTACATAAAGTTCTCCATGCAAACAAGCAATGTCCCACAATTTTGCACCAGGCGCGCGGCTTTTGAGTTCGTTTTTAATCTCTTTAGCACTGATTTCCATATCGCCGATTTTTTTATCGTCAATTCCTTTATAACTCCAATGAAATCTTTGTCCGCCTAATTCAATCATACCAGACGTTTCTTGGGATCTCATAGGTACAATGATATCTGTGTTTGCCTTCGCTTGAATCATAGCTTTATTATAATGAACTTTTGTCAGTTTTCCTTTGTCCACAAGCCCTTTCAAAAAGCTTTCAAAAGCAGACAAATCCGTGATTTTTTCTGCTTGTGTAAGCGCATAATCAAAATAAATTGAGTGCCACACATCCTTACTGATCTTCCCTTGGGCACACAACTGATCCGCATTGTAAAGCGTTTCTGCAATATCCTCTGCATTGCCACCCGCAAACACCGTCTTGGCATCGTTCACAATGTTGTCCACATACGTCTTTTTGATTCCCTCCAAGGTCTGCTTATCCGTGTCAGAAAGCCCCTCTTGTGCCAAAAGCTCATCCACCTTGCCGACATCAAAATTCTCACCCAACTCGGCAAACTCATCAGAAAGCGCAGTAACGCTCGCGGTAAGCTCGGCGGCGGTGTTTTTCTCGGTGGCCTTCGAAATAAGCGCATTCGTCTGCACCTCGCCAAAGCCCATCGCCTTGATCTGATCCTCGGTATAGGTGGCCGTGCCGTCCTCGATCTCCTTCAAAACGATCTGGAACTGCTCGTCCTTCTCTTTGTTATCCGCAATGATCTGCGCCTGAATGCCATTTTCGAACTCGTTATAGGTGGTGTCAGCCGCAGCCTTGCCCTCGATCACCTTTTCGTTGATGTCTGCCTCCGCGTCTGCATAGGTCATGTCGGCCGCCGCCTTGCTCTTGGCTGCGGTGGCGCCGGCAGCGCTCACCTCATTGCGCGCGGTGGCATAGTTTCTGCCCTCTAAATACGCGCTGTATCCACTGCCCGCAAGGCCGCTTCGCGCCAAAGACTCACCCTGTGCACCGTAGGTCGGCGCGGACTTCTCAAACGAAAGCCAAGCATCGCGCTCCGCCTGCGCACGCAAGCGATCTGCCTCGGCATAGGAGGCAGAGTGTGCCGCATTGGCACGGGCGATCTCGTTTTTGGCAAAGTCGTCCCACATTTGCTTGGTGTTTTCTCTTTGGGCCTTGGCGGTGTTGATCAAACCCTCATACTCCCCGAAGTTCATAACGGGGCTGTCCGTTGTAGGAGTCGGTGTCACCGGTGTCCCGCCGCCTTCGTTTGCATCATAGGTATCACTGTTCCACCATTCTTTCACGGTGTTTCCCATACTACCAAAAAAGGTGCCTACATTGTTCACACCGTCTTTTATTGCATTCCACATATTTTGAATCTTCTTATCGTTATTCGCACTCATCTCTTATCTCCCTCCTAATTTCGATGCCAAATAGGCCTCATATTCCGCGCGCTTCTCCACCTCGCCCGCAAGCGCGGCGTTCTCCTCCTGCAGCGCCGCCATCTGCTGCGCCATTTTGATCTCCTCGCGGATGCGGTCCACGTTCTCCGCGGCGAAGGGGTAATGCGTCCGCTCCATGTTCTGCCAGAAGATCAGCCGCGTTTCGGGCCGCGTCGGGTCGCCGTAAGCGCCGCTTTGCAGATTCTGGCGGTTTTCCTGCCACAAAAGCTCGCGCGATCTCTCCACGTCAAGCGAGGCATCCGCGCGGAAGAGGTATTGGTCGTTGTAGTAATACTCCCCCGTCATCTCGTCGCGCTCAATAAAGTCGTGGCGGCGGAAGATGCAGTTTTGCAGTCGCCCCTCGGCATCCCGAAAGGTCGCGGGGCGGGGCTCGTCCGCATAGGCGAGATAGTACTGAAAGATAATGCGGTCGATCTCGGCATAGGCGGCATTCTTCATCTGCCGCTTGGAGTCAAGTCGCCCCGCCGCCTGCTGGATCTGCAGCTGCTTGGCCTTGCCCGACT
>JAZNFZ010000121.1:0-10626 GCA_045576195.1 Eubacteriales bacterium | reverse complement strand
TGTTATCAGGTCTTGTCTTCCTAAGACCGCTTGGCCTCCGACTTCTCACGCAGCAGTTGTTGCACGCGGTATGGGTACCTGCTGTGTATCGGGCTGCGGCGACATCAAGATGGACGAGGAGAACAAGAAGTTCACCCTCGCAGGCAAGACCTTCCACGAGGGCGACTATATCTCCATCGACGGCTCCACCGGTGCTATCTACGACGGCATCATTCCCACCGTTGACGCTGAGATCTCGGGCAACTTCGGCACCATCATGGGCTGGGCTGACGAGTTCCGCAAGCTGAAGGTAAGAACCAACGCCGACACGCCTGCCGACGCAAAGAAGGCTCGCGAGCTTGGCGCTGAGGGTATCGGCCTTTGCCGTACCGAGCATATGTTCTTCGAGGCAGACAGAATCGCTGCATTCCGCGAGATGATCTGCTCCGACACCGCCGCCGAGAGAGAAGTGGCACTTGCAAAGATCCTTCCCTACCAGCAGTCCGACTTCGAGAAGCTCTATGAGGCTCTTGAGGGCTGCCCCGTCTGCATCCGCTTCCTGGATCCCCCTCTGCACGAGTTCGTTCCCACCACCGAGGAGGAGATCGCACTTCTGGCTAAGACCCAGGGCAAGACCGTTGAGCAGATCAAGGCGATCATCGCCTCCCTGCACGAGTTCAACCCCATGATGGGTCACCGTGGCTGCCGTCTGGCCGTCACCTACCCCGAGATCGCCGCTATGCAGACCAAGGCCGTGATCCGCGCTGCCATCAACGTACAGAAGGCTCACGCTGACTGGAACGTCAGACCCGAGATCATGATCCCGCTGGTTGGCGATGTCAAGGAGCTGAAGTATGTTAAGAAGGTCGTGGTTGAGACCGCCGATGCCGAGATCGCCGCTGCAGGCGCGAAGCTCGACTACGAGGTTGGTACCATGATCGAGATCCCCAGAGCTTGCCTCACTGCGGACGACATTGCTGCCAATGCAGACTTCTTCTGCTTCGGCACCAACGACCTGACCCAGATGACCTACGGCTTCTCCCGCGACGACGCAGGCAAGTTCCTCTCCGCTTACTACGATGCAAAGATCTTCGAGAACGATCCCTTCGCAAAGCTCGACACCACCGGTGTTGGCAAGCTGATGCAGATGGCCGTTACCCTCGGCAGACCCGTCAATAAGGACCTGCACGTCGGTATCTGCGGCGAGCACGGCGGCGATCCCACATCCGTGGAGTTCTGCCACCAGATCGGTCTTGACTACGTTTCCTGCTCTCCCTTCCGCGTGCCGATCGCTCGCCTTGCTGCAGCACAGGCCGCACTGAAGTAAGAGCTACTCACTTCAAAACAGAAATCCCCCGACAAGGAATTCCTTGGCGGGGGATTTTTACTATGTGAGGGTCAGCGCTCGCGGTCAAGAGCAAGGATCCTTCTTGCAAGATAAAAAGCTCCGCCAAGCAGCAGCAATACGGCCGAGGCCAGCAGCGCCACCAGGAAAAGTGCCGTAACCGCAAAGGCAAAGGTGTGAAAGCCCTGCAGGATGATGCGCCGCAGGCGATCGTCAAAAAGGGCGCTCAGCCCCACAAAAATCAAAAAACAGACCGAAGCGGCACCAAGCCCCAGGCGCGCCTCCCAAAGATCCTCAAGGGAGATATGCACGCCGCGCGCCACCAGAAGCAGCAGCAGGCAGCCAAGAATTTTGCCCGCCGTTCCTCTCCCCTCGGTGAACAGGCGGATCGGCACCTGCCACAGCTCCCGCATATAAGCATCAAGCCCCGCGCCTGCCTCCTCCAGCACAGCAACCCTCTCAAACGAGGTAAGGATCACACCGTCAAAGCAGAGCAGTAGGATCAAAAATACCGCCAAGAGTCCCATCAGAGCAGGTGCAAGAGCAAAAAAGAAGTTTCCCATACGGGCAATGGGGTTGCGGGGGTTGTAGGAATGCTCCACAAAGCCAAGCTCCCCATCGGGGGAGTGGAGATTGATGAGGCAAATATCGGTAATGCGATGGAAAAAGAGCAAGCAGGCCACGGCGTGCCCCGCCTCGCGCAACGGCACCGAAAGCGCCGAGGTCAGAAGCAGCAGCGGGCGACCGCTCCCCTCTCCCACCAAAAAGGAAAACAGACGGTGGAGCGCATAGGATAAAAGCCCGAGCAGGAGGAGAGGCAGAAGGGCGCACAGCAGCAGCTGCAGGAAATAAGAAAGGAATGCCATCGTCCACCTCACAGATCCTCTGCCAGGCGGTAGCCCGTGCTCCGCCCCGACAGGATCAAGACCCGCCCGCCGATGGGAAAGGCCTTTTTGTTGATCGAGGAAACCACCGAGGAGATGTTGCCGACACCCACGCCCGATGCCTCGGCAAGCGCGTAGGTGTCAAGCCCCTTGCCATCAGCCCCGAGCAGCGCCAGCAGTACCGCCCGTTCCGCGCGCCCTAAGGTAAGGGGATAGCCTAAATACCGAAATTCGCGGTTTTCGTGTTCCAGAAATGCGGTGGACATACTCTCTCCCCCCTTTTTTGTAATCGTCAAAAGTATACCACATTTTATCCGCCTTGTCAACCAAACCCGACTTGACATTTGTACCCTTGCCGTGTTATAATAATGCCGTAACTTCACCAAACGGCCGCGCGGTATGTTGCCGAAAGGTATTACCGTGAGGAAAGTCCGGGCTTCACAGGGCAGGATAGCTGATAACGTCAGCCGCAGGCGACTGCCGGGAAAGTGCAACAGAAATAAACCGCCCTTCGGGGTAAGGATGGAAAGGCGAGGTAAGAGCTCACCCACTCCTATGGTAACATAGGTTTGCTGTAAACCCTATCCGAAGCAACACCGTATGAGGGATTGTTTGCCCGACGTATTCCCTCGGGTGGCGCGGGAGAGATCCCGAAGCCCTGCGGCGACGCAGGGCGCAGATAGATGGCCGTTCACGACAGAACCCGGCTTATCGGTGGAGTTCAATAAATATCCCCCCGTAAAACGGGGGGGTATTTCATTTTCGGGCATAGCCCTAACATTACTGGCAGCGCACAAGTGCGCTAAGGATTGGCCTGCCAGCCATGCAATTATTACGTAAACCCGCTTGAGCGGGACTAAGTCTCAAGCCTCCCTTGTGTAAAGGGAGGTGGCGTTTTCGTAAGAAAACGTCGGAGGGATTGTAATTTGATTTCCTCTTTTTGCTCTTTTGGCTTTGTTTTCTATGTTCAACAATCCCTCAGTCGCCTGCGGCGACAGCTCCCTTTGCACAAGGGAGCCTTTCTTATCATACATCCTACTCTCGCCCTTTATTTGATTCCTCTCATCGGCAATAGCCTTTTTCGAACCACGCGACTATCGCGTGGTTTTCTGTTACAAAAAACGCCCAAGGAAAATTTCCTTGGGCGTTTTTCTTTTTTTAGTTAAATTCGTCGGTAAAATCGCCGCCATCGGGCTCCTCACCGTTCATCAGCTGAGCCATATATTCCTGCTGGGTGATCAGCACCTTGCGGGCCTTGTTTCCCTCAGGGGCGCTGACATAGCCCAGTGCCTCCATACGGTCGATCAGCTTGGCCGCACGGCCATAGCCCACACCAAGACGGCGCTGCAGAAGAGAGGTGGCCACCTTTTGGGTCTCAATGGCCAGCGCCACCGCCTCGCGGAACTTGGGATCCTCGCTGTCATCACCGTCGTCGATGTCATCAAAATCCTCACCGCCCTTGCGGCCGTTGCTGTTGGCACGGGCCATTTCGGCCTCGATCTGATCCATAAAGGCTTGGTTGTACTGCACGGGCTCGTTGTGATCGCGGATATAGGTGATCACGCGCTCCACCTCGCCGTCGCTGACAAAAGCACCCTGCACACGGATCGGCTTCTGGCAGCCCACAGGCATATAGAGCATATCGCCCTTGCCCGTCAGGGATTCTGCGCCGTTGGTATCGAGAATGGTACGGGAGTCGACCTGCTGCTTCACGGTGAACGCGATGCGCGAGGGGATATTGTTTTTCAGCTTACCCGTGATCACGTCCACCGACGGGCGCTGGGTGCCGATGATCAGATGAATGCCCGCCGCTCTCGCCTTTTGCGCCAGGCGACAGGTGTGATTTTCGGCATCGTTGTTGGGGCAGCTCATCTTCAGATCGGCAAACTCGTCGATCACGATGACCATGCGCGGCAGATGCTCGCGCTCGGGGTCATCCTTGGTCACCTCGTTGTAGCCGTCAATATCGCGCATACCCACATCCTTAATGAGGGAGTAGCGGCGCTCCATTTCCTGCACCGCGCAGGCCAGCACACCTACGGCGCGCGGGCTTTCAGTCACGATCGGTGCATAGAGGTGCGGCACGTGAGCATAGGCGGCAAACTCCACCTGCTTGGGGTCAATGAGAATGAGTCGAAGATCGGCAGGCGACACCTTATACATCAGGCTGATGAGGATGGTGTTGATGCACACCGATTTACCGGAGCCCGTGGTGCCCGCCACCAGAAGGTGGGGCATGGAGGCCAGGTTGCACATCTGAATATCGCCGCCAATACCAAGTCCCAGCGGCACCTCAAGCGGCTTTTTGGAATCGGTAAAGACCTCGGACTCCAGCATGGTTCGCATAAACACCGTCTCACGCACCGCATTCGGCACCTCAATGCCGATGGCGGGCTTGCCGGGAATCGGTGCCTCAATACGGACGGGGGCTGCCATATTGAGCGAAATATCGTCAATACGGTTGATCACCGAGCGCACGCTGATGCCTGCCTCGGGGCGCAGCTCATAGCGGGTGATGGCCGGGCCGCGGGAGCATTCCACACGATCCTTCACGCGCACGTTAAAGCTGGCCAGCGTCTCGCGCAGGATCTCTGCCTTTTCCAGCATCTCCTCGGTATGATCCTGGCTCTTTTCGTTTTTATCCTCGTTGAGCAGCTTAATGGGGGGTAAGCGGTACTCGCGCACCGGCTGCAACTCGGCCTGCACGATCGAGGGATCCTCCTCGATCAGCGAGGTGATCACCTGCGGCTTATCCGCCATTACGATGCTGATGGGGCGCTGTGCCTCCCTTTCGGGCGGCAGATCGGGGGCGGGGGCGGCAGGCTCACTGCGGTCCTCCACAGGCTCCGCCTCACCCGTCGGCTCCTTGCCACGGGCAAAATAGGCGAAAACCATCTCCTCGCTGATCGGCTCGCGGGGCAGCGGCTCCTCGTCCTCCTCGATCACATCCTGCGTGGCATCCAGCACGTCCTCATCCTCCATCGCAAAGGAGAGAGTGGGCGCAGGCGCGTCCGTGCGGCGGGGCTCATCGTCAAAGGAGATCGCACCGCCAAAGGTCAGGATCTCTCCCTCCTCCAAGGCGGACTCGGCGGGCAGCTCGTCCTTGGCAGGCAGAGGCTCCTTTGAGGCAGCGTCGGTAAAGAGTGGCTCCTCCTGCAGCATTCCGTCAAAGGGAGGCTCCTCGGCGGGAGCGGTAACGAAAGGCTCCTCGCGCGGATCGCGCTGTCCCAGGATCTCCTCGATGCTGCCATCCTTATTCTGCTCGTCAAAGGGATCAAACATTTCCTCAGCCCTGCTCTCCGTGACCTGCTCCTGCGCGGGCGCAACGGGGTGCGGCTTGATCACGATGTGGGAGGTATCCCGCTCCTTGGGCTCACGCTTGGGCTCGGGTCTTACGGGCAGAGCAAAGGGAGCATAGTAGGTGCTCTCCCCCTTCTCGTCCCGCGGGACTGCCTCTGCCGCCACGGTCCTTGGTGCCTCGGCTGCCGCAGGCCTTGCCGCTCCACCCTGATTTTGTCGGTAGGAGATCATGTTCACGCCACCCAACACATCGGTGAGAATGGCATCCAGCCTTTCCTCGGCGGGCGGAGTGCCTGCCTCACCGAGGATGGTGCGCGCACCGTCGCCGGGCGTCTTGGGGGCGGTGGGCTTCTCCGATACGGCAGGGCCCTTGGCGGTAGCCAGCACTGTGCGGGTATGCTCCTGCCTCTTGATCAGCTCCTGCATCGTCTGCTCGGCGGCAGCCTCATTCCGACGGCGGCGGGCAAGCGCCTCCGCCTCGGTCTGCTCGGTTTCTCTGAACTCATACCGTCTCGGCTCATTCGAGCGCTTGACGGGGCGTGGCTCACGCCACTCGGAGACCTCCGTGGCAGGGGGCACGGGTGCTTTGCCCTCCTTTCTCGGAGCAACGGCACTCTCGCCAGCCACAGGACGGGAAGGCTTTGCAGGCTCCTCCTTGCCGCCGCGGTCGGTGATCTTGACGCGCTTTTCCTCCGCGCCGTCATAGATCTCCTCTTTTCTCTTGCGGTACTTGTCCCGCATCATAGCGAGCTTATAGGTAATGCGCTGCCAAAGACCGTTGGGTGTCAGCCCCACCAGATAGATCGAAACGATCAGCAAAAGCGGCATAGCCAGCAGGCAGGTGCCGGGCAGGCGGACCAGCTTGCCCATCCACTCACCGAGGAAGCCGCCCGCAAGGCCGCCTCCCACGCGGTCCATTCCCCCTACATAAAGCAGCCCCGCCGCCGTTTCGACCACGGCGCGGTTGCTGTCCTGGAAGACGTGAATGATGGCAGAAAGCAGGCAGAGAAAGAGGGTGCCGAGCAAGAGCTTCTTCAGCAGCAGTCCTCCCTTCACCAGCTTTTTCCAGCGGAAGGAAAGGATCACCATAAGGAGCGGCAGCGCATACGCCGTCACACCAAGCAGGCCGCAAAGCAGGTCGGCAAACCAGTTGCCAAAGGAGCCTGCCGAGTCGCCCATATGGAGAATATCTCGCAAAAAGAAGCTGACTCCCGCAAACAAAGCGACCCAGAAAAGGATATAGGGGATCACCTGATGGGCAAAGCGATCGGGATCGCCTCCCTTTTTCTTTTCCTTTTTGGCAGCGCTCTTGGGAGCGTCGCCGTCCTTTTCGTCTCTTTTGTCGTTGTGATCCCGCACCGCGCGCGCGGCATCGGCCTCGCGCTCCCGTGCAGCCTCCTCAGGGGCTCGTCCGTCGCGGCGGTAGGATTCTTCGTCGTCAAATGCGCGCACCCGCTCGTGCCTTGCGTGATCGGCTCTCTTCTCCGAGAGTCTTGTGCCGCTATGCCTCGTCACGCGCTCCGCGCGATCTCTTTTTTCTTCCCGCATGGTTTCCATCCTTTCCCGAAATATCGCATCAAAAAATGGCCGATACTGTAAGCAGAGGGTCATTTTTATAATATATACAGTTATTCATTATATAGTATAACACGAAAATTTGTCGGATGCAAGCGGCAAGGCAAATTTTCTCCTTAAAACTTTCGTTTTTGCTGTGAGGTATGTATGAAGCTCTTTTTTCACCGATTGCTCCCCCTTTTGCTGATCGGCTTTGCGGCGGGTCTTTGCAACGGCCTGCTGGGTGCGGGCGGTGGGATCCTTGTGGTATTTGGCCTGCGCCGTCTGCTCGGCGACACGCTGGAGGACCCCCACGCCGTTTTTGCCTCGGCCATTGCGGTCATGCTCCCCCTCTCGCTGCTCTCCTCCCTCGGCTATGCCCGCCTCGGGCATCTGCCCGAGGGCGAGTGGCCCCTTCTGATCCTCCCCGCCGTGGCAGGCGGCGTTCTCGGCGCGATCCTGATGCGAAAAATGGCTCTGCCCCTCCTCTCCCGCATCTTTGCCGCCGTGGTGCTGCTCTCGGGCGTGCTGTTGGTGATATGATATGGTAACCGTCATGATCGTGGCGTTTTTTACCGCCATTTTATCGGGCATGGGCGTGGGCAGTGCAGGGCTGTTTGTTACCTGGCTCTCTCTGGTGGAGCAGGCGCCGCAGCTGACGGCGCAGGGCCTCAATCTCATCTTTTTTCTGTTTTCCTCGGGCGCGGCGCTCCTCGTCCATCTTTTCTTCATCAAGCTGCCCCTTGGCATCATTCTTCTCCTCATCCTGTCGGGCTGCGGCGGCAGTCTGCTCGGCACCCTGCTGGCAGGGGCTCTCCCCGAGCGGGCGCTTCGCGTGCTGTTTGGTGTTTTTTTGATCGTTTCGGGGGCGGTGGGGCTGTTTTCCCGATCAAAAAGCAAAAAAAAATAATTTTTTTCAAAAAGCCCTTTACAATTAAAGCGCTCTATGCTATAATAACTTCTGCATGACGTTTACTCGGTCAGGGGAGCATCGCCGCGCGCCGCGCGGTATTCACCCACCCCACGCTGGGTCTACGCATAGTAAAAGAAAGGTGAAAAAAACCATGCTGAAAGACGAAAAGCAAGCCATTATTGAGCAGTACAAGACCCACGAGGGCGACACGGGCTCTCCCGAGGTGCAGATCGCAATTCTTACCCACCGTATCAATTCGCTGACCGAGCACCTGAAGGCGAACCACAAGGATCACCACAGCCGTCGCGGCATGCTGAAGATGATCGGCCACAGAAGAAACCTCCTCGGCTACCTCCAGAAGGTAGATATCGAGCGTTACCGTGCCATCATCGAGAAGCTGAACCTGCGCAAGTAATGCCATACAGGAGTGAGGGGCGGATCACATTCGCTCCTCGCTCCTGTTCGCTTTTTCAAAAAACCATTCCCCCACACACGGCTTAGCAGTTAAATATGCGCCTCTTTTTTTAAGGGACGTGTATCTAATTGTTAATCCTGCGTGGGTGAAAATAAAAATGAAGGAGACATACATCATGTCCGAAAATGCAATGAGCACCCCTATGGTGTTCAACAACTACAAGGTTTTCCGTTACACCCTTGCAGGCCGCCCTCTGGTGGTAGAGACCGGTAAGCTGGCAGGCCTTGCCAACGGCTCGTGCCTGGTTCGCTACGGCGAGACCGCCATCCTCTGCTGCGCCACCGCCTCTGTCCGTCCCCGCGACGGCATCGACTTCCTGCCCCTTTCCGTCGATTTTGACGAGCGTATGTACGCTGCAGGCAAGATCCCCGGCGGCTACCTCAAGCGCGAGGGCAAGCCCTCGGAAAAGGCAGTCCTCACCTCCCGTGTGATCGACCGCCCCATCCGTCCCCTCTTCCCCAAGGATCTCCGCAATGACGTGGCCCTCACGCTCACCGTGATGTCTGTCGATCCCGACTGTGCCCCCGAGGTCACCGCTATGATCGGTGCTTCCATCGCTCTGTCGATCTCCGACATTCCGTGGAACGGCCCGATCGGCGGCGTTCACGTCGGCCTTGTTGACGGCAAGCTCGTCATCAACCCCACCGCCGAGCAGCAGAAGAACAGCGACCTGCAGCTCACCGTTGCCGCCTCCTCCGGCAAGGTCGTGATGATCGAGGCAGGTGCCAACCAGGTCGATGACGACACCATGTACGATGCCATTATGCTGGCACACCGCGAGATCAAGGATCTGCTTGTCTTCGTCAACGCCATCGTAGACGAGATCGGCAAGCCCAAGTTTGAGTATCCCTCCTGCGAGCTTGATCACGAGATGTTTGACGAGATCTTCGCCTTCTGCGAGAAAGATCTGATGGTCGCACTCGACACCGATGACAAGAACGTGCGCGACGCGCGCATCGCCCCCATCTACGATGCCATTATCGAGAACTTCTCCGAGAAGTACGAGGGCCTTGCAGGCATGATGGAGGAGCTTCTTTATAAGATGCAGAAGAAGATCGTCCGCCGCTGGCTGCTGGTTGACAAGAAGCGTGTCGACGGCCGCCGTATGGACCAGATCCGTCCTCTCGGCGCAGAGGTCGGCCTCCTTCCCCGCGTACACGGCTCGGGTCCCTTCACCCGCGGTCAGACCCAGGGCATGACCGCCGCTAGCCTCGGCACCCACGGTGAGGCACAGATGCTTGACGGTATCGACAGCGAGACCAGCAAGCGCTATATGCACCACTACAATATGCCCGGCTTCTCCACCGGTGAGGCAAAGTCCACCAGAAGCCCCGGCCGTCGTGAGATCGGCCACGGTGCACTGGCAGAGCGCTCGCTCGTTCCCGTTCTCCCCTCCGAGGAGGAGTTCCCCTACGCCATTCGTCTGGTGTCCGACGTGGTTTCCTCTAACGGCTCCACCTCCCAGGGCTCTGTCTGCGGCTCCACCCTTGCGCTGATGGACGCAGGCGTTCCGATCAAGGCTCCCGTTGCGGGCATCTCCTGCGGTCTCATTACCGCCGAGGACGGCAGCTGGGACGTGATGATGGACATTCAGGGTCTTGAGGACTTCTACGGCGATATGGACTTTAAGGTAGCAGGCACCCACAAGGGCATCACCTCGATCCAGATGGACCTGAAGGTGGATGGCCTGACACCCGAGATCATTCGCGCAGCGCTCGATATGACCCACAAGGGCCGCGATTATATCATCGACGAGGTGCTGCTCAAGGCCATTCCCGCTCCTCGCGCCGAGGTTTCCAAGTACGCGCCCAAGATGACCACCATGAAGATCGACCCCGACAAGATCCGCGAGGTCATCGGCAAGGGTGGCTCCGTGATCCAGAAGATCACCGCTGAGTCGGGTGCCAAGATCGACATTGAGGACGACGGCACCATCCGCATCGCTGCCATCAACGGCGAGAGCGCCGAGAAAGCACGCGCCGCCATTGCCGCCATTGCCTACGACCCCGAGGTCGGTGCCGTGTTTGAGGGCAAGGTTACGGGCATCAAGGAGTTCGGCTGCTTTGTCGAGTACCTGCCCGGCAAGGAGTGCATGGTGCATATCTCCAAGATCGCCAAGACCCGTATCGACAAGGTTGAGGACGTGCTCAAGCTGGGCGACGTTGTCAAGGTCAAG
>JAZNFZ010000120.1:0-6009 GCA_045576195.1 Eubacteriales bacterium | reverse complement strand
AAAAAGAGGAAATCAAATTACAATCCCTCCGTCACGGCAAGCCGTGCCACCGCGACCACCGTGAAACGGTGTGTCGACGTGCTCACCGCAGGCGAGCACAGCTCCCATTTACACAAGGGAGGCTTGGGACTTAGTCCCGCTTGAGCGGGGTTTCGTAACAAATGCATGGCTGACAGGCCAATAAAAGACGCACTTGTGCGTAGCCTGTAGTATTAGGGCTATGCCCGAAAATGAAATACCCCCCGTTTTACGGGGGGATCTTTATTGCTTTAGGGTTGTGTATCATAGGCAACGGTGGCGTTTTTCAGCACGTCATTGCCCATTTGGTGGATGCCACCCGTCAGCAGGGCCTGCCACTCTGCCTCGGTGCCGTAGTAGAGCACGGACAGCGCGCCGCCGCCCGTGAAGAAGGCACCAAGCCCCACCTCCTCAAGGGTGTGGGAGAGGGTGACCGATGTCAGCGCGGGGCAGCCTGCAAAGGCGTTTTCATCGATGGTGACAACACAGGCGGCACTCACCTTTTTCAGCGAGGTGCAGCCCGCAAAGCATTCAAACGGCAGATGGGTCAGCGTTGTGGGCAGGGTGATCTCGGTGATGGCGGTGCAGCCCTTGAAGGTATATTCCGAAAGCCCCGTCACACCCTCGGCGATCTCGATCTTCGCGATAAAATCCACATAAGAGCCGAAGGGCTGGTCGGAATCCTTGCTTCCGTTTGCCTTGGTGATGCAGTTGCCCATCTCGCCCGTGCCGCCGATGACCAGCTTGCCGTCCTCGGTCAGCGACCAGGTCACGGCGCTGTCACCGAAGGTGCCGTAGTTGATCAGGGCAGGCCCTTGATTGGGGGGCGTGCTCTCGCCACCGCCATCCTCGGTGCCGTCATCCTTAGTGCCGTCACCCTCGGCAGGGGGGTCACCGTTGCAGGAGACAAGCGAGAGGGAGAGGGTCAGCGCCAGCAGCAGCGCAAGGAGAAGGCAGAATCCTTTCTTTATCATAGCGTTTCCTTTCGGGGAGGCAAAAGGGACCTCGTGTCGGAAGTCCCTTTGCTGTCGTATCAGTTTTCTTCGATCACGGCAATGCCGAGATCGCCCAGCGCCGCAGGATCGGCGGGGGCGGGGCAGCCCGACATCAGCTCGCTGGCGTTTTGCACCTTGGGGAAGGCGATGACATCGCGGAGCGAATCGGCGCCCGACATCACCATTGCGAGGCGGTCAAGTCCCATACCCGAGCCGCCGTGAGGCGGTGCGCCGTACTTGTAGGCATCCACCAGGAAGCCGAACTTGCGCTCGATATCCTCAGGGGTGATGCCAAGGGCCTGGAACATTTTTTCCTGCAGCTGCCAATCGGTGATGCGGATCGAGCCCGAAAGCAGCTCGGTGCCGTTGAGCACCATATCATAGGCCTTGGCGCGCACGCTGCCGGGGTCACTTTCAAGATGCGGCAGGCACTCCTCCATCGGCATGGTGAAGGGGTGGTGCATGGCATCCCAGCTGCCCGCTTCCTCGTTCCACTCGAAGAAGGGGAACTCGGTGATCCAAAGGAAGTTGAACTTGCCCTCGGGGATGAGCGCCAGCTTTTTGCCGAGGATGTTACGCAGAGCGCCCAGCACGGGCAGCACCACCTTGTCCTTATCGGCTACGATGAGTGCCACGTCGCCCCGCTCCATACCGAGCGCCGCGATCAGCTCGCTCTGCTCCTCGGGGGTGAGGAACTTGGCAAAGGAGAGGCTTGGTGCCTCGTCCACCCAGCGGATGTAGGCAAGGCCCTTTGCGCCGATGCCCTTGGCGTGCTCGGTCAGCTTGTCGATCTCCTTGCGGGAGAGGGTCGCTGCCGCATCCTTGGCCACAATGGCGCGCACGCTGCCGCCGTTTTCGATGGCGGATTGGAACACAACGAAATTATACCCCTTAACGGTATCGGAAATGTTGGTAATTTCCATGCCGAATCGGGTGTCGGGCTTGTCCGAGCCGTAGCGCTCCATTGCCTCGGCAAAGGTCATACGGGGCATGGGCGTGGGCACGTCAACGCCGAGAATTTCCGCAAAGGCGCGTTTGATAAAGCCCTCGTTCATAGCCATGATCTCCTCTTGCGTCGCAAAGGACATCTCCAGGTCGATCTGGGTAAATTCGGGCTGGCGGTCAGCGCGCAGATCCTCGTCGCGGAAGCAACGGGCGATCTGAATGTAGCGGTCAAAGCCCGAAAGCATCAGAAGCTGCTTGTAGATCTGGGGCGACTGGGGCAGGGCATAAAAGCTGCCCTTGTGCACACGGGAGGGAACGAGATAGTCGCGCGCGCCCTCGGGGGTGGCCTTGATCATCATCGGGGTCTCGATCTCGTAAAAGCCGTTTTCGTAGTAGTACTCGCGCGCAATGCGGGCGATGTCGTGGCGCATTTTGATGTTTCTTTGCAGCTCGGGGCGGCGCAGGTCAAGGTAGCGATACTTGAGCGCCGTCTCGTCCTTCACCTTTTTGCTGTCAGATACCTCAAAGGGAGGGGTCTGGGCGGCGGAGAGGATCTTCATATCGGTGACATAGACCTCGATCTTGCCCGTGGGCAGGTTGGGATTCACCGCGCTCTCGCCGCGCGCGCGCACCGTGCCGTGCACGGCAAGCACATATTCCGCACGGCAGGAAAAGGCCTTTTCAAATACCGTCTTGGGGGTATCTCCGTCAAAGGCCAGCTGCAAAAGGCCCGTGCGGTCGCGCAGATCAATAAAGATCAGCGCACCGAGATCGCGCTGACGCTGTACCCAGCCAAGCACACAGACCTCGCTGCCAATATCTTTTTCCGTCAGCGTGCCGCAATAGTGGCTGCGCTTATCTTTTTCTGTGAGAAATTCTGCCATGGTCTTGCTCCTTTTTCGTTAGATCGGCTCACCCGCGCTGGTAAACAGGGGGAGCTTTTCGAGGTAGATGATATCCTTGCGGTCCTGCGCGTCGCCCTCGGCGAGAATGGCCATGCGGCCGCAGACCACGCCGCCTGCCTTCTTTACCAGGGTCTCAATGGCAGAGAGCGACTCACCCGTGGAGATCACGTCGTCCACCACGAGAATGCGCTTGCCGCGCATCAGCGCGGCATCGGCTGTGTCAAGGTAAAGCTTTTGTACCTTGGCGGTGGTGATCGAGCGGACCTCCACCTCCATCACGCCTGTCATGTAAAGCTTGGGGGCCTTGCGGGCGAGGAAATATTTTTGATTGCCTGCAAGACGCGCCATTTCGTGCACCAGCGGAATGCCCTTGGCCTCGGCGGTGATGAGATAGTCGTATTCGGGTGCTCGCTCCAGCAGCGCCTTGGCGGTGGCGGTGGTCAGCTCGGGGTCACCGAAGATGACAAAGCCCGCGATCGACAGATTTTCGTTGAGAGGGCAGATGGGGAGATCGCGCTCCACGCCCGCAATGGTCATACGGTAGGTTTTCATCGGATACCTCCTGGTGATATAAGCAGTGACAGTATTATTATACTCGTCTTTTTAAAAAAGTCAATGATTTTGGGCGAAACAGATCAGATCGAGCAGATCAGCTTTTCCAGTGCGGCATAGGAGCCGCTGCCCCGCTTCAGCTCTCTGTCGGCCTCGCAGGCCGCCTCAATGGTGCGCGAAAGTCGCCCTGCATCCACCTTGGCCGCCGCGCGGCAGTAGAGCTTTGCCTGATAGTCGCTGCGAAAGAGCGCCTTGGTGATCTCGGGAAGGCTTTTTCCCTCATCCAGCAGCAGCCGCGATTGCTTCATCAGTGCCAGAATGGAGGTCAGCTCGCCGAGGATAAAGATGGGATCCACCCGCTCAAAGCGCATGACCTCAAGGGCGTGGAGCGCCTCGCCCTGCTTGCCGCCGAGGATGGCGTTGGAAAAGGCAAAGGTGGCCATAGAGAGGGTAGGGGAGGCCACCAGGCGGATCATAGCGGCATCCACGCGGCTCCCGCCCTGCGATTTGACATAGGCGGCAAGCTTTTCGATCTCGCCCGCCAGAGTATACATGCTCTTTCCCACATATTCCATCAAAAAGAGGGCATCGTCTCTGCCGATCTCCACCCCAAGGTGGGCAAAATGCTTTCCCACCCAGGCGGCAAGACGGGCATCGGTCTGCACATCAAAGTAAACGGGCACCGCCACCTCGGCAAGGCGCTTTACGGCGGCGGAGGGGGCGGCGGGGATCTTGCCCTCCTCCAGCTTGCCTGCGGCAAAATGCAGGATCAGCGTGGTGTAATCATATTGGGGAAGCTCGGCCAGCACGTCGAGCAGCGCCTGCTGCTCACCTGCGCGCATGGCGCCAAAGTCAAGGCCGCGCAGCACCACCAGGCGGGCGTCGGCGCCCATCGGCGGGGGGGAGATGGCATCCAGCAGCAGATCGGGGGTGTAGTCGATCCCGTCAATGGTCACATCGTTGAAAAAGGCGAAGGCGGGATCGGGCGAGATGGCCTCTCGCGTTTGCCGCACGGCCACCGCCTTGAGGTAATCCTCCTCGCCAAAGAAAAAGAAGGCACCGCCCGCCGCTTTGCCGATCCCGGCCCGATATTGTGCCTCGGAAATGATCTCGTGCATAGGGGGCCCTCCTTTTTTCATTCTCTCTCTATTATACCTTTTTTGCGCGGGATTTGTCAATTCCTTCGACGGATTTGGCGAAAAAAATCCGAAATTGCCCCGAAAAAAGCAAAATTATTGGCGATGGGCTTTCCTTTTTTGTGCAGAAAAGCGATAAATTTTTTCTTGACAGTACCACGATGGCATATTATAATAAAAATATATATTCGGTTAATTTTAGCGGCTCTGCCTGCGGGCAGAACGGAAAGGATGTATTATGGATAGCAACAAGAGACCCGATACCATGGCAAGAATCGTGACCGTGGAGCAGGCAAACAGCTTTATTGACGAGCAGGTGGCCGCCGTACGCGCGCAGGTCGGCGACAAAAAGGTGCTGCTGGCCCTTTCGGGCGGCGTGGATTCCTCTGTGGTCGCGGCGCTTCTCATCAAGGCCATCGGCCGCCAGCTTGTGTGTGTGCATGTCAACCACGGCCTGATGCGTAAGGGTGAATCGGAGCAGGTGATCGAGGTGTTTGGCAAGACGCTGGATGCAAACCTTGTCTATATTGATGCCACCGACCGCTTCCTTGATCTGCTTGCGGGCGTGGCCGATCCCGAGAGAAAGAGAAAGATCATCGGTGCCGAGTTTATCAAGGTGTTTGACGAGGAGTCGGCCAAGCTCAAGGGCATCTCGTTCCTGGCGCAGGGCACCATTTACCCCGACATTCTGGAGTCGATCAAGCAGGCCGAGGGCAAAAAGGCAGTCAAGTCCCACCACAACGTGGGCGGCCTCCCCGAGGAAATGAAGATGGCGCTGGTCGAGCCCATCAAGCTGCTTTACAAGGATGAGGTGCGCGTGGTGGGCGAGGCGCTGGGCCTTCCCTACGCTATGGTCTACCGTCAGCCCTTCCCCGGCCCCGGACTTGGCGTCCGTTGCCTCGGTGCCATCACCCGTGACCGTCTCCACGCCCTGCGCGAGGCGGATGCCATCCTGCGCGAGGAGTTTGACAAGGCAGGCCTTGCCGAAAAGGTCTGGCAGTATTTCATCGCCGTGCCCGATATCAAGAGCGTGGGCGTGAAGGACGACAGCCGCTATGAGGGCTGGCCCGCCATCATCCGCGCCGTCAATACCAAGGACGCGATGACCGCCACCGTGGAGGAGGTCCCCTACGCCGTGCTGCATAAGATCGTGGCGCGCATCACCGCCGAGGTCGCAGGCATCAACCGCGTGCTCTATGACCTCACGCCCAAGCCCACGGGAACGACTGAGTGGGAATAAGCTTTTGGCTTATTCCCACTCAATCAGTTATGATCGCCTTTGGCGAGTTATGAGTTATGATTGCCTTCGGCAAGTTATGATGTGCCTTTGGCACAGTTCGAGGTTAGTTGGCGATCATATCATAACGCTTGGCAAAGCCAAGCTTATAACATTTGGCGAAGCCAAATTCATAACTCTAAACTCATAACTTCTCGTTGCTCCTTTGCAAAACGAGTTAT
>JAZNFZ010000119.1:0-37769 GCA_045576195.1 Eubacteriales bacterium | reverse complement strand
CGAGGAGGGTCTGCGTTTCGCTATCCGTGAGGGTGGCCGTACCGTAGGTTCCGGCGTTGTTTCCAAGATCAACGGCTAATCGATAGAGAAATCATAGCATTTCGGCAGCCCGCCTTTTGGCGGGCTGCTTTTTTGATTTGGGACTGCCGCTTGGCGGCAGTCCCATATAGGGTTTACAGACAGGTCTGTAAATTAAGCGATGATGTTGGAAACGACGCCGGAACCAACGGTTCTGCCACCCTCACGGATAGCGAAACGCAGACCCTCCTCGCAAGCGATGGGGGTGATCAGCTCAACGGTCATATCAACGTTATCGCCGGGACGGCACATCTCAACGCCCTCAGGGAGCTCGATGGTACCGGTAACGTCGGTCGTTCTGAAGTAGAACTGAGGACGGTAACCTGCGAAGAAGGGCTTGGAACGGCCGCCTTCCTTCTCAGTCAGAACGTAAACGTGACCCACGAACTTGGTGTGGGGCTTTACAGAGCCGGGCTTAGCCAGAACCTGACCACGCTCGATCTCGTCCTTAGCAACGCCACGGAGCAGTGCGCCGATGTTGTCGCCGGCCTCTGCCTGAGGAAGCAGCTTGTGGAACATCTCAACACCGGTTACAACGGTCTGCTTGCGCTCAGAGGAAAGACCGATGATCTCAACGGTGTCGCCAACCTTAACGGTGCCGCGCTCCACACGACCGGTAGCAACAGTACCACGGCCGGAGATGGAGAACACATCCTCGACGGGCATCAGGAAGTCAAGATCAGCCTGACGCTCGGGGGTAGGAATGTAGCTGTCAACAGCATCCATCAGCTCGAGAATGCAAGCATACTCGGGAGCGGAGGTGTCGGTGTTGGAGGACTCGAGAGCCTCACGAGCGGAGCCGCGGATGATCGGAATGTCATCGCCGGGGAAATCGTAGGAGGAGAGAAGATCGCGGATCTCCATCTCAACCAGATCCAGAAGCTCGTCGTCGTCAACGAGGTCCTTCTTGTTCATAAATACAACGATTGCGGGAACGCCTACCTGACGAGCAAGCAGAACGTGCTCGCGGGTCTGCTGGAGAGGACCGTCGGTGCCTGCAACCACGAGGATTGCGCCGTCCATCTGAGCAGCACCGGTGATCATGTTCTTCACGTAGTCGGCGTGGCCGGGGCAGTCCACGTGAGCGTAGTGACGGTTAGCGGTCTCGTACTCAACGTGACGGGTGTTGATTGTGATACCTCTTGCCTTCTCTTCGGGAGCATTGTCGATCTGGTCATAAGCCAGGAACTCAACGTTGCCGGAGCCCAGAGAAAGGGTCTTGGTGATAGCAGCGGTCAGAGTGGTCTTACCGTGGTCAACGTGACCGATAGTACCAATGTTTACATGGGGTTTTGTTCTCTCGAATGTTTCCTTTGCCATTTTTGGATTCCTCCGTTAAAAATTTTTTTAATTTGATTGATTAATTGCCCTTGCTACGCTTGGCAACAATTTCTTCCTGAATCGACTTCGGTACCTGCTCAAATCCGCAAGGCTCCATTGCGTAAACGCCACGGCCCTGAGTCTTGGAGCGAAGATCGGTCGCATAGCCGAACATATTTGCAAGCGGAACAACTGCGTGAACCTCGGTAGCGCCGTTGCCGGGCTCCATAGACTGGATCTGTCCGCGGCGAGAGTTAAAGTCGCCGATGACATCGCCGAGGTAGTCGTCCGGCACCGTAGTCACGACCTTCATGATCGGCTCGGTGAGGACGGGATCGGCCTTTCTCATAGCGGCCTTGACTGCCATGGAACCGGCAATCTTAAACGCCATTTCGGAAGAGTCGACCTCGTGGTAAGAGCCGTCGTACAGCGTGACCTTAATATCAACCACGTTATAGCCTGCAAGCACACCGCTCTGCAATGCGCCCTGAATACCGGCATCGACCGCAGGGATATACTCCTTCGGGATCGCACCACCGGTAACAGCATTGACAAACTCATAGCCCTTACCCGTTTCGTTGGGCTCAACAGTGATCTTAACGTGACCGTACTGACCGGAGCCACCGCTCTGGCGCTTATACTTCTCTTCGTGATCGACCTTCTTCTTGATGGTCTCCTTATAAGCAACCTGGGGAGCGCCGATGTTTGCCTCGGCCTTAAATTCGCGAAGCAAGCGGTCAACGATAATTTCAAGGTGCAGCTCGCCCATACCTGCGATAATAGTCTGGCCGGTCTCCTCATCCGTGTAGGTACGGAAGGTAGGATCCTCCTCAGCAAGCTTGGCAAGTGCAATACCCATCTTCTCCTGTCCTGCCTTAGTCTTGGGCTCGATGGCCACGTGAATAACGGGCTCGGGGAAGACCATGGACTCAAGGATAATGGGATTCTTTTCATCGCAGAAGGTATCACCCGTGGTGGTGTTCTTCACACCGACCACAGCAGCGATATCGCCGCAGTAGCAAACCTCCAAATCGGAGCGGTTGTTTGCGTGCATCTGCAGAATACGGCCAAAGCGCTCACGCGCACCCTTAGTAGAGTTGTAAGCAGTAGTACCTGCCGCGATGCTACCGGAGTAGACACGGAAGAAGCAAAGCTTACCTACAAAGGGATCGGTCATAATTTTGAATGCAAGCGCAGAAAAAGGACCGTTGTCGTCTGCCGGGCGCTCTTCCTCTTCCTCGGTGTCGGGATTGATACCCTTGATTGCAGGAATATCAAGAGGCGAAGGCATATAGTCAAGAACAGCGTCGAGCAGCTTTTGCACGCCCTTGTTCTTGTAGGAGGTACCGCAGATAACGGGAACGATCTCGTTTGCGATGGTGGCCTTACGAAGGGCAACCTTCAGCTCCTCAACCGTGATCTCCTCATCCATCAGGAACTTCTCCATCAGCCCGTCATCGGTCGCGCAGATCGCCTCGACCATGGCGGCACGGTATTCCTCTGCCTTCTCGCGCATATCCTCCGGGATGGGCTCTACGCGCATGTCCTTACCCATATCGTCGTAGTATACGTCAGCCTCCATGTTCATCAGGTCAATGATGCCGCGGAACAGGGCCTCAGAGCCGATGGGGAGCTGGATCGGAACGGCATTGGCCTTCAGACGATCCTTGATCATACCCACAACGCGGTAGAAGTCCGCGCCGTTGATATCCATCTTGTTGACGTAGCACATACGGGGAACACGGTACTTGTCCGCCTGGCGCCAGACCGTCTCGGACTGAGGCTCAACGCCACCCTTGGCGCAAAGCACGGTCACGGAGCCGTCAAGCACACGCAGCGAACGCTCTACCTCAACGGTAAAGTCAACGTGTCCGGGGGTATCAATAATGTTGATACGGTGGCCTGCATCCTTCTGGTCGCGCTTTTCGGTGTGCGTCCAGAAGCAGGTGGTAGCAGCGGAGGTGATGGTAATACCACGCTCCTGCTCCTGCGCCATCCAGTCCATCGTAGCGGCACCCTCGTGCGTCTCGCCGATCTTGTGGGTCTTGCCCGTGTAGAACAGGATACGCTCGGTGGTGGTGGTTTTACCGGCATCGATGTGAGCCATGATGCCGATATTACGAGTCCGTTCAAGCGGATATTCTCTTCCCATAGTCGGACTCCTTTATCAGTATCTGTAGTGGGCGAAAGCCTTGTTGGCCTCTGCCATTCTGTGGGTTTCTTCCTTCTTCTTGAATGCGCCGCCCAAGCTGTTCTTTGCGTCAAGGATCTCTGCAGCAAGACGCTCAGCCATGGTGCGCTCGCCGCGCTTTCTTGCGAAAGCAATGAGCCAACGCAGACCAAGGGTCTGACGGCGCTCTGCGCGAACTTCCATCGGAACCTGGTAGGTAGAGCCGCCAACACGGCGAGCCTTAACCTCCAGTACAGGCATTACATTTTCAAGAGCTTCGTTAAACACTTCAAGGGGGCTCTGACCCAGCTTTGCCTCGATTGCGGCAAATGCCTCATAAACGATTTTCTGGGCAACTCCCTTTTTACCGTCCTCCATTACGTTGTTGACCAGCTTGGTAACAAGCTTGGAATTGTACAACGGATCCGGAAGAACGTCTCTTTTGGATATACGACCTCTTCTAGGCACTTTACTTCCCTCCTTCATCAAAAATATGAATTCTTCGGTACTCGAAATTTCTTTCGTCAGCGCTCGTCGAAGCATACACGGAGAAATTTAACCAATCATTAAATTCTTGTCAGCCGGACGATGCTAAAATACCTGCTCCCTATTACTTCTTGGGAGCCTTTGCGCCGTACTTGGAACGGCTCTGCTTGCGGTTTGCAACGCCCTGTGCGTCAAGAGTACCGCGGATAATGTGGTAACGAACACCGGGCAGGTCTCTTACACGTCCGCCGCGAATAAGGACAACGGAGTGCTCCTGCAGGTTGTGACCGATACCGGGAATGTAGGTGGTAGCCTCAAGACCGTTGGTAAGACGAACTCTTGCGATCTTACGAAGTGCAGAGTTAGGCTTCTTCGGGCTTGTGGTGGACACCTTGGTGCAAACGCCTCTTCTCTGAGGTGCACGCTGGTCGGTCTGTTCGTTGTTCAGTGAGTTAAAGCCCTTTTGAAGCACGGGGGACTTGGACTTATACACCTTATCGCAACGGCCCTGTCTGACAAGCTGGTTAAAGGTTGGCATTTTTCTCCTCCTTCTTAGAATATTTTTATTGCACCGAAAATGGGCATAGTTATCCCAACACGGTTACGCTCTATTATAACATTTTCGTGATTTCTTGTCAAGAGTTATTAAAAATTCTCCCTTTTGCATAATTTTACCTGCTATATATTTGCTATTTTGCACGATATGAGAGAGATTTATACAAAAAATTGCACAAAAAAGAAGGGAGCGGTGATCGCTTGCGCGAACACCGTTCCCTCTTTCGTGTTTTAGGCCTCAAGCTCCTCCGCTGCCGGTGCGGCGGTGGCCTCTACGCGAACATTGCTGTAGCAGTCCATACCTGTACCTGCAGGGATCAGCTTACCGATAATGACGTTCTCCTTCAGGCCGGTCAGATGGTCGATCTTACCCTTGATCGCAGCCTCGGTGAGCACCTTGGTGGTCTCCTGGAAGGATGCGGCCGAGAGGAAGGACTCGGTCTGGAGGGACGCCTTGGTAATGCCCAGCAGCACGCGGCTGGCAGTTGCCTCTCTGAGGTTCTCCTCGCCAGCGGCGATGCGCTCGCGGATGGCATTGTTCACATCCTCAAAATCAAGCACATCCATCAGCGTGCCGAGCAGCAGATCGGTATCGCCCGCATCGTCAATATGGACCTTTCTGGTCATCTGACGTGCGATGATCTCCACGTGCTTGTCGTTCACGCTAACACCCTGAGAGCGGTAGGCATTCTGAATTTCCTCAATGATATACTCATAGACCTTGTCAAGGCCGCTGATACGCATGATGTCACCGGGGGCCTTGTTTCCTGCGGTCAGCACCTGACCGCGCTCCACACGGTCACCCTCATGCACCAGGATCTGCATGCCATAGGGAATGGTATACTTGTGCAGCTCGCCTGCGGCGTCATCCACCACATTGACCTCGTGCACATTAATGTTTTCGCCGTGGCTGACGCTCATGATCGTACCCGTCTGCTCACAGATGACCGCTGCCTTCTTGGGAGGTCTTGCCTCAAACAGCTCCTCTACGCGGGGCAGACCCTGGGTAATATCCTTACCTGCAACGCCGCCCGAGTGGAAGGTTCTCATGGTCAGCTGGGTACCGGGCTCGCCGATCGACTGAGCAGCAATGATGCCGACTGCCTCACCGACGCTGACCATCTTGCCCGAGGCAAGGTCAGCACCGTAGCAGTGTGCACAGATACCGCGACGGGCGTGGCACTTGAGCAGGGTACGGATCTTGACCTCCTTGATGCCCGCTGCCACGATGGCTTTGACATGATTCTCGTCGATCATGGTATCGTGGGGCACCAGCACCTCACCTGTTTCGGGATGCACCACCTCACCGAAGGTGAAGCGGCCGAGGATACGGTCTGCCAGACTCTCCAGAGGATTGGAGGGATCCTGCTCGTTGATGATCTCGCGGACATACTCGCCATCGGTTGCATCGCAGCATTCCTCGCGAACGATCACATCCTGGGATACATCTACCAAACGACGGGTCAGGTAGCCGGAGTCTGCGGTACGCAGAGCGGTATCGGACAGAGACTTACGGGAGGAACGGGATCCCATGAAATACTCCAGGATCTTCATACCCTCACGGAAGTTCGACTTGATCGGGATCTCCATGGTCTTACCGTTGGTCGCAAACATCGATCCGCGCATTGCGGCAAGCTGACGCATCTGCTGGATCGAGCCACGGGCACCGGAATCTGCCATGATCTTGATCGGGTTGTGGTCGTGGAAGCAATCCATCATCTTGGCGGTCACCTCATCGGTGGTAACCTTCCATATTTTAATAATGGCATTGTAGCGCTCCTCGTCGGTAAGGAGACCCTGACGGAAGTAGGCGTTGGTGTTGTCCACCACCTCCTGCGCCTTGGCGATGATCTCGGGCTTCTCCTTCGGCACGGACATATCATAAACCGAGATCGAGAAGGATGCACGGGTAGAATACTTGTAGCCCATCTCCTTGATGTTATCCAGCATCTCCGCACATTCGGCGGCGCTGTGATACTTGATGCAATTGTCAATGAGCATACCGAGGATCTTCTTGACGTTGCCCTTCTTCGACTTGAGGAAGGCGGTGTCGATCTCCATTTTCAGGAGGTTTTCACGCTTGGAGCGATCCACAAAGCCAAGATCCTGGGGAATGTTCTGGTTGAAAATAAGACATCCAAGAGAGGTCTCTACCATACCGGTCACGGTCTCGCCGTCGATCTCACGGCTCATACGGACCTTGATGGGAGCATGCAGCCCCAGCTCACCGTTGGCATAGGCCATTTCGGCCTCGTCAAAGTTGCGGAAGCACATACCCTCACCGGGCTCACCGGGCTTCTCCATCAGCAGATAGTAGGTACCGAGGATCATATCCTGGGTAGGCACTGCCACGGCACGGCCGTCGGCGGGCTTCAGAAGGTTGTTGGCCGAAAGCATCAGGAAGCGGGCCTCTGCCTGTGCCTCTGCGGACAGCGGCACGTGTACGGGCATCTGGTCACCGTCAAAGTCGGCGTTGAAGGCCGAGCAGACCAGCGGGTGAAGCTTGATGGCTCTTCCCTCCACCAGCACGGGCTCGAATGCCTGGATCGACAGACGGTGCAGCGTAGGCGCACGGTTGAGAAGCACGGGGTGCTCCTTGATCACATTCTCAAGGGCGTCCCACACCTCGGGATGCTGGTAGGCGCGCTCGATCTTCTTCTGCGCCTCTTTAATATTGGTAGCCTTTGTCATTTCAGTAAGGCGCTTGACCACGAAGGGCTTGAAGAGCTCAAGCGCCATCTCACGGGGCAGTCCGCACTGATAGATCTTCAGGTTCGGGCCAACGACGATAACCGAACGGCCCGAGTAGTCCACACGCTTACCGAGCAGATTCTGACGGAAACGACCCTGCTTACCGCGCAGCATCTCGGAGAGAGACTTGAGCTGACGGTTGGAGGGGCCCGTCACGGGCTTGCCGTGGCGGCCATTGTCGATGAGGGCATCCACAGCCTCCTGCAGCATACGCTTCTCGTTACGCACCACGATCTCGGGCGTATGGATCTCCATCAGCTTCTTGAGACGGTTGTTGCGCGCGATCACACGACGGTAAAGCTCGTTGAGGTCGGAGGATGCAAAGCGTCCGCCGTCGAGCTGGGTCATGGGACGGATGTCGGGGGGCAGCACGGGCAGCACGTCAAGCACCATCCAATCCAGATGGTTGCCCGACTTGCGGAAGGCCTCTACCACCTCAAGACGCTTGATGATACGCATCTTCTTCTGGCCGGTAGCGACCTGCAGCTCTGCCTTGAGCTGCTCGGAAAGCTCGTTGATGTCAATGTCGGCGAGCAGCTCCTTGATGGCCTCGGCACCCATGCCGACGCGGAACTCATTGCCGTACATCTCGCGGTATTCCTCATAGGCCTTCTCGGTCAGCACAGTTCCCTTTGCAAGAGGCGTGATGCCGGGGTCGACCACCACGTTCTCGGCAAAGTAGAGCACCTGCTCGAGCTGCTTGGGAGAAATATCCAGCACCAGCGCCATACGGGAGGGCACTGCCTTGAAGTACCAGATGTGCGACACGGGGCAAGCGAGGTCGATGTGACCCATACGCTCGCGGCGCACCTTCTTGGTGGTGATCTCCACGCCGCACTTCTCGCACTTGTGAGCGCGATCACGGGGCAGCGCGTTGATGTGGGAGTTCTTGTACTTACCGCACATACAAGCGCCATCCTTGGTCGGGCCAAAGATGCGCTCGCAGAAGAGGCCTCCCACCTCTGCCTTCAGCGTGCGGTAGTTGATGGTCTCGGGCTTGGTGACCTCGCCATAGGACCATTCACGAATCATCTCGGGAGATGCCAGACCGATCTTGATCGAAGCGAATTCGTTATTTGCCATGTCCTTCTCTCCTCCTTAATTATTCTCGTCGTCAAAGGACTCGTCGCCGAAGTCCTCCAGCTCATTCACGATCTCTTCCTCGTAGTCAGAGTCCGCAAAGGAATCCTCCTCTGCATCCTCGCCCTCGATGGTCAGATCCTGCAGATCGCCCTCCTCAAGCTCGTGGCGGTTCAGCTCCGCATCAATTGCCGCCATATCGATCTTGTTGGAGTAAACAGAGGGCTCCTCATCGTTGCAAAGGGTGGAGAGCTTGATCTCCTCGCCATCCTTGTCAAGCACGCGCACGTCAAGCGCGAGTGCCTGCAGCTCCTTCACCATGACCTTAAAGGACTCGGGCACACCGGGGGTCGGGATGTTCTGACCCTTGATGATCGCCTCGTAGGCACGGCGACGGCCGTTGATATCGTCAGACTTCACGGTCAGGATCTCCTGCAGGGTGTAAGCCGCGCCGTAAGCCTCCAGCGCCCAAACCTCCATCTCACCGAAGCGCTGACCGCCGAACTGGGCCTTACCGCCGAGAGGCTGCTGCGTGATGAGGGAGTAGGGACCGTTTGCACGGGCATGGATC
The DNA here is from genome assembly GCA_045576195.1 of Eubacteriales bacterium. Classification (GTDB taxonomy): domain Bacteria; phylum Bacillota; class Clostridia; order Oscillospirales; family CAG-272; genus Firm-07. Next base: position 28,758 of record JAZNFZ010000119.1, on the reverse strand, counting down.
TTATCGTCTACCAGGTGATGCAGCTTGAGGTAGTACATGATACCCACCGTAACGGGGTTATCAAAGGGATCGCCGGTGCGGCCGTCGTAAAGGGTGGTCTTGCCGTCAATGACCTTGACCTTGCCCTCGCTGATCAGCGCGCTGATCCTTTCCTTGTCGGCGCGGACCTCATCGGGAACGCGCACATAGTCGACCTTGCCGTCAGCATCGGTCTCCTCGAAGAAGAGCTCCTTGCCGTCTACATTCTCGCCGCGGCGGATCTCACGGGCCATGCCTGCCATGCGCATGCATTCCATAATATCCTTCTCGTTGGCGCCGTCAAACACGGGGGTCATGATCTTCCAGCCAAGATGCTTGGCCGCAATACCAAGGTGGACCTCCAGCACCTGACCGATGTTCATACGGGAAGGCACGCCCAGGGGGTTGAGCACGATATCAAGGGGCGTACCGTCGGGCAGGAAGGGCATATCCTCGGGGGGCAGAATGCGGGAAACAACGCCCTTGTTACCGTGGCGGCCTGCCATCTTGTCACCGACAGAGATCTTACGCTTTTGTGCCACGTAAACGCGCACCTGCTTGCTGACACCTGCGGGCAGCTCGTCGCCGTTCTCGTGAGAGAACACCTTGACATCGACCACGATGCCCGACTCGCCGTGAGGCAGGCGCAACGAGGTGTCACGCACCTCTCTTGCCTTTTCGCCGAAGATGGCGCGCAGGAGGCGCTCTTCTGCGGTCAGCTCGGTCTCACCCTTGGGGGTGATCTTACCCACCAGAATATCGCCCGCGCGAACCTCGGTTCCCTTCTTGACGATACCCTCGGCGTTCAGATCCTTAAGGGCATCCTCGCCCACGTTGGGGATCTCACGGGTAATTTCCTCCGGGCCGAGCTTGGTGTCACGCGCATCGTGGGTATATTCCTCGATGTGAAGCGAGGTATAAACATCATCACGGACAAGGCGCTCGTTGAGAAGCACCGCGTCCTCGTAGTTGTAGCCCTCCCAGGTCATAAAGCCGATGAGAGCGTTTTTGCCGAGCGAGATCTCGCCATTGGCGGTTGCGGGGCCGTCCGCGATCACGCGGCCCTCCTCCACCACATCGCCCACACAAACGGTGGGACGCTGGTTGAAGCAGGTGCCCTGATTGGTGCGCTTGAACTTGATCAGCTCATACACATCGCGCTCGCCGTTGTCGCGGGCAACGATCACCTTGTCGGCATCCACATACTCGACAACGCCGGCATTCTTGGCGGTGATCACCACGCCGGAGTCGACGGCAGCCTTGTACTCCATACCCGTACCGACAATGGGCGCATCGGTGACCATCAGCGGCACCGCCTGCTTCTGCATGTTGGAGCCCATGAGTGCACGGGAGTTATCGTCGTTCTCAAGGAAGGGGATCATTGCCGTGGCAACCGACACCACCATCTTGGGAGAAACATCCATATAGTCGACCATCGAGGCCTCAACCTCTTTGATCTCATTCTTGTCGCGTACGCTGACCACCTTGTTGATGAAGCGACCCTCCTCATCGAGCGGCTCGTTGGCCTGTGCGATGATGTAGCGATCCTCCACATCGGCAGTCATGTACTCCACCTCGTCGGTGACGATTCCCTTCTCCTTATCGTACTTGCGGTAGGGGGCCTCAATAAAGCCGTAATCGCTGATACGGGCATAGGTGGTGAGGTAAGAGATCAGACCGATGTTCGGACCCTCGGGGGTCTCAATGGGGCACATACGGCCGTAGTGGGTATAGTGGACGTCACGCACGTCGAAGGAGGCGCGGTCACGGGAAAGACCGCCGGGGCCGAGTGCCGACAGACGGCGCTTGTGGGTCAGCTCTGCCAAGGGGTTGTTCTGATCCATGAACTGCGACAGCTGCGAGGAGCCGAAGAACTCACGGATGCCCGTGGCAACGGGTCTGGTGTTGATCAGCATCTGGGGAGAGAGCTTCTCCACATCCTGGGTCGCCATACGGTCGGTGATGGTCTTGTTCATACGGGTAAAGCCGATGCGAAGCTGATTCTGCAGCTGCTCACCTACGGAACGGATGCGACGGTTGCCGAGATGGTCAATATCGTCATACTGGCCAAGGCCCTGGTCGTGCATCAGACCGAGCATATAGTTGATGGAGGCAAAGATATCATCCTTGGTGACGTGCTTGGGAAGAAGCTCGGCAATGCGGTTCTTCACCAGGGTCTTGAGGGTCTCCTCGTCGCCTGCAGCCTCCTCGATGATCTCAAGCAGCACGGGGGTGCGGACCTTTTCGTTGACGCCGCAATCCTTCAGGTCATAGCCAAGCAGACCTGCGGGATCCACGGTGTTGTTGGAAAAGACCTTGACCTCCTCGCCGTTCTCCAGGGTCACCACGACCTCGTTGATGGCGGCGCGCTCGATGGCGAGAGCCAGCTCGTGGGTCAGCAGAGTGCCGGCCTCGGCCACCACCTCACCCGTAAGGGGGCTGACGGCGGGAGCGGCAAGCTTGGTGCCGACCACGCGCTCGGAGAGGGCAACCTTTTTGTTGAACTTATAGCGGCCTACGGGCTGAATGTCGTAGCGCTTGTTATCAAAGAGAATATCGCAAAGCAGCTTCTGTGCGGCCTCCACCACGGCGGGCTCGCCGGGACGGAGCTTCTTGTAGATCTCCTTCAGGGCCTCCTGGCCTACCGAGGAGGCATTGCGGGAGGCGATCTCCTCAGACTCATCCTTCTCAAAGGTAGCCTTCAGGCGCTCCTCCTCGCCGAAGATCGCACACACATCCTCGCGCGTCTCGATCTCGGGCTTGTCTCCCAGAGCGCCGAGGGCGCGGATGAACATGGTGATCGGGACCTTGCGGTTTTTATCGATACGAACGTAAAGCACACCTGCGTTATCGGTCTCATATTCAAGCCAAGCACCGCGGTAGGGAATGATCTGTGCGGTATAGTTGCGCTTGCCCATCTTGTCGATCTCGGAGGCATAGTACATGCCGGGAGAACGAATGATCTGCGATACGATAACACGCTCTGCGCCGTTAATGACAAAGGTGCCATTTTCGGTCATGAGCGGGATCTCACCCATAAACACGTCGGAGTTCTGCACTTCTCCCGTCTGCTTGTTCGTCAGACGAACCTTGACACGCAAGGGGGCGGCATAGTTGACGTCGCGCTCCTTACACTCCTCCACCGTGTACTTCGGCTTCTGGTCGATCGAGTAGGAAAGAAACTCGATCGAGAGATTGCCCGAGAAATCGGTGATGGGAGACACGTCACGCAGCACCTCTCCCAGTCCCTCCTCAAGGAACCACTTGAAGGATTTGGTCTGGATCTCGACCAGATTGGGGAGATCCAACGTGTAACGCGCCTTGGAAAAGCTCATTCTCGTGTTTTGGCCGAGTTTTTGCTCTTTTACGTTGACCATTAATTCTATCACTCCATTCAATGTTGTGCCTTCGACACCCGTCGACACCGAAGGCCGTGGCAACCGATATTTGCTTAAATATATATCGGTACAAACTCTCGCCGAAATATCAAAATTACACAAAAATTTCGCTATTTCAGCAATTATAATGCAGTTTAATATTATAGCAAAGTTGCACACCCTTGTCAAGGGGTTTTTGCCATCTTTTTCAAGTTTTTTTGCAATTTCTTTTCTTTTTTGGCAGAGGGTGAAAAAATATTTTTGAATTTTTTTCAAAAAGCCCTTGCTTTTTCCCTTTTTATGTGCTATGATATATGACTGTGTGGACAATTGCGACAGCGCACCCTCTCAGGCGCCGTCGTTTGAACCAATTAACGCTTGAAAAGGGGGGTGAACGATTTGCCGAATATCAAGAGCGCAAAGAAACGCGTTAAGGTAACCGCTACCAAGACCATGCAGAACAAAATGTTCCGTACGCAGCTCAAGACCGAGATGAAGAAGTACGAGGCTGCCGTTGCTGCCGGTGACGTGGCACTGGCACAGGAAACCTACAAGGCTGCTGTCAAGAAGATCGACATGGCTGTGACGCGCGGTATCATTCACAAGAATGCCGCAGCTCGCAAGAAGAGCCAATTTACCAAGAAACTCAACGCAATGGCTTGATCGCAATTGCGAAATTCCCTTCACCGCAAGGTGAGGCAAAAGGCCCCACGCTGCCCCCGGGCAGCGGGGCGCCTTTGCTTTTTCGGTCGGCTGCCGCGCACACATCCGCTCGCATAAGCCTAAATTTGTAAAACTTTCGTGTATATTTTTCATTACAATTTGACTTTTTGATTAAAAACTGTTATACTTAATTCGAAATATTATATATATTACCCAACAACGGCGCTCGTGCGCCCATCTTACCAACGGAGGAAGTCCATGAAACGAACCAAATGGCGGGCCGCTCTGTTTTCCTGCTGGCCCATTTGCAGTATGCTGGCGTTCTCTGCCATTCTGCTGCTGCTCTACCGATCCAGCCAATACAAGCTGTTTTCACTGGGAAGCATCTTTTTACTTTTTCTTGGCTCGGTCAATCTGCTGCTTTGGCTGTTCGGCCTGATCCCCGAAAGGCTCTCCGCCAAAAAGACGGCTGACCCCGCTCCCGCGAACCACCGCAAGAGAGGGGCGCGCAGCCGTGGGCGTGCGGCGCTTTCGTGGCTGCTGCCGCGGCTATGGCGCATCCGATTGCCCCTTGAGGTGCTCTCGCTCACCCTGCTGCTCATCGGTGTGATCATCCGCTTCAGCGCCGTGCTGCGCGCCGCACATATGACAGCAACGCTGGCCTACTGGCACCTGGTTACCCTGGTGGCGCTCTTTATTGTGACCATCGTGCTTGACAAGATCTGCAAGCACGCCAAAAGCGAGGAGACGCTTCACACCATGCTGCTGCGGAATGCACGCCTTTTCTTCGCGCTGACCAGGCTTATACTGATCCTCATTGCGCTTCCCGTGGCACTCTCGATGCTGCAGATCTACGACATCAAGACCTATGCGGTTTTTGCCATCGCGGCGCTCTTCTTCTATGCGGTGGCAATGATCCTTATCTCCCTTGCCGCTCGCCTCATCCGCCGCGAGCTTGCCACCGCCCCCGGTATCGTGATCCTTCTTCCCTTCCTCAACGCCGATATCAAGGATCTGGCGATCCTTTCCTTCCTTGAGGAAAATACGGGCATTACCCTGCGGAGCCTCTGGAGCCTGAAATTCATCCGCAGCATTCTTCCCTACTCGCTGATCGCGGCGGCGCTCATCTTCTGGCTCTCCACGGGCATCGTATATGTGGAATCCCACCAGGAGGCGGCGGTCTACCGCTTCGGCCACCTGCAGGAGGAAACCCTTGACGCGGGCCTCCACCTGACGCTCCCCTACCCCTTTGATAAGGTAGAGCTTTATAACACCAAGACCGTAAGCAAGGTGACCATCGGCTACAAATCCACCGAAAACGTGGACAACGTATGGACCTCGGAGCACGGCAAGGATGAATACAAGCTGCTGCTGGGCAGCGGCAACGAGCTGGTCTCGATCAACCTGCGACTTGAATATCGGATCAGCGACCTTCACAAATACCTGTCGGTCTCGGCTGCCCCCGAGCAGATCGTGCAGGCCAAGGCCTACGAGCTGATCACCGATCGCACCATCAACACCGATCTTGAAACCATCCTTTCCATTGACCGCGAGAGCTTTGCCAACACCTTCCGCGCACAGCTGATCGAAAAGGTGGCGGAGCTTGATGTAGGCATTGAGATCATCAACGTGATCGCGGAAAGCATCCACCCGCCCGTAGAGGTGGCGCAGGTCTATCAGGACTTTATTGGCGCGGAGATCGATGCCGAGGCAATGATCCTCAACGCCGAGGCTTCGGCGATCGCGGATATTGCCTATGCCGAATACTACGCCCACGACCTGGTGAACGCCGCCAACATCAGCTACTACCAAAAGATCGCCGCCGCTGAGGTGGAGATCGCGGAATTTATGGCGGCGGTGGAGGCCTCCGAGCAATTCCCCGACGAATATACCTACTATAAGTATCTTGAGGCCATCTGCTCTGCCTACAGCAATGCAAGGCTGGTGATCCTGGGTGACGGCGTAGACGGCTCCCGCCTCTACTTTGGCACGTGGACTCAATCTCAACCGTAAAGAAACGAGGTAACCGATGATGAAAAAAGAAACGGAACAGAAAACACCGCAAAAAAAGCGCTCGGGGCTTGTCCTGAAGATCACCCTGGCGCTGATCCTGCTTTTGATCGTTGCCTATTTCGGCTTCACCTGCGAGGTCCGCGAGGGCAGCTGCGCCGTGATCCTCCGCTTTGGCGCTCCGCGCGCGGAGATCACCGAGGCAGGACTTTACTTCAAGCTCCCCTGGCCCTTTGAGACGGTCACCACCTATGACGACCGCCTGCAATATCTGGAGTCCAACTCCCTTGAGACCACCACAAAGGACAACCGCAACATTATTCTGCAATCCTTTGCCCTCTGGTCGATCGAGGATCCCCTGCTCTTCCACAACAGCATCGGCTCACAGGATCGGGTGGAGTCCTACATCAACGACCAGATCTTCAATGCCACCAACAGCGTGCTTGGCTCCTACAACCTCTCCGCGCTTGTTTCACTGATCGGCGAGGAGCTGCACTCCGATGAGATCCAGGCAAAGATCTTCACAATGGTGAAGGAGAACTGCGAAAAGAACTACGGCATCACCGTAAGCGACGTGAGCATCCTTCGCATTTCCCTGCCCGACAACAACCTGGAGAGCGTGTTTGAGCAAATGCGCGCCGACCGTCAGAAGGATATTGACAGCATCATTGCCATCGCGCAGCGCGATGCCGACATCATCATTTCCGATGCCAACGCCTCCTACGCCGAGATCATTGCCAAGGGCGAGATCGAGGCGGCCGAGATCTACGCCAAGACCGAGGCAGAGGTGGCCAAGATCTACGCCGAGGCGCAGTCGGCCAACATGGAGCTTTACCGGTTCCTCAAGGAGCTTGACACCATCGTTTCCTCGGTCACCAACGACACGGTGCTGGTGGTGACCTCCGACACCTACCCCTTCAACGTGCTGCTGGAATACGGCAGCTCACTCGGCGGTGATGACAACCAGACCGTCATCCACGATCTGGAATATATCCTCACCCAGCTGCCCGCCAGCGACCGCGAGGCGCTGATCGATGCCATTTATCTGTTGATCAACGAAGCATCGCAGGGAGGAGCTACCGCATGAAGAAGGCTTTTTTAGAGGACGTGCTGACGACGATATCGCGCTACCTTGTGGTGCTGATGTTCATCGTCCTGCTCTGTATTGCGTTCTCGGGCGTTCGTGTGGTCAAGAGTGGTGAGGTGGCCATGGTGCTTCGCTTCGGCGAGCTGAAGGGCGACACCAGAGAGGAGCAGCTCCACGAGCCGGGGCTTCTCTTCTGCTTCCCCTACTTCATTGACGAGGTCGTAACGGTACCCGTTGACAGCGTCATCGAGCAGACCGTTACCACCCATTACACCAACGGCAACATCAACACCTGGAGCACCAGCGGCTATGTGATCACGGGCGACCAGAACATTGCGCTGATCAGCGCCTCGGTCAAGTATGTGATCTCGGATCCCATTGCCTATGCGCTTTATGTCAACAATACAGATGCGATCATCGACGCCTGCGTGAGCAATGCTATGCTGGAGCAGGCGGCCATCACCGCTGTGGATGATATTCTCACGGCGGGCAAGGAGGCCTATACCCTTTCGGTATTTGAGGCCGCGCAGGAAAAACTGGATGCCGCAGGCATCGGCGTGGCGCTGCAGGCCATTGAGCTGACCAACGTGCATATGCCCGAGGAGGTGCGCGACGTTTATGAGAACGTCAACGCCGCCACCGTGGAGGCAAGCACGCTGATGGAGGAGGCAAAGCAATACGAGAATGTGACCATTCCCTATGCCGAGTACCTCGCCAGCACCAAGGTCTCCACCGCCAACAGCAAGTATGCAAGCGCCGTTTCCGCCGCGCGCTCGGATCTCTCGGAGTTCTGGGGCGTGGTGGAGGAGTATAGCGCCAACCCCGAGGCAGTGCGCGCCCGCATCTACAACGAAAAGCTGGCTGCGGCGCTTGCCAAGATCGGGCAAGTGCGGCTTGTGGACGACGGCGACAGCAAAATTATCATCAACTGGGGAGGGACGACGTAGCCTATGAAAAATATGAGCCATGCAGGCAGAGATAATCTCAAGGCTCTCTCCCGCTCCAACCTCAGCTCCTCCAAGCAGCGACAGCTGAAGGTCGAGATCATCAGCGCCGCGATCACCCTGATCGCCATTGCCGTCGGCCTGATCTACCAGCGCTTCTTCCCTGCCTCCCCCATGATCCCGCCCCTGTTCTTCACCCTCGGCTTTCTGATCGAGGGCATCCCCGTGTTCATCACCGCCATCAAGGGCGTGTTCTCAAAGGATTTCACCAATGCCATGGAGATGCTGGTGTCCATCGCCATTGCCGCCTGCTATCTCACGGGTGAGCTGATCCTCTCCGCGCTGATCCCCCTGATCCTCAACATCGCGCACCTGCTGGAGGAGCGCAGCATTATGGGCGGCAAGGATATCATCGACGGCCTGCGCCAGATGCAGCAAAGCTCTGCCATCCTCCTCCTTGACGGAGAGGAGGTCCGTATGGACGCCAAGGAGCTGAAGATCGGCCAGATCATTCTGGTAAAGCCCGGCGCTGCTGTTCCCATCGACGGTGTGATCCGCGAGGGCAGCTCCAACATCGACCAGAAATCCCTTACCGGTGAGCCCGAGCCCGTGCTGGTGGGTGTGGGCGACTCGGTGTATGCGGGCACGGTCAATCTCGACTCGCCGCTGACGGTAGAGGTCAAAAAGGAGTTTGTAGATACCTCCTTTTCCCACATCCTTTCCTTCCTTGAGGAGGCGGAGCGCATCTCGGTTCCCGAGTCGCGCCTGATCGATCGCTTTATGCGGTATTACATCCCCTTTATTCTTGCCATTGCGGGCGCTGTAGCCCTGTTTACCTCGGATCTTTCCAAGGCGATCGCCATTCTGGTGGTCTCCTGCCCCTGTGGGCAAATGCTGGTCAGCTCCGCCCCTATGATCGCCTCCCTCTCGGTGGCGACAAGGCGCGGCATCCTCATCAAAAACTCCAAGTTTATTGAGGAGCTCAACGAGATCAACACGGTGGTGTTTGACAAAACCGGTACGCTGACCGTGGGCAATCTCACGCTGACAGACCGCATTCCCGCCGAGGGTACCACCGAAAAGGAGCTGATGGAATATGCGGCTATGCTGGCCTCCGGCTCCAACCACCCGATCTCCCAAGCGATCATCGCCTCGCTGGACGGCCCCCCACCCTCGGTAAAGGGCTATACCGTAAGAGAGCTTTCGGGCAAGGGGCTTGAGGCGCTTGCCAAGGACGGCACAGTCCTGCGCTTCGGAAACGAGGGATGGCTCTCGGAGCTTGGCATCAGGATCCCCGATCGGATCCGTGCACGCTGCCTCGGCTCTGTCAGCTATGTGACAAAGGATCTTACCGTTCTCGGCGCGCTCTGCTTCAACGATGTGGCACGCCCTGAGGCAAAGCAAGCCATAGCGGAGCTGAGAGAGCTTGACATTTCGGAATTTGTGATGCTGACGGGCGACCGCCCCGAGGTAGCCAAGCGCATCTGTAATGAGATCGGCATTGATCGGCAAAGGGCGCAGCTTCTCCCCGAGGGAAAGCTCGCCGCCATCAAGGAGCTGAAGGAGCAGCGGAAGGTGCTGGCGGTGGGTGACGGCATCAACGACGCCCTTGCCCTGAAGGAGGCGCACGTGGGTATTGCCATGGGCGCGATGGGCTCGGATCTTGCGCTGCAATCGGCGGACATTGCGCTGATGAGCGACAATCTGCTCAATCTGCCCTTTGCCATCACGCTGGCACGGCGCACGAGAAAGATCATCTACCAGAACCTCGTGCTCTCGCTGGTCATCAGCTTTGTGATGATCCTGCTTTCCTCCTTTGGTGTGATCGACATCCTGGCAAGCTCGATCCTGCACAACATCGGTGCCTTTGTGGTGATCTTAAACAGCTCAAGAATTCTGAAGCTGAATCGGGAAAACGACCAATAAAAAACGCGCGAGGGATCTTTTGGTCCTTCGCGCATTTCTATTGACATCTGTCTGTCAAAGCGTGTATAATATAAGCATATCTCACAAAGGAGAAGGTTATGTACTATCGCAATATCGGAGAGCTGGTGGGCGACACGCCGCTGCTTGAGCCAACGCGCTACAACCGTGAGCACGCCCCCGAGGCCAAGGTGCTTTTAAAGCTGGAATATTTCAATCCCGCAGGCTCGGTCAAGGACCGCGTGGCGCTTGCCATGATCCTGGATGCCGAGGCAAGGGGCCTGCTTGGCAGCGGCTCTACCATCATCGAGCCCACCAGTGGCAACACGGGCATCGGCCTTGCCGCCATCGGCGTATCGCGCGGCTACCGCGTGATCCTCACCATGCCCGACACCATGAGCGTGGAGCGCCGCCGTCTGCTTGCCGCATACGGTGCCACCATTGAGCTGACCCCGGGTGCCGCAGGAATGCAGGGAGCGATCGACCGCGCCGAGGCGCTGGCAGCCGCCATCCCCAAAAGCTTTATTCCCGCGCAATTTAAAAACTCCGCCAACCCCACCGCGCACCGCGCCACCACGGGGCCCGAGATCCTTGCCGACACGGGCGGCTGCGTGGATATTTTTGTGGCAGGTGTGGGAACGGGCGGCACCTTCAGCGGTGTTACCGCATTCCTCAAGAGCAGGCTGCCCGCGCTCCGCGCGGTAGCAGTGGAGCCCGCCGCCTCTCCCCTTTTGTCAGGCGGCAAGGCGGGCCCGCACGGCCTGCAGGGCATTGGCGCAAACTTTATCCCCGAAAATCTGGATCGCTCTCTTGTTGACGAGGTGATCCCCGTCACAGAGGAGGAGGCCTATGCCGCCGCAAGACTACTGGCGCGCACCGAGGGCATTCTGGTAGGCATTTCCTCGGGCGCGGCGCTTCACGCCGCCACGGTGCTGGCAAGACGCCCCGGGAATAAGGGAAAAACCATCGTCACCCTGCTCCCCGACGGCGGTGACCGCTATCTTTCCACGCCCTTGTTCTCGGATTGACCAAAAGGCGCGGGGGCGCGGTGTGCTCTCCCCCAAAAGCGAAGCAAAAGGAGGGTGAGCGCCGCTCCCGCAAGGCAGAGCAGGAGCGAGACAAGAAGCAGCACACCCGTGGAAAGCCGCCCCTGCCAAAGAGGGGCAAGATCCCCCGTGGGGTCAATGCCCCACAGCATCAGCAGGTTGCGGAGAAGAAAGAACCACCAAAAAAAGAGGATGGACGCGCGCTCGACCCAAAAAGGCAGCAGCGCGCCCTCTTTTTTGCGGCAGAGCAGGAGCAGTGCCCGCAGGTCAAGCACAAGAAAGGCAACAGCTGCCACCACCGCCGCCGCGTTCAGGCGAAGGGCGAGGAGCGGTTTTGCCCCAAGGAGTGCGAGAAACGCCCTTGTGCAGCCGCAAAAGGGGCAATACAGATGGAGCAGATCGTGCAGGATGCAATGGATGGCCGTGGGCGGCAGCAGCCGCACCGTGGCATAAGCATAGCCTGCCAGCAGCACAAAAAGGAGCAGCAGCAGGATATGAAATTGAAGATACCGCCTCTCGCGCGCTCCCATTGCTCTCCCCTCCCTTTTCTGTCATTGCCGCATATGCATTGCTTTTTATTAGTATAGCACAAAAAAATTTATCGCGCAAGTTTTCGGCAGCATCTTGCAAAATGCGGCGTTATGGTGTATAATAAAGCTATCATAAGGAAAGGAGCTTTTTATGAACAACGATTACAACCAGAACGGAAATCAGCAAGGCTTTTCCGAGCAGCAGCAAGGACAGCAGAGCTTTTATCAGCCGCCGCAGGGCAGCTTTTACCGCCAGCCTCCCTACATCGACCAGTATGCAAGCTCCTCCCAGACCTTTGGCATCATTGCCCTGGTCGGCCTCTTCTTCTGCCAGATCCTGTCGATCATTTTCGGCGCCATTGCCATGAGCCGCGCCAAAAAATCCGAGCAGGCGCTGGGCTATGAATGCTCCGAGGCCAAAACGGGACGCATTTGCGGTCTGATCGGCTTGATCTTCGGCATCATCGCCGTGGTGATCACCGTTCTTTATCTCATCTTTTTCTTTGCTGTGATATTCAACGCCATCGTAAATGGCATGGAGTACTGATATCCGTAAGAACGGGCGGGGGTAACCCCCGCCCGTTCTTTTTTACGGTGAATTGCCCGACGATCGGCGATCAAGCAGGGCCTTTATGACCATGGCAAGGACGGGGCCGATGAAAACGCCCGCCACGCCGAAAAGCCCCAGCCCCACATAAAAGGCAAGCAGCATCAGGATCGGGTGCAGCCCCAAGCTCTTTCCCACCAGGCGCGGCTCGGCGATCTGTCTTACCACCGTGATCACGCCGTAAAGCACAAGCAGCAGCACGCCGATCAGAGTGTCGCCCGTGATCAGGCGAAAAATGGCAAGCGGGATCAGCACCACACCCACCCCAAGCACGGGTAAAATATCAAGAAGGGCGGTGAGCAGCGCCAGCAGCAGGGCGTAATCCACCCGCAGGAGGAAAAAGCCGAGTGCCAGCTCCGAAAAGGTGAGCAAAAACAAAAGCAGATAGGCCCGCAAATACCGCTTTACGGTAAGTGCCACCCCCTCCCCTAAGCGAGGCAAAAGCGCGGCAAGGCGCGGGGGGAGCAGGCGGCAGACGGTGCGCTTGACCGTACAAAGCTCCATGGCCATATAAAACGAGGAGATCACGGTGACAAGGAGGAAGAGCAAAAAGGCGGGAAAGGCCTTGAGAAATGCGGAGAGCATAGAGGGGATCCGTTCCGCCAGCGCCGTGAGCATCGCCCCCAGCTGCTCCTGCCAGAAGGCCGCAGGATCGTCAAAAAAGGCGTGAGACCGCACGAACTCCCGCAGGTGCTCAAGGAAGGGCAAGCGCAGCATCAGCTGCTCGAAAAAGAGTCGAATATGGGCAAGGTCACCGTCCGGATCCTGCGAATCCGCAAGCAGGTGTGTGACAAGATCTCGCGCCTCCCCAAGCAGCCGACTGCCCGCAAAGAAAAGCAGAATGCCGATGAGCAAAAGCGCAAAAAAGGTGACAAATCCGCCGCAAAGGCGCTCTGACCACCCGCTTTTCTCTGCCAGCCTCATCACCAGCGGTCTTGTGAGGAGCGCGAGCAGAAAGGACAGTAAAAAGGGCAGGAGCAGCGGCAGCAAAAAGCGCCCCAGCAAATAAACCGCCACCGCCACGCCGAAAAGCGTGATCACCACCGCCGCGCGGGTCTGCCATTTTTCCTTTTGCATGGTTCCCTCCCCTTGTCCGCCGTGACAAATGCATCAATTTTTTTGCCGTTGACAAATTTCTCGGTTTATGTTATTATATAATAAACCGAATGCACTTTTATGCAACGATTCCCAATGAAATTTATCACGGAGGCTGCTATGAAACGCTCTGTTTCTCTTTTTTTGGCAATTCTGATGCTCGCTGCCCTTTTGCTCTTTCCCCTTTCCTGCGACAGCGACCCCGCCACGGGTGACGAAAATAAGCCCGTTGGCTTGGTGCTTCAAAATTCCTACCGCGAAAAGCTCCCCGCCGCCGAGGGCACCACTCTTTTTGTGCAGTTTGAAATGAGTGACGGCTCCACCTTTGTGGTAGAGCTTTACCCCGAATACGCCCCTGCCACGGTGGCCAATTTCCAGAGTCTTGTTTCGACGGGCTTTTACAACGGCCTCACCTTTCACCGCATCTACGCGGGCTTTGTGATCCAGGGCGGCGACCCCGAGGGCACGGGCTACGGTCACTCGGGAACGCGCATTGAGGGCGAATTTGCGGAGAACGGCTTCACGCAAAACACGCTGAAGCACGAGCGCGGCGTGCTCTCTATGGCACGCGGCACAGACCCAAACACCGCCAGCTGCCAGTTCTTCATTATGCACGCGAACAACAGCAATCTTGACGGCAAATATGCCGCATTCGGCCGCGTGATCCGCGGTATGGAAACGGTGGATGCCATTGCCACGCTCCCCGTCACCTGGAACAGTCTGCAGACCGAAAAGACCAAGCCCACCATCCCTCCCGTGATCAAGGAAGCCATCTTTGTGGAAGCTCCCGCAGAGGTAACCGAATGATATACAAAAAAGCCTTGGACTCCGATCCAAGGCTTTTTTATACGATCATCTCGCCGCGCAAATAGGTGAGGATCTTTTTCTCCTCCCGCGAGACCTTGACCTGCGAGAGCCCCAGCAGATCTGCTGTTTCCTGCTGCGTCCGATTGCGAAAATAGCGCAGCAGGAGTATCCTTCGCCAGAGGGAGGGCATTTTGCCGATGGCCTCCCGTAGTGCTAAGCGGTCGTTTAAAATGGCGGGCTCATTGGCACTCTCGTCATCGGTAATGCGCTCCGCCAGCTCGCCCTTTTCGTCCTCAAAGACATTCTCCGAGAGCGATGCCACGGGCAGCGCCGAGGAGAGCGCCACCGCCGCCTCGGCAGGGGTGGTGTTGCAAAGCGCCGCAAGCTCGGAAAGGCTCGGCTCCACCCCTCGCAGCTGCAAAAGCTCCCGCTGATGACGGGTCAGCTCCGCCGCCAATTGCTTATAGGTGCGACTGACGCGAATGATGCCGTTGTCGCGCAGATGGCGCTTGATCTCCCCCACGATCAAGGGCACTGCAAAGGTGGAAAAGGCCGTGCCGCGGGAAAGATCAAAGGTGCGGATGGCGCGGAGCATTCCCATTGCACCGATCTGCATCAGATCCTCATACTCGGTGCCACGGTCCCGAAAGCCGCGGGCCGCCGCGCGCACGAGCCCCATATTTTCGAGCAGCAGCTGCTCGGTTGCCTTCTCCCTTTCTTCCCCCTCTCCCTGCTGTGCCACGCGCAGCAGAGCGTAATGGTGGGCTCTGTGCCCGTTTTCCTCCACGCCGATCACTCCTTTTCAAAAGACGCGCCGACCTGCTTGGTCATCACCACCAGGGTTCCCCTTCCCCGTTTTGAGCGCACCGTCAGCCGATCCATAAAGTTTTCCATCACCGTAAAGCCCATACCCGAGCGCTCGTTTGCGGCATCGGTGGTAAAGAGCGGCTCGCGCGCCTTCCTGACATCGGCAATGCCGCAGCCGAAATCCCGCACGGCAATGCGGACCTTGCCCTGCGGCAGGAGCTTGACGGTTATGTAAAGCACGCCCTCGCCCTCGCGGTAAGCGTGCACGATGCAGTTGGTCACCGCCTCGGACACGGCGCATTTGATATCGGCCAGCTCCACCGCATCGGGGTCAAGCTGCGAGCAAAAGGCCGCCACGGCGGCGCGGGCAATGCCCTCGTTGACGGATATGGCAGGCAGGCGCAGCTGCATACGGTTGATGATATTTTCTCGTTCTTTTCTCATTTTTTCTCTCCTTTTGCCCCGTCGTCGATCTCCATAAAGCGCTCCATTCCGGAAAGGCGCAGGATCTTCATCACCCGCGCATTGGGATGCGACAGCACCAGTCTGCCCCCCAGCTCCTTCATCAGCCGCAGCCGCCCCATCAGCAGCCCCAGCCCCGCGCTATCCATAAATTCGATATGCGACAGATCAAGCAAAAGCCTCTCGGGACGCTCGGCGTAAAGCAGCTTGTCCAGATCCTCGCGCAACGACACGGCACTGTGGTGATCGATCTCTCCCAGCAGACGGATATGAAGGGTCCTTCCGCGGGATTTTATTTCATAACGGTATTGGGTGTGGATCATATCGGGTCTTTCCTTTACTTCCTTTTTTCTCATTGTAGCACAGCCGCACCGAGAAAAAGGTCACACCCTGTCACCAAAAAAATTTCATCAAAAAATGCCTGCGATGCAATGCATCGCAGGCATTTTAAAGCGGTTTATTTCTTTGCGGCAGCCACCTTTGCGGTGATCTCTCTCGGCACGACCTCATAGCCCGTGACGTTGAAATCAAAGCTGCCAAAGCCCTTGGTCATAGCGCGCAGCGCGATGGGGTAATCCATAATTTCCGCCTTGGGCACAATGGCGTGCACCACGGTGTAGCCCTTGCGGCAGCCCGTGTGGTCCATACCCATCACAGAGCCGCGGCGCTTGTTGAGATCGCCCATAACGGTACCCACAAGCGACTCGGGAACCGTAATGTCAAGATCGCCCACAGGCTCAAGCAGCACGGGGGCTGCCTCCTCAAGGCACTTCTTGTATGCGATCTGTGCGGCCAGGCGGAAGGAAAGCTCATCCGAGTCAACGGCGTGGTAGGAGCCGTCGTAAAGGTCGGCAGCAAGCTGCACCAACGGATAGCCCAGCGCGCCCTTCTGCATCGCATCCTGCAGGCCCCTTTCCACGGCGGGGTTAAAGTTCTTCGGCACAGTGCCGCCCACCACCGATACGGTAAAGGTCAGGCCCTCCTCCTCGGCGGGAGCAAAGCGGATCTTAACGTGGCCGTACTGACCCGAGCCGCCCGTCTGCTTCTTGTGCTTGCCCTCTACATCCACGCGCTTGGTAATGCGCTCGCGGTAGGCGATCTTGGGATCATCCAGCACCACCTTGACACCAAAGCGGCTCTCAAGACGGGCCACCAGCACCGAAAGATGAGTCTCGCCCATACCCGAGATCAGGATCTGTGCGGTCTCCTTGTTGTTCTCATAGCGCAGTGTCTTATCCTCCTCCAGCATTTTGGCAATGCTGGGGGACATCTTGCTCTCATCCTTGGCGGAAAGGGGCAGGATGGCCTTGGTCATATAGGGCGTGGGGTAAGCGATCTTGCTGTACTGCACCGTACCCGAAAGCGAGAGCGTATCATTGGTTTTGGCATCGGAAAGCTTGGCGATCATACCGATGTCGCCGCAGCGAAGCTCCTCGACCTCGGTCTGGGCCTTGCCGTTCATCACATAGAAGTGCGCCAGCTTTTCTGCCGTGCCACCGGTCGCGTTCTTCAGCACCATATCGCGCTTGACGGTACCGCTCATCACCTTAAAGAAGGACATCTGGCCAACGAAGGGATCGGCCACGGTCTTGTAAATGAAGATCGCGGGATCGCCGTTCACATCGATCTCCACGGTATCGCCGTTTTCATACCTCTCCACCTTTTTCGCGGTAAAGCGCGGGAAGGATTCGGCAATGGCATCCATCATGGCGATCACGCCCCAGAGCTTGGTGGCAGAGCCGCAGTAAACGGGGGTAATAGCGCCTGCAATAATGCCCTCGTGCAGCGCCAGGGTCGCCTCCTCGCGGGTGATCTCCTCGCCTGCAAAATATTTTTCCATCAGATCATCGCTGGTGGCAGCAATGGCCTCATAGAAGGCATCCTTATACTGGTTGACCATCTCCTTCATCTCGTCGGTAAACTCTACCTCAGAGCGCTTGCCCGTATCCTTGTCATAGGTGTAGGCCTTGCCCGAGATCAGGTCGATCATTGCGGTTTCCTTGCCCACCTGGCAGGGGATGAACACGGGGCAAAGGGTGTTGCCGAATTTACCGTGCAGCTCATAGAAGGACTTGGCAAACTGATATTCGGGATCGTCGCACTTGTTGATAAAGAACACGCGCGGCACGCCTGCATCCACCGCTGCATTGTAGGCAAGCTCGGTGCCAACCTCAACGCCACTCTTGCCGTCCACCACGATCACGGCATTGCCCGCTACGCGCAGTGCCTGCCCCACCTCACCCACAAAATCGGGGTCACCGGGGGTGTCAATGATATTGATCTTGATATCCTTCCATTCCACGTGGGCAAGAGACGCGGAGATCGAAATACCGCGCTTCTGCTCCTCGGGGTCAAAGTCACAGACCGTGTTACCATCGGCGATCTTGCCGCGGCGGTCGATCTTGCCCGAAAGATAAAGCATTGCCTCAGCAAGCGAGGTTTTGCCACATTCGCCGTGACCGAGCAGGGCCAGGTTACGAATGGATTTGGTATCAAAAATAGTCATTGGGGTGTTCCTCCTTCTTTTCTGCATCAAGCAAAAATTGGTATGAAAGCTCATACATTACTTTTATTATAACGAAAAAGCGCTTTCATTGCAAGAGGAATTTACCATAAATTTCACATCGAATGTAGAAATTGTTGGTCTGTTTTTATTGAAGATGCACAATTTTTGCCTAAAAGCCGCAAAAAAGCAGTCCCTTTTGCGCCGAAAATAGCCATTGGGACTGCTTTCTTATTTGATTTTTGTCTTTTCGGTCTTAAGGGAGATCCACCCCCGCAGCATCTGCGTTTATATCCCGAACAGCCGCTTTGCATTGTCGGCGGTAAGGCGAATGACGGCATCGGTATCGATCCCCTTCACTGCGGCGATCGCCTCGGCGGTGTGGATCAGATAGCCCGAATGATTGATTTTTCCCCGATGGGGGACCGGTGCGAGATAGGGCGCGTCGGTCTCGATCAGCAGGCGGTCAAGCGGCACTGCCTCCACCGCCTCGCGCACCCGAGGCGCGTTTTTGAAGGTCACCACCCCCGAAAAAGAGATGTACCAGCCACGGCGCACAAGATCCCGCGCCATCTCGGCGGAGCCGCTGTAGCTATGGAAGACGCCCTGCACCTCAGGGTAGCGGCAGACCGCGTCAAAGCAGTCGCCGTGCGCCTCGCGGTCGTGGATCACCACGGGAAGGCCGTGGCGAGCGGCCATTTTCAGCTGCTCCTCAAAAAGATAGGCCTGACGCGCCTTATCGGTGTCGTCATAGTGGTAATCCAGGCCGATCTCGCCCAGCGCCACGATTTTTTCCTTCCTGCGGCTCTCGGGCGTGCCCAAAAGGCTCTCCAGCTCGGCAAGGGCGGCATCGGGGTCGGCGTAGCCCTGCCCGTCCGTGGGGTGAATGCCCACGGTACAGTACATTCCCTCGTATTTTGCCGCCTCGGCAATGCAGACCTTAGAATTTTCAATATCGGTACCGATATTGACGACCGTGCCGACGGACCCTGCAAAAAGAGCGGCAAGGAGCGCCGCGGCGCCCTCTCCCTCCCCTTCGAAGCGGCTGTCATAATAGTGCGCGTGGGAATCGAACAGCTTTTCCATAGTTTCTCCACCGATCCTTTTTGATACAAGTAGGCGGGAGCAAGCCCCCGCCCTACTTTTCTTTGCAGGCAGGAGATTTCCCTGCCCTTTCTTATCTTACCCGTTCACCGAGAGGCGTTTCGGGATCAAGAAATACGACCCTCACCTGCTCCTCGCCGCTGGCAAGGATCATACCCTGCGACTCGATGCCGCAAAGGGTAGCGGGCTTGAGGTTTGCCACCACGATCACCTTTTTGCCGATGAGCGCCTCGGGCTCATAGAACTTCGCAATGCCCGACACCACCTGGCGCTGCTCGTAGCCGAGATCCAGCTGCAGCTTGAGGAGCTTTTTGGCCTTCGGCACGCGCTCGCAGGCCACCACCTTGGCGGTGCGAAGCTCAAGATTCATAAAATCCTCAATGCCAACAGGGGGCATGGGCTCGGGCTTTTCGGGTACTGCAGCAGCGCGCCCGGCGGCGGCTGCGGCCCCCTCGCGGCGCTTGATGATCTCCTCGACCACCTTTTCGTCAACGCGGGCAAAGAGCACACCGCCCTCGCCCAGGTGCTTGCCGCTCTCCAGCGCACCAAAGCCGATCTCGGCAAAGGAGGTGCGGTCGGTGGCAAGCTGCGCGAAAATGCGCTCCACCGTAGCGGGGATAAAGGGTGTCAGCAGCACGGCGGCAACGCGCACGGTCTCAAGCAGGTTGTAAAGCACCGTACCAAGGCGCTCGCGCTTGCTCTCATCCTTGGCAAGCGCCCAGGGCATGGTCTCGTCAATATACTTGTTGGCGCGGCGCAGCATTGCGAATACCGCCTCGGCGGCATCGGCGATGTGATAATCGTCCATCAGCGCCACATATTCCTTCACGGTGTCGGCCGCCAGAGCCTTCAGCTCGGCATCGGGGCCCTCGTCGCCTGCGGGTGCGGGGATCACGCCGTCAAAATATTTCATGGTCATGGCATGGGTGCGGCTGACCAGGTTGCCGAGGTTGTTGGCAAGGTCGGTGTTATAACGGATCAGCACATTGGTGTAGCAGATGCGGCCGTCCTGATCGTAGGGCATTTCGGAGAGGGCAAAATAGCGCACACCGTCCACGCCAAAGGTTTCGGAAAGCTCGTCGGCATAGATCACGTTGCCGCGGGATTTGGACATCTTGACCTCCTCGCCGTCGCCGCCCTTCTTCTCCTCGGCGGCATTGAACCAGGGGTGGCCAAACACCTTTTTGGGCAGGGGAAGCCCCAGCGCCATCAGGAAAATGGGCCAATAGATGGTATGGAAGCGCAGAATATCCTTGCCGATGATATGCACATCGCAGGGCCAATATTTCTTAAAATGCTCGGACTGCTCCTCGTAGCTCTTATCGGGATCAAAGCCAAGAGCGGTGATATAGTTGACCAGCGCGTCAAGCCAGACATAGACCACGTGCTTCTCGTCAAAATCCACGGGAATGCCCCACTTGAAGGAGGTACGGGACACGCAAAAATCCTGCAGGCCTCCCTCCACCTTGAGCAAGGTGTGGACCATTTCCTTTTTGCGGGATTCCGGCTGAATGAAGTCGGGGTTCTCCTCAATATGGGCAAGCAATCTGTCGACGTAGTTGCTCATTTTGAAGAAGTAGGCCTCTTCCCTTGCCTGCTGCACGGGTCTGCCGCAGTCGGGGCATTTGCCGTCGACCACCTGGGTACCCGTAAAGAAGGACTCGCAGGGGGTGCAGTACCAGCCCTCGTAATGACCCTTATAAATGTCACCCTGCTCATAGAACTTTTTGAAGATCTTTTGCACGGCGGCGGTATGATTATCGTCGGTGGTGCGGATGAAATAGTCGTAGGTGGTGTTCATCTTATCCCAGATGCCGCGGATCTCGCCCGCCACGCCGTCCACATAGGCCTTGGGGGTGATGCCCGCCTCACCTGCAAGATTTTCGATCTTCTGCCCGTGCTCATCGGTACCCGTGCAAAAGTACACATCACAGCCGCGAAGCCTCTTGTAGCGTGCCACCGCATCGGCCATGATCACCTCATAGGTGTTGCCGAAGTGCGGCTTGCGGGAGGCATAGGCGATTGCGGTAGTCAGATAAAATTTTTCGTTCATGATGGATCTCCTTTCGGACACAGCGCCATAGCAAGGCGGAGATAGGATATGATATAGAAATGGGAGAAATAAAGGATATGGTAAATGCCGAGGCTGGCAACCGCCAGCAGGAAACGCCAGAGTGACGAGAGCGTGAAGCGGGTGACCGTGCCAAAATGCCGCCTGCCCGCGCGAAGGGCGAGCCGAAAGCAGCGCCACACACCAAGCCCCTCATTACCCACGGCAACCCCAACGGAGAGCAGGACAAAGCCGAAAAGAAAGAGGAAGCCCACGCCCACCAAAAAAACAGCAAGCAGGCAAAGGGCAAGCAACGCCGCCGCCGCAGTGGGATCGAAGTAGGAGAGCAGCACCCGACGGTAAAGCAGAAGGGAGAGTGCGCTAAGACCCGCCACAGTACCCACGGGCAAAAGAAGCTCCAGCAGCAGCATCAGCACAATGCGCCACGCCCGCGCCATACGGCGGGGGGAGGAGTAGTAATAAAACATCAGAGAAAGAGGCGGAGCTTCTGCCGGCTCCCGCAGGTAAAGACCGAGGTAGCGCATCCTGCC
This sequence comes from Eubacteriales bacterium, assembly GCA_045576195.1. Taxonomy (GTDB): domain Bacteria; phylum Bacillota; class Clostridia; order Oscillospirales; family CAG-272; genus Firm-07. The sequence continues at coordinate 7,174 of JAZNFZ010000119.1, read as the reverse complement.
GAGAAAGAGCGGCAGAACAAGCAGCAAAAACGTGACGTAATACAGGACAAAGTAAAGGTAGTAAATGATCTCCCAAGTGAGGGTGGAGACCAGATCAAAAACCACATAATCAAGAAATGCGGCCAGCAGATCAAAGAGGGTGAGGTGGAGGAAGGAAAAGAGGATGAGGATCAGCACCGAGAGCACCGCACTCATCAGCTTGCCCCCCTCTCCGAGGAGGCACCGCGTCTCGGCAAGGATCTCCTTGACCAAAGGGCCGCTCGGCGCTTTTTCGGGAGCGTGAAGGTCGCTATTCAACGTGACATTCCCCTCCTTTCCATAATTAGTTTTATTGTATCATATTTCCCCGCCATTTACAAGTGCAGTGCGGAAAAATTTTAAAAAAGAAATCACATTTTCACCCGTCTTGGTGCTTTCATCAAGAAAGCGCGACCGCTTTGGCAGTCGCGCTCCCTTTTTATATAGCGGCGATTTTCTTCGCGCGCTCCTTTTTCTCCTTGACGATCTTGTAAAGCTCCTCGGTGGCAAGGCGCGCCTTGGTCACAAAGGATCCCACACCCCGCGGGAAGCAGTAGTAAAGCCTTTTGTGGTCGCCGACACAGATCACATCGCCGATCTCGTACCAGTTAAAATCGGCATTGAGAGTATAGGACTCCCCCGCCCCTTGCGAGAACGAAAGCTTGCCGTCACACCCCGTGAGATGAAAGCCGTCGGCGCTGTGGACAAGCTGCCCCTGCCCCACGCGGTAAAGCGCCTTGGTGTCTGCCAGCAGATAGATGTCCACATCATACTCCCGATGATAGAGGCCCTGCTCCACCTCGCGGCGCACGCAGGCGCGCTGCCAATCGTACCAATCGGGAATGTGCGAAAATTCGGTCTCGCCCGTCTTTGCCTTGAGAGTGCCGTATTCATCAAGCGTGTAGGTCTTGCCGCAGGTGCCGCAGCAAAGGGTCACGCCCTTGCCGCGCATCGTTCCCTCCGCCCCGCAAGCGGGGCAGCGATAGAGCAGACGGTCGAGATGGTCGGCGCGAAAGGCCTCGCCCACGCGCACACGATTTTCCTGCTGATGGCGGAAGGCATCAAAATCAAACTGTGCGGCCAGCAGGTGCTGCAGCTCGTCGGCGCTTTTTTCCTCGATCTCCTCGGCCGAGAGCAGATACTCCATCTCGGCGCTGACTCTGACCCTTCGAAGCTGCAAATTATTGTAGAGCGGATCGCGCAAAAAGGCGCCGCTGGTGCGGATCATCACCACGGGAACGCCAAGGAGCTTAATGAACCTGCCGAGATAATCGGGGAGCGCCGTGGCTCTGCCGTCAAAGCTATACCCCGCCTCGGGGTACATCAGAACAGAGCTGCCGAGGGTCTTGGTGGCATAGATCATATCCCGCACCAGAGAGAGATCGGTAACAAATTTTTTGGTGGGGATACAGCCGAGGTGGCGCATTAGCCACCTTTTACCTACAAACCCGTCTTGGGTGCAAACGATATGAAACTGCCGCGGAAAGAGCACCGTGGAGGCGATCTTCAGATCAATAAAGCTGGAATGATTCATCAAAACAAGGCAGGGCTCCCTCCTGCCAAGGCGCTCCATACCGATTTTTTTGCATTTAAATTTGGTGGCAATGAGATCGGGCATCGACACGATCCGCAAAAGCAAGCGGAACAAAAAACGCTGCTTGATGGGCTTTTCCCGCTTGGCGGGGGCCAGCTCCAGCACCTGCTCGTAGCTTTTCTCTTTGATCTTGATCCTCATACTGTCTACCTCCCAATAAGAGTTTGGGGCTGCCTTGGTGGCATTTTCTGCAAAAAAGCAGCGCTGACAAGTTATTTAGGGGCTTGCCAACACTGCTTTTGGTTACTTAATTTGCGTAATATCGAAGGGCGTTGTCTGATAGACAAAATAGTTGAGCCAGTTGGAGTAAAAGAGGTTGGCACAGCTGCGCCAGCGCACCACGGGCTCCTTGGTATCATCGTCATTCGGGAAATAGTTTTTCGGCACCTCAATGGGAAGTCCCGCGTTCCTGTCGCGCAGATACTCCTTCTTGAGGGTATCGGCATCGTACTCGGAATGGCCCGTGACAAAGATCTGTTTGCCCTTGTCGGTAGCCACCACAAACACGCCTGCCTCCTCGGAGCTTGCCAGCACGCGCAGCTCCTCTACGCGCTCAATATCCTCGCGGCGGTTGGCCGTATGGCGGGAATGAGGCACCAGAAAGGTGTCATCAAAGCCACGGAAAAGGATCGAGCGCTTGTAATCCAGCGTATGCTCAAACACGCCAAAGAGCTTTTTCGGCAGCTGCACCTTGGGGATGCCGTAGTGGTAGTAGAGCGCCGCCTGCGCGCCCCAGCAGATATGCAGGGTGCTGGTAACGTGGGTCTTGCTCCACTCCATGATCTTACAAAGCTCATCCCAATACTCCACGTCCTCAAAGGCGAGATGCTCCACGGGCGCGCCCGTGATGATCATACCGTCAAAGTTCTGATCCTTGATGTCATCAAACACCTTGTAAAAGGAGAGCATATGCTCGGGAGCGGTGTGGGTGGACTTGTGGGTGGCGGTCTGCAAAAGCTCCAGCTCCACCTGCAGGGGCGTGTTGCCGATGAGACGCGCGATCTGGGTCTCGGTGATGATCTTCTGCGGCATCAGGTTGAGCATCACGATGCGAAGCGGACGGATGTCCTGCGTGATCGCGCGGTGCTCGGTGATCACAAAGATATTTTCCTCGTGCAGCGTCTGCGTCGCAGGCAGAAGATTTGGGATTTTAATAGGCATAGCCTCACCTCCCCCTCTCAGGGTAGATTATTTCAGTTGCAAGCGTCAAGTGCCTGCTTGATGTCGGCGATCAGGTCGTCGGCATTCTCAATGCCGCAGGAGAAGCGCACCAGATCAGGCGAAACGCCTGCGGCTAAAAGCTCCTCGTCGGTCATCTGTCTGTGGGTGGCGCTGGCAGGATGCAGGCAGCAGCTGCGGGCATCGGCCACGTGGGTCTCAATGGCGGCGATCTTCAGGTGCTTCATAAAGCGCTCTGCCGCGCTTCTGCCGCCCTTCACGCCAAAGCTGACCACGCCGCAGGTACCGTTTGGCATATACTTTTTGGCAAGGTCGTAGTACTTATCGCCCTCAAGGCCGGGATAAGTCACCCAGGCAATGCGATCGTCCGAGGCCAGGTACTTGGCAACGGCCAGACCGTTTTCGCAGTGGCGCGCCATACGGACGTGCAGGCTCTCAAGGCCGAGGTTGAGCAAAAAGGCGTTCTGCGGCGACTGGATCGAGCCGAAATCGCGCATCAGCTGTGCGGTGGCCTTGGTGATAAAGGCACCGGCAAGGCCAAAGCGCTCGGTGTAGGTCACGCCGTGGTAGCTGTCATCGGGCGTACAGAGTCCCGGGAACTTATCGGGGTACTTGGTCCAGTCAAACCTGCCGCTGTCCACAATGCAGCCGCCCACGGCCGCGCCGTGACCGTCCATATACTTGGTGGTGGAGTGGGTAACGATGTCACATCCCCACTCAAAGGGACGGCAGTTGACGGGGGTAGCGAAGGTATTATCGGTGATCAGCGGGACGCCGTGGGCGTGCGCGGCCTTGGCAAATTTCTCAATATCCAGTACCGTGAGAGCGGGATTGGCAATGGTCTCGCCGAACACGGCCTTGGTATTCTCGCGGAAGGCGGCGTCAAGCTCCGCCTCGGTGCAGTCGGGAGAGATAAAGGTAAATTCAATGCCCATTTTCCGCATCGTGACAGAAAAGAGGTTAAAGGTGCCACCGTAGATCGACGAGGAGGCCACCACGTGATCACCGCAGGAGGCGATGTTGAAAATGGCGTAGAAGTTGGCCGCCTGTCCCGACGAGGTCAGCATAGCGGCAGTTCCCCCCTCCATATCGCAGATCTTGGCTGCCACAGAGTCGTTGGTGGGGTTTTGCAGACGGGTATAGAAATAGCCCGAGGCCTCAAGGTCAAACAGCTTGCCCATATCCTCGCTGGTGGCGTATTTGAAGGTCGTGCTCTGCACGATCGGGATCTGACGGGGCTCTCCGTTGCCGGGCGTATAGCCGCCCTGCACGCATTTGGTTTCGATCTTATAGTTGGACATAAAAAACACCTCTTCCGTGTTGTATTTTGCATTCCTTATCAGTATAACACAATTTTTTCAAAAACACAAGGGGGAGCGCGTGAAAAAAAGCGAGAAAAGGTCTGCCGACAAATATGTCCAAAATCAAAGATTTTGCCCTCTTTTATGTCTGTTTTCAAATTTACTTTTCATTTTTACCCACTTATAATGAAAGCAATCCCCACACCTTGACCAAAAGAAAGGAATTTTTGCTATGAAGGAACGAGTGAAGATCGGTTATGTCGGCCTTGGCGGCCGCGGGCGCGGCGTGCTGGAAAAGTGCTTCGCGCAGATGGCAGATGTAGACCTTGTGGCACTGTGCGACCTCTCGGAGGAGCGCCTTGCGCAGGGCAAGGATATTGTGGTGACCGCAGGCAAGCCCGCGCCCTATCTCACCACCGATTATCAAAAGCTGCTTGACGACCCCGAGATCGACGCCATTGTGCTGATGACCTGGTGGGACGACCGCGTTGCTCTCGCCAAGCGCGCCATGCTGGCGGGCAAATACACCGCAATTGAGGTGGGCTGCGCCGATACGCTGGAGGAGTGCTATGACCTTGTTGACACCTACGAAAAAACAGGCGTGCCCGTGATGATGCTGGAGAACTGCTGCTACGGGCGCGTGGAGATGATGACCCTGAATATGAAAAAGGAGGGCGCATTTGGCGAACTGGTGCATTGCGACGGTGCCTATGCCCACTATCTTGCCGACGAGGATCTCTTCAACCGCCTTGACGGCAGAGCTCCCGCCCATTACCGCCTGCCCCACTACATCAACCGAAACAGAGAAAACTACCCCACCCATGCCCTGGGGCCTATTTCCAAGGTATTAGGGCTCAACCGCGGCAACCGTATGCTGCGGCTTGCTTCCTTTGCCTCCAAGGCCGTGGGCCTTCGTGACCACGCCGAGCAGCGCTTTGGAAAAGACAGTGAATATGCGAAGATCGACTACAAGCAGGGCGATATCGTCACCACCATGATCACCTGCGAAAACGGCGAGACCGTAAGACTGACGCTGGACACCACCATTCCCCGTGCCTATTACAGCAGAAACTACACCGTAAGGGGCACCAGAGGCCTTTACACCGAGGAGCGCAGGAGAGGCTTTTTGGTGGGTATGGCAGAGGACAAGAGCGTCACGTCCAACGAGGCGGAATTCTTTGAAAAATTCGACCATCCCCTGCACCGCGAGTACGTGGCCCTCGGCGAGCGCGGCGGTCACGGCGGCATGGATTGGCTGGTTTGCCGTGCCTTTATCGAAAGCGTGAAAAACGGCACCAACACCCCCATCGATGCCTACGACACCGCCCTCTGGCTTGCCATCGGCCCGCTCTCCGAGGCCTCGATCCAAAACGGCAATATGCCCGTTGACGTGCCCGACTTTACGAGGGGCAAATACAAGGACCGCGAGCCTGTCGCAGGCGGCAAATATGCCCTTGATGACGTCATCGAGGACCCCGACACCGCGATCTTCCCCGATATGGAATAAAAAACACACTCTTAAGAACGGTTTTCTGAATTTAAAATATGTCACCAACTGACAAAAAAAGGACGAGAAGCTGTCGCTTCTCGTCCTTTTTTCCGTCAGAATACGGTGACCGCACCGTCCGCGGTATAGGTGACCCGATCCCCCGAAGAGGCGATCTTGTCCACAAATGCCAAATATTCCTTGGCATTGGCAAACGGCGGCTTGTAGCTTGCGATGATCTCCTTCGCCCGCTTTGCGCCATCCTCCAGCAACAAAAACAAAAGCGAGATCTGCCACATGGCACTGTGCAAGCAAGCCCTTTCGGGGTCTGCGATGTAATAGTTGTCGCCGTGGGCGATACCCGCGCCGCCGCCGCAGTTGGGATGCACCACAGGCATGATCTGCGAAAGATCACCCATATCCGTGCTACCCGTGCTGTAAAAGTCATAACGCGTCATATGCGCGTCGGGCAGCACGCGGGAAAGCGCCTGCTCGGCGGCATCGATCATGTTGGGATCGTTGCGATGTGGAGCATAGCCGGGGGAATCCACGATCTCCACATTGGCACCCAGCGACAGTGCCGCGCCCACCAAGGCGCGATTGACGCGGCGGTTGACATCAAGCATCGAGTCAAAGTCTCCGCCCCGCACGTGGGTTTCCAGGCGCACGCGATCGGGGATCACATTGATGACGTCGCCACCCGCGGTTACGATCGGATGAACACGGTTGTGATCGCTGTCGCGGAAGGTCTCACGGATAGCATTGATGGCATTCAGGCCACAGCTTGCCGCATACAGGGCATTGATGCCGTTATGAGGCGCTCCGCCTGCGTGTGCCGCCTTTCCCTTATATTCAAAGCTCTTGGCAAGGCACCCGATATGGCCGAGATTGACCGAATACACGTCACCGATGCCGGTGTGCACCATAAATGCCATATCCACACCGTCAAAATAACCGCGTGAAAGAAATTCGGTTTTTCCGCCAAAATACCGTATCTTTCCCTCGGCCTTAAGGCCGCTTCTGTATTCCATCTCCAAAAGCTCTTCCGCAGGAACGGCGCACAGCCGTATCCTGCCGCAAAGCCCATCCAGCATCCCAGGCTCCTTCAGCGCTGCGGCAATGCCGAGCAGGGCTGCGCTCTGCGCGTGATGACCGCAGGCGTGCACCGCCCCGGTGGTGGGGTCTGCCTCCTTGTGCGAGGGGCAAATGATCGAATCCAGCTCGCCGAGGATCAAAATCTCGGGACCCGGCCTTCCCGTGTCAAGCACGGTATAAAATCCGGTAATACCCTCTGCCATACAAAGCTCATATCCAAGCTCTCTGTATTGCCTTGCCAGATACTCCGTGCCCTTTTGCTCTCTGTACCCCGTTTCGGGATTCGCCCAAAGATAGCGCTCAGCGCCCAATATCCGCTCTCTGTGCTTATTGACAGCTTCGACGATCTTGTTCATATCCGATCCCCCCTTTTTATAAATTGCACCTTTATCATACCACGCCCCCTCCCGTTTGTAAAGCCCCTTCGGTAAAGTTTTGGTCATCGCCCCTTCCTTTTTCACGATTCGCTCTTAGTAAAAATGCCGCACACTTGCGTGTGCG
>JAZNFZ010000118.1:0-8426 GCA_045576195.1 Eubacteriales bacterium | reverse complement strand
TATGCTCTTTTCTGATACCGTCAGGCAGCTTATTGTGCTTTTTGCAGAGGTAAGCGGCACTGCCCACCGCCTGCCCCAGGATGGCTGCGGTCAGCTGTACCCTGGTGGAGCCGAGGGCGGCGCGCTCTGGGAAAATGCCTTCTTCAAGCGCGATGCGATCGATATCATCCGCACGGCGCTTGGCCGATTTTTAAATCTCCTGCTTGCATCGGCGCTTTACGACTCCGAAAGAGAGGGCGTTGAAAAAAAGCGCAAGGCCTATTTTGCGCTGCTTGAATGCCTTCGCGCGCTTCTTTCGCAAAGCCGTGATTTTTCGGTTTACCAAACGCTTGAAGAGATCGGCCAAACGGCGCCGACCAACCCTGCGTTTGAAAAAACGCTCAAGGAAAATATCGGCAACAGCTATTGCAGACAGTTTGCCTATGAGCTTATGGAGATTCTTTTCGAGAAAGAGGCCAAGCTTGTATTTGATTGGATCGCCGACGGCAAGAAAGAGGAGCAGCTTGCCCCTGTGCGGCAAAAGCAGGCAGAGATCTTTGCACGGTATCTGGATACTCCGCTTGCAGATCTGCGCCCCGAAGCAGCCTTTGACCCCGCGCCAATCGCGCACCGCGCCGCCGCGTGCCTGCGCGCGCTTGACAAGGTGCTTTGAACCCAAAAAGCGATATCCCGCCCCACGGGGCGGGATATCGCTTTTTTTAAAGGGCACGATTTTGCTTGCGGTACTCCTTGGGGGAAAGGGCCGTGTGCTTGTGAAAGCATCGGGAAAAGTAATAGGGCGAGGCAAAGCCCTGCTCAGAGGCGATCTGCTGGATCGACTTTTCGGTGCAGATCAGCTCTTGCTTTGCGCGATTGATGCGCAGGCTTGTGATGTACTCGTTTGTGGTAAGCCCCGTCGCTTTTAGAATGTTTCTGCGAAGCTGTGACTCGGAGATGAAGAACTTTTTGCAAAGGAGGGTGGCGGTCAGGTCTTTGTCGGCATAATGGTCAGAGATATAGGCAAGAAGCGCCGAAAGCTGTGAGTGGGGACGGATGCCGCCGCTTTCCTTTACGAGCACACTCAACGCCCAAAACAGAAAGGACTTTACTCTGAAGACCGTATCAAGGTGTTGCAGCTGCCAGGCGGATAGGGCCTCGGCAAAGCCCGCCTCAAGCTCGGCAAAGCTCTGCGGCGATGCAATGCACGGTGCGCCAAGCTCGGTGAGCATATTTTCTGATGCCGATTCAAAATCAAGCACGAAATAGGTGACCGGCTCGGTCAATGCCCTGCCGCGGTAGGGGATATTGCCCGGCAGAAGCAACAGTGTGCCCGGCTTTGCCGTGATAGAGCCCTGCGTAAAGATGTATTCGATCTCACCCTCAAGAAAAAGCACAAGTCCGTCCTTGCCTCGTGGCTCAAGGTGCTCACGACGCCATTTGATGTCGGTCCTTTTGTAAAGGTTGAAAATTTTTGTGACACACAGGTCGTTCAAAAAAAGCCCCCCTTTTTTTTCCTTTATTGCTTTTATTATAGCAGAGAGAGATTTCTTTGTCAATGACGGATTTGTGCAAATTTGCGATGGATATGTGCATTTACTTTCAGTTGCAATGGTGATACAATTAAGAAAACGAGTTTGGAGGAAGACATATGATTAGATCGTTTTGTGCAAATCGTTCGCTTGTCGAAAATGAATTTGAAAATGCCGAATTTGATCCTTCTACGGGAATTGATCCCACTGTCTTATACGAATCTCTCAAAGAAATGAGCGATGCCCCCACCGCAGATCCCCGTCCGATCGTGCACGCGAAGCTTTTTTCTTATCTTTTGGATCACGTACAATTGCAGATCAATGAAAATACGCCTTTTTCCGTTAAATTAAATTTTGGCATAAACTACACCGATTTTGCAACAAACTGCATTTTACAAAATGCGACTTCACGGGCAAAGGGCCAAGTGCGAAAGGAAAAGCTGCCGAGCGAATATGCGCAGTTTTCTGAATTTGCGGCGGCCGGGCTTGATTGGATGATGGTCGATTTCACACACACCGTGCCGAATTGGCCCTATCTGCTGGAAAACGGATTTGAGGGAATCCTCAGCAATGCGAAAAGCTCCAAGCAAAGGCTTTTGAACGACGAAAATCACCAAAACGGGCAGATCGTTTTTCTGGATTCGGTGATCCTTTGCTATGAAGCGATTATAAGGCTTCTTCGAAGAATATATGACTATTCTCTCGGCTTTCACGTGCCTGAGTTTTCAGAATGTATTCAAAATTTGATGACCCGTCCGCCGAAAACTCTTTACGAGGTGATGATGTTTTCGGTTCTTTACCTGTATTTTGAAGAAACGGGAACCGAGAGAGCCCGCTCTCTCGGCCCTATTGACAGACTGTATTATCCTTATTTTGAAAATGACAAAAAAAGCGGCATTTCGGAAACCGAGCTTGCCGATCTTTTCCGCTATTATTTCATTCATTTTACCGCCGCCAAACGGTTTGCCGAGGAGCCCTTTACGATGTGCGGCTCAGACAAGGACGGAAACGATCTTACCAATGAACTGAGCCACATGATCCTCGACATCTATGACGAAATGGGTATATACGATCCCAAGATCCACATTCGCTGTCACAAGGCAATGGATGAGAACATCCTGAAAAAAGCGGTTTCGATGATCCGCGGCGGTCACAGCAGCATTTGCCTGATCAATGACGAAGCCGTTTTCAGAGGATATGAAAAGCTTGGTATTTCGAGAGAGGACAGCCAGCATTATGTGATTTCGGGCTGCTATGAGCCGATCATTATGGGCATGGAGGAGGCAGAGATCTGCGCCATGCGCTTCAACACCGTTAAGTGTGTGGAGTTTGCCATAAACGGCGGAAAAGACATCATGACAGCAACACAGGTCGGATGCGAAAGCCCGTTGGATATCAAAAGCTTTGATGAATTCTTTGCTATCTTTTTGCAGCAGCTCGATTACTGCACCGATTTTGCTCTGGATTTTATCGAAAAGCAGGGCAGATACAGCACGCTTATGAATCCCTCTCCCATCTATTCCGCAAGCTTTTCCGAATGTATCGAGAAGGGGTTGGATGTTCACGAATATCCGTTGAAATACAACAACCTTTCCTTGAAGCATCACGGTCTTGCCACCACCGTTGACTCTCTTTTTGCCATTAAAAAATACGTTTATGACCGCAAGGAGATTTCTCTTGCGGATATGAGAAGGGCTCTTGTGGCGGATTTTCGCGGATTTGAGGACCTTCAAGCAAGAATGATAAGAGACGAGGAAAAATACGGAAACAATATCGATGCCCCCGACAGGATTATGACCGATATTCTGGAGCATCTTGCGGGCAGATATTGCGGAAAAGAGCTGGAAAGAGGCGGTAAGGTGCGCCTCGGACTTGACTCGGTTTATCACTGTATCAAGCACGGAGAAAAGACCGCCGCAACACCCGACGGCAGAAATGCAAAAAAGCCGATCTCCAAAAATCTTTGCGCCACCGACGGCATGGACAAAGGCGGTATCACGGCCTATATGCAATCGGTTCTCAAGATCGATTCGGCATCCTTCCTTGACGGTGTGCCGTTCGATTTCATTCTCCATCCGTCGGCGGTGGAGGGCGAAAAGGGGCTTGATGCGTTTGTTTCGCTCGTAAAAATTTTCCTTGCCCAAGGTGGATTTGCCATGCAGGGAAATGTGATCAGCGGAGATGTTTTGAAAGAAGCTCAGCAAAATCCCGAAAAATATGCCACGCTGCAGGTGAGAGTTTGCGGCTGGAATGAGTATTTTGTCAAGCTGAGCAAGACCAAGCAGGATATGTTTATCAAGCAATGTGAGGTGTTGGGCAAATGATCTTTGCGATAAAGCCCTTTGAGATACACGATGGGGACGGAATTCGTACAACGGTCTTTTTTAAGGGTTGCCCTTTGCGGTGCAAATGGTGCCACAATCCCGAATCGCTTACCGTTGGGGCGCAAATGCTGTTTGATCCCGCACTTTGCCGCAACTGTCTGAAATGCACACAGCTTTGTCGGGCGAATACGCAAAAAGAGGGGGCGCATATCTTTGAAAGAGAGCGCTGCACTCTTTGCGGCGCGTGCGAAAGCGCTTGTCCCCATCACGCCTTTGAGCGGGTGGGAAAGCAGATGACGGCAGAAGAGATCGCCGCAGAGCTTTTAAAGGATGAGATCTTTATGAAGGGCAGTGGCGGCGGTGTGACCTTTTCAGGCGGCGAGCCCTTGCTGCAGGTCGATTTCTGTGTGGAGATCGCAAGGCTTTTGAAACAGCGCGGTATCAATCTGGCCATCGACAGCTGCGCCGCCGTGCCGCAGTCGGCCATTGAAAAAATCGCCCCCTTTACCGACACCTTTTTGTTTGACATCAAGGCCATCGATAACGAGGTACACAAGGCCTGCACGGGTGCTTCCAACGAGGGGATCCTCCACAACATCCGCTATGCCGACCGCTTGGGCGTGCCAATGGAGATCCGCTACCCTTATGTGCCGACGATGAATGACGGTGAGGTGGAACGGATCGCGGCGTTTCTTCTGACGCTTCAAAACGTCAAGCGCGTGCGCATATTGCCCTACCACAACTATGCCGAGCGCAAGTATGAAAGCCTCGGGCTTGCCTACCCCTTGCCGCACGTGCCCGTGCCGAAAAGGGAAGAGATCGAGGCGGCCGCCGAAAAAATGCGGGTACTTGGTGTAAAAAACGTCGAGCTTTACTAAAAAGACGCCACAAAAAAGGAGCGCGATCCCATTTGGGATCGCGCTTTTTTACGGTAGCCTGCGGTTATGATCGCGGTATTCGGTGGGGGTGCCAAGATGCTTTTGGAAAAAGCGGGAAAAGGTTGGGAGCGGAAAAGCCGCATAGGGCGGCAATTCCGAAACCAAGGTGGTGCGATCCGAGGGCCGAAGGGCGGGAGTTAATAGATCCTGATTTCGGGAATGACGGCAAACGGGGTGGAAAACGCCCGCTTTGCTGTGATGCGGACGGCTGCGGCGGCCGTGGGGGGCAGATCGATCACCACCAGCCGTTGGCGGTTGTCCCGAATGGCTTTGACCTCCGACCAGTCGCCCCCCCGCAGCACCGATACCGTGAAATCCGTGAGCAGCGTGGCGGGGGCGGGGGAGGGGAGATAACCGTAGCTGTAATCCTCAAGAGGCATATCCAGGGTCACGCGCACCTGCCTGATGCTCTGCTCCTTCGCAAAATGCAGGGTGATGCTCTGGGGCAGCGGCTCGCTTGAGATCCAGGCGTAGGGCTCGCCCTCACCCCTTCTCGTTTTGCCGTTGATCACGTTCTCCGCCGCGCCGTCCGTGGTCGCAGAGGTTGCGGTAACGCGGGCGCTTCGCGCCAGATCGGCAGGGTCGCTGTGCTGCAGGGCAGGGATGTAGCAGCCCTCCCTGATCAGCAGCTGCTGCAGCTCGGTTATATGCTCTTTTCTGATACCGTCAGGCAGCTTATTGTGCTTTTTGCAGAGGTAAGCGGCACTGCCCACCGCCTGCCCCAGGATGGCTGCGGTCAGCTGTACCCTGGTGGAGCCGAGGGCGATGTGTGTGGTGCTGATGCAGCGCCCCGTCATCATCAGATTTTTGATGCTTTTGGAATAAAGCACCGAAAAGGGAATAGGCGTGAGGGGAATTTTGCGGTTCAGCGAAAATTTCCCGTCCTTTCCCGAAAAAATGCCGCTTGTGTGATGCACGTCAATGTTCCACCCGCAATATCCCACCGCATCCGCAAAGCATCTCCCCTCACGGTAGTCGTTTTCGGTGAGGATGAGGGGGCCGATCAGGCGTCGTGACTCCCGCTTGGCAAGGTAAGTGCCAAGCCCCTTTAAGCGATAGCAGGCGGCACGGTCTCTTTCCTCCCACGAGTTTTTCAGCCAGTCAAAATACCCCACCGCCATACGGAGCATGGCATCCCTGGTGTACTCCGCCTCAAACAAGTCGTCGTAGTCGCCGGGCATCTCCAGCCACCACGCGCCGCGGTCAAGCCGCTGCGGCGTTCTGCCAAGGGCGTCGCCGCGGGGGAGGGCAAAGGCCCAATCGGGGCACACAAAGGGGGTCGGCACGCCGCAATCCTCGGCAAGATAGGAGCAGACCGTTTCAGCGGAGGTGGTCGCGCCCCTGGTGGCGCAGCCGCTCATGGTGTTGTCGTCGGAAAGGGGAGGGGCAAAGGGCTCGCCGTGCAGCATTTTTCCCTCGCGCCCCACGCGGTACGCGGCACCGGCATAATAGCCGAGCCAGCCGTCACCCGTGGCATCAATGAAATAATCGGCAGAAAGAGTGCCCTCGGCAAGCGTCAGGGTGTGCAGGGTCTTGACCTTGGTGATGCATTGACGGCGTGTGGCGGCACCGACCAAAAGCGTGTTGTAAAAGACCTGCAGACGGGGCTCCCGCCCCACAAAGGTCGCAAGCGCCTCTGACCAGGAGATCCCGTGCTGCTCGCGGTAGCATTTGATCTCAAAAACAAGCCCCGTTTCGTGGCATCCGCGAAAGGCTGCCCCATCCAGCGCCACATTGGCCTCGGTGGAGCCGTTGCCGCCCAGAACAGGGCGGTCCTGCAGCAGGGCCACGGTAAGCCCTAACCTTGCGGCAGAGATGGCGGCCACCACGCCGCCCACACCGCCGCCTGCCACGGCAAGAGTAAAATGCCCCATATTGGTGCTTGTTTTCTTGATTTTTTTGCAGAAAAGCCGTTGCCTCTCAAGGGTCGCCCACTCCGACGAGGGGAGAAAATCATAGTCGTTGGTGAGGATCACGCAGGCAAAGCGCCCAAACCAGCCGTTAAGATCACGCACCTCCAGGCGATGCTCGCCTGCAAGGAGCGAAAATTCGCCGCCGATCTCAAAATACCACCCGTTACGGTGCATTTTGCCGCAAACGTGGGGAGAGGGAGTGCCGTCCACAAGAAGAGTCAGCCCGTCGGGCGTGTGGTCGGGACACCAGTTTTTGGTTCGCACCCATATGCGGTAAAGGCCCTCTTTTTTCACAAGAAAGGTGGTGGCGGCGGGGGCCACCGCCTCGCCCACTCCGTCTGCCAGCAGATAGGCCTGCCCCATCTCGCGCACAAACTGGGTTTCAAGCAAAAAGCCGCCGCGCTCCGCAAAATCCACGGCATCGATCCAGATGTATTCCATAATGTACCTCATTTAAAATTAAATAAAATGATTGACTTTTCTCCATTATAACGGTATAATAAGGTGAAAAACTTTGAATTTGTGCGGTATTTGTTTGAGAAAGGCGGTTTTGCGGAATGGATGGGCTTGCGAGGATCGAGCGCTACATCGGGGCGTTGGAGCGGCAGGGTATTTCGGTGGTGATCTACGACGAGAGCAACCTGCTGGGGTTGACCCCCCTGCGGCGGCTGTCGGCTCTTGGCAGATGGCACACCAACGCCTTTTGCATGCAGGTCAAGCAGCAAAAGGCGCTGCACCGTCGCTGCATGGCGCTGAAATCAAGGTTTGTGAAAAAGGTGTTTGAGAGCGATGCGGTGGTAAAAAGCACCTGCTTTTGCGGCGTGAGTGAGTATGCCGCCCCCCTTCGCCTTTTCTCCCGCCCGATCGCTATTGTGGCGGCAATGGGGTATCGCGGTGCTCTGCGAGAGAGTGTGGCAGATGCACTGTCACGGCGAACGGGCCTTGAACGGTATGAGTTTCAGTCCCTTCGACAGCTGGCACTGCCGCAGGCAGATGAGGAGAGCGTGCCTTGCCTTGTGGAGGTGCTGGTGCATTTGCTTGCGGAGTATTTGCGGGAGGAAACGGCGCTTCCCACCTTGCTTGACGGAGCGCGGGGGGACAATGAGCATGTACTGCGCGCCATGGACTTTATCGGAAAGCACTATGCCGAGCCCATCACCGCCGCGGACGTGGCGCGCCATTGTCACATCAGCATCCCGCACCTGCAGCATCTCTTTTCGCAGGTGGTGGGGCACGGAGTTGCGGGCGAGATCCGCAACTGCCGCCTGGCGCTGGCCAAGGAGCTGCTGTCCACCACTGCGTATTCGGTTACCTACATCGCGTTGACGGCAGGCTTTCGCTCCCCCGATTATTTTGCTACCGTGTTTGGCCGTTGCTGCGGCATGACACCGCTGCGCTACCGCGCGACACATTGCGCGCCACGGGGACAGAGCACCTGATAAAGAGAGCCCACCCCTGCTTCCTGCTTGCCCCAAGCAAGAAGCTCCTCCCCCGTCAGATGCCCCGACAAGCCCACGCCCCAAGAGACCCGCTCGCAAGGGGGGAGCTCCACAAAAGCACACCGAAAAACGGCCACCGCACAAGGCGCGGGGGCCGTTTAACCCTTTTACGGTATGCAAAAGGGCGTTTTACATTTTTTTGCTTCTTGCATATTGCCTTGGCGTAACACCCGTGTGCGCGCGGAAGCATTTGCAAAAATAGGCGGCATCAAAGAAGTTGAGGCGGTCTGCAATTTCACCCACC
>JAZNFZ010000117.1:0-28396 GCA_045576195.1 Eubacteriales bacterium | reverse complement strand
CCAAGGGAAGCCTTGCATACTCCGCCGCCCGCTGACCGCACCACTGACAAAATCAAAACGCCCGAAAGCAGCTGCTTTCGGGCGTTTTGATTTTGTCAGTGGTGCGGTCAGCGGGCGGCGGAGTATGCAAGGCTTCCCTTGGCAAACACGTGCTTGATGCGGATCTCGTCGTCAAACACGGCAAGATCGGCATCCGCGCCCGGGGCGATCCGCCCCTTGCTTGTCAGCCCCATAATGGTGGCGGGCGTGAGGGTGATCATCTTGATCGCATCGGTAAGGGGAATTCCCGCATCCTTGACCGCCACGCGAACGAGACGGTCTGCCGTTGCAATGCTTCCCGCAAAGGCGCTGCGATCCATCAGCTTGCAAACGCCGTCCTCAATGATGAATTCCGTGGCCTGCATAAAGCCGTGGGTCTTGTCTGTTCCCGCAAGGGAAAGGCTGTCGGTGATCAGCGCAATGCGATCGGGCCCCTTGATTTGGTAGATCAGACGGATCAGCTCGGGGGGCAGATGCTTGCCGTCACAAATGATCTCCACAAACATATCGTCAAGGAGATAGGCGGTCTCGATCACGCCGAGCCTGCGGAAGCCCTGCTTGCGGGTGACAGTAGAGGTGCAGGAATAAAGGTGGGTGACAAGATGGCAGCCCTCCCTTGCGGCGGCGAGCATATCGTCGTAGATCGCGTTGGTGTGTCCCGCGGAGGCGACCACGCCAAAGGCGCGGAGCGCCTTGGCAAAGCGCGCGCCCTCATCGTTTTCGGGGGCGTAGCTCCAACGGGCAATGGCAGAGCTGCTTTTCTGCAGCAGGGGCAGGTAGTCCTCCTCCTTCGGGGGGGTGATAAAATCCGCACACTGTGCGCCTGCCTGCTCGCGGGAGAGGTAGGGACCCTCCATATGCGCGCCGAGGATGGTGCCCTTCACCCGAGGGTCGGCCATAGCCTGCTTCACGTTTTCCACCGAAGCGGCCATATTGTCAAGCTCGGCGGCGGAGAGGGTGGGGCAGATCGAGGTGGTGCCGTGGGCCAGGTGAAAGCTGCAGGCATCCACGATCTCATCTACGCTGCCCTCAAAGCGGCTGCCGTTTCCGCCATGGGTGTGAATGTCGATAAATCCGGGGCTGACGAGCAGACCCGTCATGTCGTATTCCTCTGCCGCGGGCAGCTCCTTGTCGGTGACATCGATGATCCGCTCCCCCTCCAAATACACATATCCGTCAAGCACACGGTCGGAAAGGAGGATGCGGTCGCTCTTAATTCGCTTCATGGCATCAAAGCAGCGCGCTGCTGTCGCCGTCGAGATAAAGGGCGGCGCTGCTGTGGCGGCGCAGGACCGTGGCAGGGCAGGCCTCGCCGATCTCACCGCAAAGCGTTGCTTTTACGGCGTTGGCCTTGGTGGCGGCGGGCACGATGCAGAAAAGATGGTCGCCTGCAAACAGTGTGGGCACTGTCAGCGTGATGGCGGTCTTCGGCACATCCTCAAGCTGTCTGAAGCAGCCGTCGTGCACCTGCTGGTTGCGGCAGATCTCATCCAGCGCCACGGGCTTGACCATCAGCGGGTCGCCAAAATCCGCCACGGGGGGATCGTTGAAGGCGATGTGACCGTTTTCGCCAATGCCCATTACCACAATATCGGTGGGGTATTCCCGCAACAGTGCGGCATAGCGCACGCACTCCGCGTCGGCATCGGTGGCGGAGCAGTCGATGTAATGAACGCTTCTGAAATCGGCAAGGCCGAAGATGTGTGCCTTCAAGAAGTTGCCAAAGCCCTGGGGGGCATCGGCCGCAAGACCGATGTATTCATCCATATGGAAGGCGTTGACTCTGCTCCACGGGATCTCCCTGTCAAGGGCAAGGGAGGCCAGCACCTCGTTTTGCGAGGGGGCGGCGGCAAAGATCATGTTGATGGTTTCCTTCTTTGCAAGCAGGGAGAGGATGCAGGCCTTGATGTCGGCAGCGGCGGCCGCGCCCATTTCCTCTCTTGTGGGGTAAATTTTGACCTTTAAGTTGTCCTTGGTATATTCCTTCATATCAGATCAGCTCCTTTAATTTTTCTACCGCGTCGGCAAAGGCGGCAGCCTTGCTTTCGTATTGATAGGGGTTCTCGAAGGATCTGCCCACCAGATTTTCAAGGCCGTCAAAGACCTGCAGGTGAGGCTCAAGCGAGATGAAAAAGTCCTCGGTGGTAAAGCGGCGGTGCGCGTCAAGGATCTCACGGATCTTGGCGTGGCCCTTGCCGGGAGGCACAATGGCGCCCTGGCTTGCAGGCTCCGCAGCATCGGCGAACAGCGCGTCCTTGATGTGGAAGTAGGCAATATCCTTTTGCAGCAGCTCGTATGCGGCGGGGTAGGGGTCCACGCCCTCCAGCACAAAGTTGCCCATATCAAACACACACTTCAGCTCGCCGCCAAAGTGATCCAGCAGCTCGCGGCAGCGCTCGGGGGTGTCACCGTAGATCCTTGCCTCGTTCTCGTGGCAAAGCACCACGCCGTATTTTTCGGCCAGCAGAAGCATCTTTTCGAGCGCGGCAAGCACCTCGCTCTTTTTTTGGTGGATGTCCTCCCCCTCGGGGGCATAAAAGCTGAACATCCGCACAAATTTTGCGTCAAGCAGATTGGCGGTCTCAAACACGCGCTTGGCGGTTTCAAGGTGGGCGTCCATATCCTCGTCGAGGCGGATCTTGCCAAGGGGAGAGCCGATGGCAGAAACGCCGATGCCAAACTCGTCAAGCAAGGCCTTGGCCTCTCGCAGCTCCTCGTCGGTGAGGACCGAAACATTTCGCTTGCCGATGTGGCGCAGCTCAATGTGGCCGATGCCGAAGCGGGTCATCCCCTCCAGCTGCTCGCGCAAGGGGGGAGCGTACTCGTCGGAAAATGCAGATAATTTCACGTTGCTCATCATAACTCCTTACAGCTTGATCTCGTGAACGGGCTCCTCCTTGCCGCTTTTGAGCGAGCGCTCAATGGCATTGAGGATAAACACGGGGGCAATGAATTCCTCATAGGAGGTGGTTTGCTCGCCGCCGCACAGCAGCCGGTAGAACTCGCCGAATTCGCGGTAGAACCACTCCTGCGTGGAGGGGATCTCCGCACCGTGAATCGAGTCCTTTGCCATACGGCAGGCGTAGTAGAGGTAGCTGCCGATCGAATAAAGGCCGACACAGTCATAATTCTCATAGTGGAACAGCACGTGGATCTCGTTGCCGTTTTGCTTTGCCGTGACCGAGAGGGGGAATCTGCCAAAGATCTGGCTGACGATCTCCACCAGGTGCTGGGAGTAGAAATAAAAGCCGCCATAGTTGTTTTCTACGTTAAGGGGCGCTCTGACATAGCCGCCAATGGTGGCACCGCCCGCCTCCTCCTCGGCCTCGCGGCGGAGCTGCTGCACGAGGGTATCCTGCTTGAGGGAGGAGCCGCCCGAAATGCGCGAGCCGCTTTCCTTCAGGCGATTCATAAACAGCACTGCCTCCTCCTCGCTGACGGTAATGGGCTTGTCGATGAACATGGGAATGCCGCTGCCAAGATAGGGCTCGGCGTATTTGTAGTGGTTGGCACCGTGGCGGGCGGTGATGACCAGACCGTCGATCTTGCCCACCGCGTCGGCATAATGCTCCATTACGGGAACACCGAATTCCCGCTGCAGCCGTTCATTTGCATCGGCCTCGTCGCTGTAGACGCCCACGACCGCAACATCGCGGAACTCTTCCTTCTCGCGGATGGCCTTCAAAAATGCATCCGCATGGGAGTTTTCGCAACCCAGAATGGCAATTCTTTTCATAGCATAATGCTCCTTTTTGTTTTTGTGATGATACTATTGTATCATTGATCGCGCAGAGATGCAATGGACACGGTTGCCTTGTTTTGTCACAAAATTGACCTGATACACCTCTGCCTTGCGCCAAAAGCGCAACAGATTACAGATAGGAAAGGGGAAGGGGATTTTCCGCGTGCACCTGCTCGATGACCGAGATGATGGCTGCGGCCATCTCGGGGGTCACGGTCATGGGCTTACCGGTGGTGATTTTTTCATAGAGCTGGCGGTAAAGCTCTGCGGTGCCGATGTCAAAGGCGGTGCCGGCAAAGCTGCCCGCCTCGTTGTGCAGCACCAGATCCTCGGAGCAGAAAACGGGCTCGCCCCTCTCATCCTGCAAAAAGGTCTCAATTACGGGGTGGCGGGGGTTTTCCTCATCCTTCAGGTAGGTCAGCTCAAAGCCTTTGGGAGTCAGCTTTGCCGCACCTCTGGTGCCTTGAAGCTTGATGGTGTAGTCGGTGTAAGGATCCATGGGGGAGATCTCCACATCAACCAGGGGCTTGCCGGGGGCGGTCAGCAGGATCTTCGCGTAGTCGTCGGCATCACCGCTGGCAAGCACGTTGTCAAGCTTGCTGTAGATCACCTTGGCATCGGGGTCAAAGTCAAGGAAGCCCAGAGCCATACCGATGGGATGAGGGCCTGTGTTGTAGGTGACACCCGCGCATTTCTTTTGCAGCGTCTGCCAGTCCCAACGGCGCGCCAGCTTGTTGTAGCGGATGTCGATCTGCTTGATCTTACCCAGCTTCTCGGAGGTCAGCATATCGTGGGCAAAGGGATAGAAGGGGGCGAGGAAGGACTGCTGGAACACCGCCAGCACAACACCCTTTTCCTTGGCGATCTGCATCAGCTCGTCGCACTCATAGCGGGAGCGGGCAAAGGGCTTTTCCACCAGCACGTTTTTGCCGTGGAGCAGCAGGTCGCGGGTGATGGGATAGTGCATTTCGGAGAAGGAGGCATTGACCACGAGATCGATATCGTCCAGAGCAAAAAGCTCCTCATAGGAGGAAAGCGCCCTGCAGCCGGGATAGTCTCGCTCTGCCACCTCGCGGCGGTAGGCATCCGCCTCCACCACATACTTCACGTTGTAGTATTGGTTGCTTTCGCTGCGGTAGTAGCTGCCGTGGATCTGTTTGCCGCTTCGGCCTTGTCCGATAATGGCAAGATTTAATTTTTTCATCACAAAAAATCCTCCTTTTGCGATTGGTCACAAGCCCATTATAAAACAAATTATTTGAAAAGAAAATGGCGATATCTGCATTTTTATATTGCAAAAACTGAACACATATGCTATAATAAAATAAGGAAGGCGGCAAAAACGCCGCAGATGGCGGCAATTTTGCGGAACGTGCGCACAGGGGAGGCGGTTTTTTGAGGATCAACGACTATATTCTGAAGCCCGATCGCGTGTTTTTCAAGCACGAGGTATCGGAAAACCTGCCCTGTGATGCCTACTCTATGCACATTCATAACGCCTATGAGCTGATCTATTTTCTCGACGGCGATGCCACCCACGTGATCGAAAACAGAAAATATAAGCTGAAAAGGGGAGATCTGATCATCATTCGCCCCTTCCGCTACCATTTTATCAAGATCGATGCCCCCGCCAGATACGAGCGCTACAATTTTTTGTTTGACGGCGAGCGGCACGGGGTGGAGGGCATCGAGCTGATCCCCGAGGAGGCCGAGGTGATCAATTTGCAGGGCAACGCCGTGGCGGAGGATATTTTTCGCCGATGCGACCTCTATCGGCAGAGCTGCGATCCGAGCACCCTGGAGCGACTCCTGCCCCACCTGCTTTCCGAGCTGTTTTATAACATCCATCTGTTTCCGCAGCATTTCCCCGAGCAGGGCGATTCGCTCTCGCCGCTGGTGTCAAAGGCACTGCAATACATCAACGACAGGCTTTGTACCATTACGGACATCAAAGAGATCGCGGAGCACCTCTTTGTCAGCGAAAGCTATCTGTTCCGCGTTTTCAAAAGGGAGCTGCACCAGACCCCGAAAAAATATATCATGCAAAAGCGGCTTTTGCTGGCGCAAAAAATGCTTTTTTCGGGAGAACGACCCGTAACGGTGTCGGAAAAGTGCGGTTTTTCCGATTACACCACCTTTTATCGGAACTATGTGGAGGCCTTTGGCCACGCCCCCTCTGCAAGGGGATAAAAAAGCAGCGCAAGGCAAAGCCCTTGCGCTGCTTTTTTGCAAGACGAAAACCACGCGATAGTCGCGTGGTTCAAAAGAGGCTATTGCCGGTGAGGAGAAGCAAACAAGGGATAGAGGCGGGATGTGTTTTGCGAAAGGCTCCCTCCGGGAGGGAGCTGTCGCCGTAGGCGACTGAGGGAGAGTGCGTAACTTGGGAAAAGCAGTTGTAATAAAGCAAGCGAAAAAGTGAGGGTTGCGCAGGCTCCTTCCGTCATTGCTGCGCAATGCCACCTCCCTCTCGGAGGGAGGCTGCAAGGTAGCCGACCGACGAGGAGCGGAGAGGAGGCTGCAAGGTAGCCGACCGACGAGGGGCGGAGAGAAGGCGTTGAAATAAGCGTTTGATTTTAGAAGGACGAAAATTTTCACAACCCGTTTACGGGTAGCAAGTATTCTTTGCATGGCTGGCAGGCCAATCCTTGGCGCACTTGTGCGCTGCCAGTAATGTTAGGGCTATGCCCGAAAATGAAATACCCCCCGTTTTACGGGGGGATATTTATTGGTAAAACTAATACCGTTGATGGGTTAAATGTCCGCATCCTTGATATATTCACCGCCGTGCTCCGCTATGAAGCGCTTGCGCTCGGCCAGATTGTCGCCCATCAGAACGTCAAACATATATTCGGTGCGCTCCACGTCGGCAGGCTCCACCGAAATGAGGCGCCTTGTGGCGGGATTCATGGTGGTCTGCCACATCATATCGGGCTCGTTCTCGCCAAGACCCTTGGAGCGCTGCAGGGTGTATTTTTTGCCCTCAAGCCCCTTCAGGATCTCTGCCTTTTCAAACTCGTTGTAAGCAAAAAGGATCTCATCCTTGGTGGTGATCTCAAACAGGGGAGACTCGGCGATAAACACCTTTTTCTCCTTGAGCAGTGTGGGGAGCAGACGATAGAACAGGGTGAGGAGCAGGGTACGGATCTGGAAGCCGTCCTCGTCTGCATCGGTACAAATGATGATCTTTGCCCAGCGAAGCTGGTTGATGTCAAATCTGCTGATGTCGCCCTTGATCTTGCCGTCGATCTCCACACCGCAGCCGATCACGCGCAAAAGGTCGGTAATGATCTCATTTTTAAAGATACGATCGTAGGAGGCCTTGACACAGTTGAGGGTCTTTCCGCGCACGGGGATGATGGCCTGGAATTCGGCTGCACGTCCCAGCTTACAGGAGGTCAGCGCCGAGTCACCCTCCACGATGTAAAGCTCGCGCACATCGGGGTCCTTGGAGCGGCAGTTGACAAACTTTTCCACGCGGTTGGCAATGTCAATGGTGCCCGTCAGCTTCTTTTTCAGGTTAAGGCGGGTGGTTTCGGCATTTTCACGGCTGCGCTTGTTTACCAGCACCTGGTTGGCAAACAGCTCTGCTTCTGTGGGGTGCTCCATAAAGTAGATCGACAGATTTTCGCGCAGGAACTTGTTGAGCGCGTCGTAGATAAAGCTGTTGGTGATCGACTTTTTGGTTTGGTTTTCGTAGGAGGTCATGGTGGAGAAGCTGTTGATCACGAGGAGCAGACAGTCAGCCACATCCTGGAAGGTGATCTTGGCCTCGTTTTTGTTGTATTTGCCCGCCGATTTGAGGTAGGCGTCAAGGGCGAATACGAAGGCCGATTTCACGGCGCGGTCGGGGGAGCCGCCGTATTCGAGGAAGCTGGAGTTGTGATAGTACTCAAGTGCCGTAACGGTATTGGAAACGCAGAAGGAAATATCAGCCTTCAGCTTGTAATCCTCCTTGTCGTCACGGTCACGACCCGAGGTCTCCAGATGCCAGAGCACGGGCTCGGTGCGGGCGCTGTCGCCTGCGCGCTCGGTGATATAATCGGAAATGCCGTTTTCATACACAAAGCGTTGCTCGGTAAAGCTGCCGTCCTCCTGCTCCAGGCGCAGAAGGAAGGTGATGCCGGGGTTGACCACCGCCTGACGGTGCAGGGTGTCGGCGAAGAATTCGTGGGGGATCCTGATATCGGTAAAGACCTCAAGATCGGGGCGCCAGCGGATCACGGTGCCCGTGCGGCGCTCCTTTTTGTCGAGCGGGCGGGAAACAAGCTCGCCTGCGGGGTCGCCCTTGGCAAAGGAGATGGTGTGCAGCTCCACGCCGTCATAGGAGGAGACCTCCATATACTCAGAGGAATACTGGGTGGCACACGCGCCAAGGCCGTTGAGGCCAAGGGAGTATTCGTAGGAGCCGCCGTCCTTGTTGTTTTCGTATTTGCCGCCTGCATAAAGCTCGCAGAAGATCAGATCCCAGTTCCAGCGCCCCTCTTTTTCGTTGTAGCCGAGGGGAATGCCGCGTCCGCGGTCATCCACCTCAATGGAAAGATCGCGGAAGGCGGTGACGGTAATGACATTGCCGTGGCCCTCGCGCGCCTCGTCAACCGAGTTCGAAAGGATCTCAAAAAAGGAGTGCTCGCAGCCGTCAAGGCCGTCTGAGCCGAAAATAACTCCCGGGCGCTTTCTGACACGATCAGCGCCCTTGAGCGCGGTGATACTGTCGTTGCCGTAATCGGCGGTCTTTTTCGGAGCCATTCGCTTACCTCTCTTTCTCGGTGGAAATCCTTATATTGTGGTCATTCACTGATCTATTATACCATATTTTGTGGTGTTTGTAAAGAGCGACCAACATTTTTTTAAACAAAAATCAAAAAAAGTCGCTTTCCTCTTGCACAGAAAGGGAAAGATAGGTATAATATATTATGGATATATCTTTGCCGAAAGAGGTATCCGTTATGTCAGAGCTTTTTGTTTCTCCCGCGGGGCATCGCTTTGCGGTGCTCGGATTTGGCCGCGCGGGACGTGCCGCCACCGATTGGCTTTTGCAAAAGGGCGCGCGCGTTGCGGTGTATGAAAGAAATCTGCCGCAGGATGCGGCGGATTATCGCGCTCGGGGGTGTGAGTTTTACGCGGGTGAGCTGCCGCCCTGCATTGCGGCGGAGGCGCTGGTGCGCTCGCCCGTCATTCGCCCCGACCATCCTACCATCCGTGCCTCGGTGGCGGCGGGGGCGCGGCTCACCGGTGAGACCGAGCTGTTTCTCGCCAACTGCCCCGCACCCGTGATCGGTGTAACGGGCAGCGACGGTAAGACCACCACGGCAAGCCTGATCGCCGCGCTGCTGCGGGGGGCGGGCTACTCGGCGGTGTTGGGAGGCAACAACGGCGTGCCGCTGCTGCGGGAGGTGCATGAGCTGACCCCTCGGCACGTGGCGGTGCTGGAGCTTTCCAGCTTTCAGCTGATGACGGTGGCAAGATCACCCGAGGTGGCGGTGGTGACCAACATCACCCCCAACCATCTGGATTGGCATACCGATATGGAGGAATACGTGGCCGCCAAGCGCCGCATTTTTGAGTACGGGGCGCGCCGCCTGGTGCTCAACGCCGAGGATCCCGCCACGCGGCGGCTGATGGAGGCGGATGTGGGCGAGATCGCGCTGTTTTCGGCGGCGGAGATCGATGCACCGCCCACCATATTGCCGCCCGTTACCGAGCGGATCGGCATCTGTCGGGGCGAGGTGCTTTCCTTTTTGCCCGATAAAGTGGAAAAACTCGCACCGTTAGATGGCTTTTCACTGGTGGGCAGACATAATATTCAAAATCTGCTGGCCTCACTTGCCGCCGTGCGCGGTCTGGTCTCCCCGAAAAGTGCGGCGGCCACCATTCCCACTCTTCGGGGGGTCAGGCACCGCCTTGAGGTGGTAACGACGGCAAACGGTGTGAGATTTATCAATAGCTCCATCGATACCTCCCCCACCCGTACGACGGCGGCTCTTTCGGCCCTTGCGGGAAGACCGCTTGTGATCGCGGGGGGCAGGGGAAAGGGAATTCCGATTACCCCTCTGGGGGAGCAGCTGGCCACCCGCGCCGCTGCGGTGTTCCTTTACGGCGAGACGGCAGGCGAGATCGCGGCCACCATTGGCGGGCGCGTGCCAACGGCCGTGTTTTGCCGCTTCGGAGATGCCTTTTTTGCCGCTGCGAACAGCGCAAAAAGCGGCGATACGGTGTTACTTTCTCCCGGTTGCACCGCCTTTGGGGAATTTCGGGACTTTGAGGAGCGCGGCGAGACCTTTTGCCGTCTGGTGGACGAGTGGAAAGGGGGACGGCGCGAGTAAATGTGTAAATTTTTAAGAATGATAAAGAGAAAGGATCGTGGCATTGGAACTTCGGGAAATGATCCCCGCGATGGCGGGATTGATGAGCGTTACGGGCTTTGAGACCTATGATGCGGCCTCGCTTACCGCATTGGTGGCGGGCTTTGACGAGGACTTTACCGATGCGGTGGGCAACCGTATTCTGGTCCGCCGCTGCGGACGGGAGGGGGCGCCGCGCATATTGATCGACACCCATTTTGATGAGATCGGCCTTTTCGTGTCCGAGATCTGCAAGGGCGGCTTTCTCCGCGTGGAGCCGATCGGCGGACTTGATGCGCGCACACTGCCCTCGGCTGACGTAAAGATCTACGGAAAGCAGGTGCTCGATGGCGTGATCGCCTCCACACCGCCGCATCTGAAGCGGCCCGATGCAGAGGAAAAGGTGACCCCCGTGCGGGAGCTTTTTGTGGATACGGGCTACCCCGAGGAGGAGCTCTCCCAGCTGGTGCGGATCGGCACCCCCGTGGGCTTTGTGCCGCGCTATACGTGGCTGCAAAATGACCGCCTTGTGGGCAAGGGGCTGGATAATAAGTCCTGCTGCGCCATTGCCGCCAAGACGTTGCGCGACATTCCCGCAGAGGAGCTGGCGGGCGATGTCTATCTGGTGCTTGCCGTGCACGAGGAGACCGACCGCGTGGGCGGCACCGCTCCCTCTGCCTTTGCGATCGAGCCCGATTATGCAATGGTGATCGACGTGAACATCGCACACGCCCCCGGCAGCAAGGAGATCGGCACGGTGGCAATGGGCGAGGGCCCCTCGCTCTGCAGGAGCGCCATCACCGATCGCACTCTGACCCGAATGGTGGAAGGGCTCTGCGACAGAGAGGGAATTCCGTGGCAGCGTTGTGTGGATGCGGTTTCTACGGGAACCGATACCGTTTCCCTGCATTTGGTGAAAAACGGCATCCCCGTGGTGGATGTGGGCCTGCCGCTTCGGGCGATGCATACCTATGTGGAGATGCTGGATATGAAGGATGCCGCGCATCTTGCCGCCCTGCTTCGCGCCTTTGTGTGCGATGCTGAGATCGGGGAGGTGTTCCAATGAAGCACGGTGTAGAATTGATGGAAAGACTGGCCCAATGCTTTGGACCTACCTCCTGCGAGGGAGAGGTGGAGGCCGCCATCCGTGAGGAGCTGGCGGGCACCTCGGCCACGCTTTCCACCGACCGTATGGGCAACCTGACCGCACATCTGGCGGGCCCTGCAGGCGCACCGCGCGTGATGCTGTCGGCACATATGGATGAGGTGGGATTGATGATCACCCACATTGAGGAAAAGGGCTATTTGCGCTTTGCCACACTGGGTGGCATTGATCCTGCCGTGCTGGCAGGCAGAGCCGTTTTGCTTGGCGATGAAACGAGGCGCGTGCGAGGGGTGATCGCCGCCAAGGGGATCCATCAGCAGACCGCCAAGGAGCGCGAGCAGCTGCCCTCGGTTGAGGATCTTTATATTGATATCGGCACCAACAGCAGAGAGGAGACCGAGCAGCTGCTGGAGCGTGGCGATTTTGGCGTGTTTGACACCCCGTTTTGCCGCTTTGGCAAGGATCTTGCCTATCTCAAGTGCAAGGCGCTTGACGATCGGATCGGCTGCGCGGTGCTGATTGAGGTGCTGCGCGCCCTCGACGGCAGGGAGCTGCCGCTTGATCTCTGGTTCTGCTTTACGGTGCGGGAGGAGATCGGAAAATCGGGCGCGGGCGTGGTGGCAAACCGTATCTGTCCCGATTTCGGTATTATTTTGGAAACCACCGCGATTGCCGACGTGGCCGATACCCCGTCCTCGCGCCGTGTGGCCGAGGTGGGCGGGGGCGGGGTGCTTTCCCTGCTTGACCGCTCTGCCATCTATGACCGTGCGCTGGTGAATTTTGCGCTGGAAACGGCAAAACGGTATGAGATTCCCGCACAGATCAAGCAATATGTGTCGGGCGGGAACGATGCGGCGCATATCCAAAAAAGCGGCGTGGGTACAAGGTGCCTGGCGCTGTCAGCCGCCACGCGCTATCTGCACGCCCCTGTTTCCGTGGCGGCGCTTGGCGACATCAAGGCAATGATCTCGCTGGTAACGGCGATGCTGACCGATTGGAAAAAGGAAGGAATGGAAGTATGCTGAAAACTCTGAAAAAGCTTCTGCCCGCGGCCCCCTCTGTTTCGGGGCGTGAGGGCGGTATTCGGAATATCATTGCCGATCTGATGCGCCCGCATTGCGACGAGATCTCTACCGATGCCATGGGCAATCTCATCTGCCTGAAGCGGGGCAGTGCTGCCGCACCGCGCCGTGTGATGCTGGCCGCCCATATGGATGAGATCGGCTTTATCGTTCACTTTATTGAGGAAAACGGCTATCTGCGCGTGTCGCCCGTGGGCGGCATTCATTACGCTGCCGCCGCCTTTTCCGAGGTGGTGTTTGAAAACGGTGTGCGCGGTGTGCTGGTGCCCGAGGCGGATGTGACCGCCAAGGAGCCCCTTAAGGCGGAAAAATGCTATGTGGACATTGGTGCCGCCTCCCGCAAGGAGGCAGAGCGCCGCGTGAGGATCGGCGATTGCTGCGCGCAGGTGCCGCACCTGACACGGCTGACGGCACGGCGTGTGGCGGGTCGTCCGTTTGACGATCGCATCGGATGCGCGGTGATGATCCGCGTGGCCGCGGCGCTGACCGCCCCTCTTGACGATATGTACTATGTTTTCTCGGTGCAGGAGGAGGTGGGCTGCCGCGGTGCAAAAACAGCCGCCTTTGCCGTTGCCCCCGATCTTGCACTGATCTTTGATGTCACCGCCACGGGTGACGAGCAGAGCGCCCTGCCTATGGCCGTTAAGCTGGGCGGCGGCGTGGCTGTGAAGATCAAGGATAGCTCGGTGATCTGTGACACGGGCCTTGTGGAGGAGCTGCTCGCGTGCGCGCGGGCGCATAACATTGCGGCACAGTACGAGATCCTCACGCGCGGAGGAACTGACACCTCCTCGGTGCAGATGACGGGGCTTGGCTGCCGCGCGGGTGCGCTTTCCTTGCCCTCGCGCTATATCCACTCGGGAGTGGAGATGATCGATCTTTCGGATGCAGAGGCCGCCGTCAGGCTGACGCTTGCCTATTTTGGAGGTGAAACGGTATGAGATTTTCGGACAAGCTGCTGGCGATCGCTGAGCGAGCCGAGGCGGCGCTGGCGCCGCAGTTTGCACATATTGCGCGGATCTCGTGCGCGAATACCGCGCGGGTGATGGAGGCCTTTGCCGAGCACCGCGTGGATGCCGCCTGCCTTGCTCCCTCCACGGGGTATGGCTATGACGACCGCGGGCGAGACGTGCTTGACCGCATCTATGCCGATGTGATGGGCGCGGAGGCAGCCTTTGTGCGCCACCAGATCGTCAACGGCACCCACGCGCTGACCGTTGGCCTTTTCGGCCTGCTGCGCCCCGGGGATATCCTGCTTTCTGTTGCGGGCAAGCCCTACGACACCTTGGGTGACGTGATCGGCATTACGGGCGAGCGGGGTAACGGCTCGCTTGCCGATTTTGGTGTGACCTATCGCCAGATCGAGCTGATCGAGGGCAAGAGGCTGGATCTTGCCGCCATCAAGGCGGCCCTTTCGGGGCCTGACGGGGAGCGGATCAGGGTCTGCTTCATCCAGCGCTCCAAGGGCTACCTCAACCGCCGCACCCTGACCGTGGATGAGATCGGGGAGGCGGTGCGCGAGATCAAGGCGACCCGCCCCGATGTGTTTGTGGTGGTGGATAACTGCTACGGCGAGTTTAACGAGCTGCGGGAGCCTCCCGCGGTGGGCGTGGATCTTGCCATCGGGTCGCTCATCAAAAACCCCGGTGGCGGCATGGCGGAATCGGGCGGGTATCTGGCAGGCACGGCGCGGGCCGTGGAGCTTGCCTCCTACCGCTTTACCTGCCCCGGCATCGGACTTGAGGTCGGTGCCACCCTGGGGCAGAATAAGCATATGCTTCGCGGCCTCTTTTACGCGCCGCACACCGTGGCAGAGGCGCTGAAGACCGCCCATTTTGCAGCCTACATATTCCGTGAGCTGGGCTATGAGGTGGAGCCGCAGCCCGAGGAGGTGCGCTCGGATATCATTCAGACCGTGAAAACGGGCTCTGCCGAGGGGCTTTGCGCCTTTTGCCGCGGCATTCAGGCGGGCTCACCCGTGGATGCCTATGTGACCCCCGAGCCCTGGGCGATGCCGGGGTATCAGGATGAGGTGATCATGGCGGCGGGCACCTTTGTGCAGGGTGCCTCCATCGAGCTTTCTGCCGATGGCCCCTTAAAGCCCCCCTATACCGCCTTTTTCCAGGGCGGCCTTACCTTTGAGAGCGGCCGAATCGGTGTGCTTTCTGCCGCTGAGGAAATGCTGAATAGCAAACAAGAGTAAAGAGAAAGGAAACCAATGTTATGAAAAAGCTGATCGCAGTGTTGCTGCTGCTTACCCTTTGCCTGGGGCTTGCCGCCTGCAAGCGGGACGACCCCACCCCCGACGGAATGCAGAACGCCTCGGACGAGACGGTAAAGTTTAATCTTTATGTGCCGCTGACCTGGAGCGTCACCACAAGCGGAGGCGTGGTGGGAGCTTGCTTCTCCTCGTCGGATCGCTCCAATGTGACTATGACCTCCTACTATCCCGAAAGCACCATGACCCTGACCGAGTATTGGGAGCAAAAGTGCCTTACGCCCTACCGCAGCACGCTGGCGGGCTTTACGCTGCTGGAGGAGCATTGCGGTGAGACCACCCTCGGCGGGCGCGGCGCGGCGAAATATGTGTTTGTCTACTCGCTCGGCGAGACCGCCTATCAGGTGATGCAGGTCATTACCTCCTATCAGAACATTGTGTATACCTTTACATACACCGCGACCACTGAGCAGTACCAGCAGCATCTGAGCGAGGTGGAAAGCATGCTTGCCGTGCTTACCTTCCGCTGAGTCTATGAGGACGATCTATCTTGACAACAGCGCCACCACTGCGCTGTCGCGCGAGGCGCGGGAGGCGATGTGTGCGGCCATGGAGGTGTTTGGCAACCCCTCCTCCCTCCACGCGGAGGGTGCCCGCGCCGCCGCGCTGCTGCGCGATTGCCGCCGCACCGTGGGTGAGGCGCTGGGTGAGCGCTTTTTAAAGGACGGTCAGCTGATCTTTACCTCGTCGGGCACCGAGGCCAATGCGCTGGCGCTGCAGGGCGCGGCGCACGCCAAGGCGCGGCGGGATGCCACCACCATTCTGACCACCGATTCCGAGCATCCCTCGGTGGAGAACAATCTGCGTGTGCTTGAGGCCGAGGGCTTTCGCGTGGTGCGGATCTCCACCCGCGGCGGCGCGCTTGATATGGAGGCGGTGCGGGCTTGCTGCAGCAAGGATCTTTTTATGGTCTCGATGATGCTGGTCAACAACGAAACGGGCGCGCTTTATCCCGTGCGGGAGGTCTTTGCTATGGCAAGGGCCGCCAATCCCGATTGCATTTGTCACACCGATGCGGTGCAGGGCTTTTTCAAGGTGCCCTGCTCGCCCCGTGCGCTGGGTGCGGATCTGATGACGGTCAGCGGACATAAGATCCACGGCCCCAAGGGCGTGGGTGCGCTCTATGTCTCGGAACGGATGCTGACCGCCAAGCGCCTGGTGGCGTATCTGGCGGGCGGCGGGCAGGAGTTTGGCTTCCGCTCGGGCACCGAGAATACCGTGGGCATTGCGGGCTTTGCCGCCGCCGCCCGCGCGCTTGGCGCGACCTGGCGGCAGGATGCTGCCCGTATGGCGGCACTGAGGGACCGCATCAGCGCGGCACTTTCGGGAAGTGAGATCCGTGTCAACCGCCCTGCAACAGCAGCCCCGCACATTCTCAGCCTGACGCTGCCGCAGATCAAAAGTGAGACCATGCTGCATTTTCTCTCGGAAAGGGGAATTGCGGTCTCCAGCGGCTCTGCCTGCTCCTCTCACGCCAAAAAAGCAAGCAGCACGCTGCTTGCCTTCGGCCTTCCCGCGGACGAGGCGGATACCACGGTTCGCATCAGCCTTGGCAGGGAGAATGATGAGGCGGATGCCGATGCATTGGTCAAGGCTCTTCTTGAGGGAGTCCGCACCCTGGTGCGGATCCGCCGATAAGCGCGACAAATACACTGTAAGGAGTATGCTGTGGAAAAGAACGAGAGATTTGTTAAGGTGTTCAAGCAGGGCTTTGCCTCTGTGACCGAGATCTGGGTCGATCGGCAGACGGGCGTGAATTATCTTTACCACCAAAGCGGATATGCAGGCGGCCTGACGCCGCTGCTTGACCGCGAGGGAAAGCCCGTGATCACTCCCATCACAAAAAACTAAAAAAGCAAAGCACCTTGGCGTAACACATACCGTCAAGGTGCTTTTTGTTTGGCATATTCCTGCCCCCCGCCGCATAGCATATAGCGATACAGCAACACCGACAGAAAGCGGAGGAGAGGAATATGGCTGAACATTCGATTTATCGGGATATCGCCAGGCGAACAGGCGGTGACATTTACATTGGTGTGGTGGGGCCTGTGCGAAGCGGAAAATCCACCTTTATCACGCGCTTTATGCAGGAGCTTGTGCTGCCCAACATCAAGGGGGAGTATGACCGCGAGCGGGCAAGAGACGAGATGCCGCAGAGCGCGGCGGGCAAGACCGTGATGACCACCGAGCCGAAGTTTGTGCCCGACGAGGCGGTCAGCGTGCAGCTGGAGGACGGAGCCGAGCTGCGGGTCAAGATGATCGACTGTGTGGGCTTTATGATCCCCGAGGCGCTGGGCGGCGAGGAGAACGGCGAGGCACGAATGGTCAACACGCCCTGGCACGATGCCCCCGTCCCCTTTCCGGAGGCGGCGGAGATCGGCACGAGAAAGGTGATCGGCGAGCACGCCACCATTGGTATGCTGGTGACCTCGGACGGCACGGTGGGGGAGATCCCGCGCGCCTCCTTTGAGGAGGCCGAGGCGCGCACGGTGCGCGAGCTCAAGGAGATGGGTAAGCCCTTTGCACTGGTGCTGAATTCAGCCGATCCCGCGGGCGAGGCCTCGGTGAGGCTGGCGGCCGCCCTGGAGGAAAAATACGGTGCTCCCGTGGCGCTGGTCAACTGCCGCACGCTGTCTGCCGAGGATATCAAGGGCATCCTTTCCATGGTGCTTTGTGAGTTTCCCGTTTCTGCGGTGCGGGTCACGCTGCCCGTTTGGGTGCGGGCGCTGGAGGAGTCGCATCCCGTGCGCCGCTCGGTGACCGAGGATGTTTGCCGTCTTGCCGCCGGCATCAGCCGTATGGGCGAGGTGGCAAGCGCCTTTGCCGCTCTTACCGATAATGCGTGCATCTCCTGTGCCGAGGTCACGCGGCTGGATATGGGCAGCGGCTGTGCGGAGCTTTCGATCACGCTGGCACCGACCCTTTATTTTGATGTGCTGTCGGAGCTGGCGGGCAGAGAGATCCGCGACGAGGCAACACTCTTTTCCATGATCCGCGAGCTCTCTCTTGTCAAGCAGAGGTACGACCGCGTCAGCGAGGCACTGGAAATGGCGGAAACCCGTGGCTATGGCATTGTGATGCCCGAGGTGGGCGACCTGCGGCTGGAAAAGCCCACGGTGGTGAAGCAGGCGGGGGGCTATGGCGTGCGCCTGCGCGCTGCCGCACAGTCGATCCACATGATCCGCGCCGACATCGAGGCCGAGATCAACCCGATCGTGGGCACCGAGCAGCAATCCGAGGAGTTCATGCGCGGACTGCTTGCCGAGCTTGAGGAGGATCCCAAAAAGCTCTGGGAGTCCAATATGTTTGGCAAGAGCCTTTACGAAATGGTGGGCGAGAGCCTGCACCAGAAGCTTGCCCATATGCCGGAGGAGGCACGGCAGAAGATCGCCGAGACCCTGGAGCGCATCATCAACGAGGGCAGCAACGGGCTGATCTGCATTTTGCTTTGACCAAAAAGCCGTCGAGAAAAGATCTCGACGGCTTTTTTATGATTTATGCCGCATTCGGTATGCGCGGGGGCGCTCGCCCACACGGGCGAGAAACACCGAGGAAAAATAGTGCTCGTCCGTGATCTGCAGCCTTGCCGCGATCTCCTTGACGGTCATATTGGTGTCGCGCAGCAGGAGCCTTGCGGTGGAGATCTTCAGGGAGAGCAGGTACTCGTAGGGGGTGGTGTGAAACTCCTTTTTGAAGATGCGGATGAGGCTGGATTTTGACAAATGCAGCTCCTCGGCCAGGGCATCGAGGTTCAGCCTTTCGTAAAGCGAGGCGTGAAGCGCCTCCTTGATGAGATGGGCATCGGAGCGGTCGCCCTGACGGGCGGCGAGCAGGGTATGGATGATCTCGTGCACCGTGGCGGCGATGTCAAGATGAATGCTCTTGAAATCTCCCTCTCGCTCGGTGAAGCTGTAAAGCCTTCTGAACAGAGGCTCCAGCTCCTTGACACGGTAAATGCCGCTCCCGATGCCGTAGGCATCGAGAAAAGCGGGGAAGTACTCTGCCGCATAGTTGATCCACAGCTTCAGGAAGGGGTTTTGCGGGCAGGCGCGATAGTGGTGCGGCTCGCCGCTACGCAAAATATAGGCGTCGCCCGCCGTCACTCGCTGCCACTCCCCGTCAAGAAGGATCTCACCCTCGCCCGAAAGCACGTATTCCATTACCGTGGTGCGGTGTCCCGCCTCTCTTTTGATGCGGTACTCGGCAAAGGGAAAGGTCACGCCGATCACAGCGCGGCGGAAGGGCCCGTTGCCTTCTCCGAAGAAAGCGGTGGCAAGCTCCTTTTTCGGGTTTTTCAGATTTTCTTCTTTCTGACTTGTTATGCTCATATCTCACACCTTTTTAGAAATATTCTCCATTGCATCGGTCCTTTTTGTAAATTATAATATAAGTGCAGGTCAAAAGCAATAGCTTTTTGAAATTTGAAAGGAGATTTTTATAATGAGCAACAGGATCCCCCGCCCCGAGCATCCCAATCCCCAATGGGAGAGAAAGAATTGGAAGAACCTCAACGGCAAATGGCAGTTTGAGATCGACGCGGTTGCCAGCGGCATCTCCCGCGAGCTCTGGAAAAAGGAGACGCTCGCCGATGAGATCACAGTTCCGTTTTGCCCCGAATCCACACTTTCGGGCATCGGCAACAAGGACTTTATGCTCTGCGTGTGGTATAAAAAGATTTTGACCTTTACGGCGGACGAGCTTGCGGGCAATCGCGTGATCCTGCATTTCGGCGGTGCCGATTTCACCACCACCCTTTGGGTCAACGAAAAAAAGATCGGCCTGCCCCACGTGGGCGGCAGCGGCTCCTTTGAGTATGATATCACCGCGGCGCTCACCGAGGGCGAAAACAGCGTGGTGGTGTGCTGCGAGGATGACACCCGCGCTCCCGCGCAGCCCGGTGGCAAGCAGTCTCTGAAGCATTATTCCTACGGCTGCTACTATACCAGAACCACGGGCATCTGGCAGACGGTCTGGTATGAGATCGTGCCCGAGACCTACATCAAGTACGCCCGCATCCTGCCCGACGCGCAGAATGCCACCGTTGCGATCAACGCCGAGCTTTGCGGTACGGGCGACCTCTCTGCCGAGGTCTTCTACGAGGGCAAAAAGGTGGGCGAGGCGAAAAAAAGCGGCCTTTCGGTGACGGGTCAGCTTGAGATCGCCCTGTCGGAAAAGCACCTCTGGGAGCTTGGCAACGGCCGCCTTTACGACCTGGTGCTTCACTTCGGTAAAGATGAGGTCAAGAGCTACTTCGGCCTTCGCACCGTTGAAATGAAGGATGGCAAATTCCTGCTCAACGGCAAGAGCGTGTTCCAACGTCTGGTGCTGGATCAGGGCTACTATGCGGACGGTGTCTGGACTGCCCCCACCGAGGAGGCGCTGGTCAAGGACATCGAGTGCAGCCTTGCCGCGGGCTTCAACGGTGCAAGACTCCACCAAAAGGTGTTTGAGCCCCGCTTCCTCTACCACGCCGACCGAATGGGCTATATGGTATGGGGCGAGTATGCAAGCTGGGGCATCGACCACTCCGACATCGCCAACCTTTCCACCTTCCTGCCCGATTGGATGGGCGTTCTGAAGCGTGACGTCAACCACCCCTCCATCGTGGGCTGGTGTCCCTTCAACGAGACCTGGGACTACGGTCCGCAGAGGAAGTGGCAGGATAACCGCTTCCTTGGCATTCTTTACGAGCAGACCAAGCAGTTTGACCCCAGCCGTCCCTGCATTGATACCAGCGGTAACTATCACGTGGTGACCGACATTTACGATGTGCATAACTACGAGCAGGATCCCGCCGTGTTCAAGGAGCAGTATGACAGGCTTTTCCTTGAAAACGTACTGTACGAGAGATGGCCTGCCCGCCAGGAGTGGCAGGGTGAGCCCGTGTTTGTCTCGGAGTACGGCGGCATCGGCGTGCACCTTGCGGAGCGCGATGCCGAGAGAAAGGCTGCCTGGAGCTACGGAAAGTCCTGCGCCGGCTACGAGGAGTTCTATGCGAGATACGAGGGGCTTACCCACGCCATTCTCGACAACCCCAAAATCATGGGCTTCTGCTACACGCAGCTGACCGATGTGGAGCAGGAGCAGAACGGCCTGTTTACATTTGAGGATCGCGCACCGAAGTTCGATATGTCGATCATCTCCCGCATCAATAAGAAAAAGGCCGCTATTGAGGACTGACCTCATCCCTAAAAGCAGGGCGCGATCACGCATCGCGCCCTGCTTTTTTGCCTTTATTTGGCTGCCAAAGTGCGGCGACGGGGCGGGAAAGGGGTAAAAAAGTGCGGCGGTGGGGCCTTGAGGGGGCGGTTTTTGCAAAAAAGCCGAAAAAAGTTGAAAAAAAGTGAAAAAATGATGAAAAAATATTTGCTTTTTTGCCACAACTGTGATACAATAAAATTAATAATATTAAGATTTTATGGGTCGCGCGCGAAAATGAGTGGCAAATGTCACATTTCGGCATCCCCCGCGCGGGGTCGACCTGTCTCCTTGCACGGTATTTGTGTCGCGCATTTTGCGCTTATTTCGGATAAAAGGGCGGTATTCGCTATGAAAGAATTTTTTGTGGGGCTGTTTTCGGGCGGCCTTACCTCAACATATTTCACCAAGCCGTTTCTCACCTTTACCTGGCGTGATGCGGTGGATATCCTTTGCCTGACGCTGCTGTTTTTTGCGGTCTATCTCTTCGCGCGCGACCGTCGCGCGGGCAGGCTGTTTGGCGGTGTAGCGGTTACGGCAGCCATTTACTTTGCCAGCGAGCTGCTGCAGATCCGTGTCGTTCACTATATTTTCGACAATTTCTTTGCCTACGGCATCATTCTGCTTGCCATCATCTTTCAGCCCGAGCTGCGCGCCGCCATGGAGCGCTTTGGCTCGGCGCCCTTCCGCGGGCTCAAGAGCATCGGCGTGGAATCCCGCGACCTCACCCTTTCCCCTGCGGCGGTGGGTGCCATTGTCGAGGCAGCCAAGGATATGTCCTTTACCAAAACGGGTGCGCTGATCGTGCTGGAGCGCTCCACCAAGATCGGTGAGTATATCCAGACCGGCACCACCATCAATGCAGATCTCACCCCCGAGCTGCTGCGCGCCATCTTTTTCAACAAGGCACCGCTTCACGACGGCGCCGTGATCGTGCGCGGCGGTCGCATTCACGCGGCGGGCTGCTATCTGCCCCTGTCGGAGAAGCCCGATATCTTCAAGAGCCTCGGCACGCGCCACCGCGCGGCCATCGGCCTTTCCGAGCAGAGCGATGCCATTGTGATCGTGGTCTCGGAGGAGACGGGCACCATTTCGATCGCGCACAAGGGTGAGCTGTTCCGTGAGTTCACCTCGGTCTCCCTGCGCCGCAAGCTGTTTGAGCTTCTCGGCAAGCAGGGACAAAATCAAAACTGATGGGAGGGAGATGCTATGAACCGTAAGCAACAGGCTATGGGTGCCGAGGATGTGTCGGAGCGCGGCGAATACGCCGTTCAGCGCAACCGCATTACCGTGGTCATCGCCCTGCTTCTTTCCTTCCTTCTTGCCTGCTTTGTGTGGGTGGTCGTGATGAATCTTGAGTGCACGGAGACCCTGCCGCTTTCCCTCGTCGACGCCCCCGCCGACCCCTCTGTTGAATACGAGCTTTCGGCAGAAGGCCTTGCGGTAAAGGGTGCGGCGGTGAATATGAAGAACGGTAGCATCGGTGTGCGGATCCCCGCAGGCGCGGTGCCTGGTGAGAGCTATAGGCTGACCGAGGCGGATCTTGTCCTGCCCGAGGGCGTGGAGACGGTCGTTCCTCTTGACCTTGTGCTGACGGTGCGAGCCAAATGAGCGACAGAGCCAAGGCTGCGGCCTTTCTGATCACCGATATCCGTGTTCCCTTTGATACCGATGAGGGAGCTGTTATCAAAATAGCCGAAACGAAAATGAAGCGCGCGTGCAGCTCTGCCGCGGGGCTTCATTTTCGTCTTTACAAAAAGTCCGTCGATGCGCGCCGCAAGCAGGCGATCCTCAAGGTCTTTACGGTGCTTGCCGAAGCAAGCGAGCCGATCCCCTTTTCCGAGCGACGGCTGGCGGCACAGGGCATTCGCCCCTTTTTTGAGGAGACGCCGCGCATCGTCCACGGCAAGGAGCCACTGGGCGAGCGCCCCCTTGTGGTGGGAATGGGCCCTGCGGGGCTGTTTGCCGCCCTTATGCTGGCGGAGGAGGGCTATGCGCCCATTCTGATCGACCGCGGCGATGCGGTCAAGGCGCGTGTGGCGGCTACCGATGCCTTTCGGGAGCGGGGGGTGCTTGACCCCGAATCCAACATCCAGTTCGGCGCGGGAGGTGCAGGCACCTTTTCCGACGGCAAGCTGGTCACCAGAGTCAATGATCCGCTCTGCAGCTATGTGCTCTCGCGCTTGGTGGAGTTTGGCGCACCGCAGGAGGTGCTGGTCAAAGCAAAGCCACACGTGGGCACCGACATTCTCCGCTGCGTGGTGGAGCGTATGCTCGCGCGGATCGAGGAGCTGGGCGGCAAGGTCCTTTACCGCACCAGGCTTGAGGATTTTCGCGAGACCGAGGAGGGGCTTGCGGTCAGTACCTCCCGAGGGGAGCTGGCGGCAGGCGTGCTGCTGCTTGCCATCGGACACAGTGCGCGCGATACCTTTTCGATGCTGATGGGGAAGGGGCTTGCCATCGAGCCGAAGCCCTTTTCGGTGGGAGTTCGCATTGAGCATCTGCGCGAGGAGATCGACCGCGCGCTTTACGGCGATTTTGCGGGGCATCCCGCCCTGGGCCCCGCCGAGTATGCGCTCTCCGATACCACGGGGGAGCGGGGTGTTTACACCTTCTGTATGTGCCCCGGTGGCGAGGTGGTCGCCGCCGCCTCCGAGGAGGGCGGCGTGGTGGTCAACGGTATGAGCTACCACGCCCGTGACGGCAAAAATTCCAACGCCGCCCTGCTGGTGTCGGTGAGTCCTGCCGATGTGGGCGGTACGGTGGAGAGTGCCATTGCCTTTCAGCGGCGCCTGGAGCAGGCGGCCTTCCACGCGGGAGGCGGCGATTACAGTGCCCCCATTGAGACGGTGGGCGATCTGCTCTCCCACAGCAGTGCTACCCCGCCCTCACGGGTGCTGCCCACCTATGGCGGCGGGCGGGTGCGGGAGGCGGATCTTGCTGCGCTGTTTCCCACTTTTGTGACCGATACGTTAAAGCGAGGGCTTCTCTCCTTCGATAAAAAAATAAAGGGCTTTGCCGCCCCTTATGCGGTGCTGACGGGTGTGGAGAGTCGCACCTCCTCGCCCCTGCGGATCCTGCGCGGCGAGAGCCGCACCGCTCTTGGACATCCGCGCATCTACCCCGTGGGGGAGGGCGCAGGCTATGCGGGCGGTATTACCAGCGCGGCGCTTGACGGGCTCCGCTCGGCCCTTGCCGTCATGGAACACTACCGAAACGGAGGCTGATTGCAATGAAAACAAGAGCACGCGTGGTGGCCTTGCTTGGAAATGATCTTGTCACCGTCGAGATCGACCGACGGGCAGCCTGCGACGGCTGCCACAAAAACGAGGAAGGGCAGGAATGCTCGGTCTGCACCCTGCTGGGGGGTAGTCGCACGCTTGCCACCCGCGCCAAAAACCGCGCGGGAGCCGCGGTGGGTGATCTGGTAGAGGTGGAGAGTGCCACCTCCCGCATGATGCTTTATGCGGTGCTGGTCTTTCTGCTGCCGCTTGTGGTGGCGCTGGCGGGCTATTGCATTGCCCGCGCGGCGGCGCTTGGTGAGGTCGGCGCGCTGCTGGTGGCGGGAGGCGGCTTTCTGCTCTCGCTTGTCGGCGTTGCCGTTTATTCGAAAATCGTAGCCGCCCGTCGCACCGATGTGACCGTGGTGGCGATCCTTGATCGCGGGAAGGATGCCGAAGGGCAATAAGCGATCGCTATAAAATTCAGAAAAAAAGGGGGGAAGGGCATGAGCTCGCCGAGAAGAGAAAAGGAATGGGTGCTGCGCGCGACGGATGAGGGCGCGGCCGAGGCAATTGCGGCTCTTGCCGCCGAGACAGGGCATTCTCCCGTGGTGGCGCGGCTGCTGTATCTGCGCGGCTGCAGAAGCGCCGCGGATGTCAGGCGCTTTCTCTACTGCGAGGAGGCAAGCCTTCACAGCCCCTTTTTGCTGCGTGATATTGAAAAGGCGGTGGCGCGGGTGCGCCGCGCCGTGGCCGATGGGGAAAAGATCGTGATCTACGGCGACTATGACGTGGATGGCGTGACCTCGGTCAGTATGCTTTATTTGTATCTCACCTCGCTGGGAGCCGATGTGGGGTATTACATTCCCAGCCGCAGCCGCGAGGGCTACGGCCTTTGCTCCGAGGTGATCGACCGACTGGCCGCGCGGGGCGTGACCTGCATCATCACCGTGGATACGGGCATTACGGCGGTGGAGGAGACCGCCCACGCCCGCTCGCTCGGCATTGATATGGTGATCACCGATCACCACGAGTGCCGACTGCCCCTGCCCGAGGCCGTGGCCGTGGTCAACCCGCACCGCCCCGACTGCCCCTATCCCTTCAAGGAGCTGGCAGGCGTGGGAGTGGTGTTTAAGCTGATCGCGGCCATTGAGGCCACCGTCGGGATGGAGGCGGGCGAGGACGAGATCGAGGGGGTGCGCCGCGTGTCGGCCGCCTTCGCGGATCTGGTTGCCATCGGCACCATTGCCGATGTGATGCCGATCACCGATGAAAATCGCCTGATCGTCAAGCAAGGACTGTCGCTGCTTCGCAAAAATCCGCGCCTCGGTCTTGAGGCGCTGATCGAGGAGGCCTCTGCGGGCAACCGTACGGCGGGAGCCGCCACGCCGCCCAAAAAGAAAAAGATCACCTCCTCCTTTATCGGCTTCGGTCTTGCCCCTCGCATCAATGCGGCGGGGCGTATGAGCGAGGCCTCGCATGCGGTGGAGCTGCTGCTTTGTGAAACGAGAGAGGAGGCGGCGCGGCTTGCCGCCGAGCTTTGCGAGATCAACCGTCAGCGGCAGGTGGAGGAAAACCGCATTGCCGAGCAGGCCTACCGCCGCATCGAGGAGGAATTTGATCTTGCCGAAACGCGGGTGCTGGTGCTGGAGGATGACTCCTGGCAGCAGGGCATTATCGGTATTGTTTCCTCCCGCGTGACCGAGCGCTACGGCTGTCCGTCTATCCTTATTTCCTTTGACGGCACCAAGGGCTTTGATTCCCCCGATGACGAGGGAAAGGGCTCGGGGCGCAGCATCAAGGGGATGAACCTTGTGGAGGCGCTTACCGCCTGCGAGGATCTGCTGGTCAAGTTTGGCGGGCACGAGCTGGCGGCAGGACTTACCATCCGCCGCGACCGTATTGACGAGTTCCGCGCGCGCATCAACGAGTATGCCTCCCATTGCTTTACCAAAAAGGTAACGGTGCAGCTGGATGCCGATGCGGAGATCACCCTTGACGAGGCGACCCTGGAGCTTGCCGAGGAGCTGCTGCTGCTTGAGCCCTTTGGCGTGTCCAATCCCGTGCCCCAGTTCATCCTTCGGGATGTGACGGTGGGGCGCATTACCGAGCTTGGCGGCGGCAAGCACCTGAAGCTGCTGCTCACCGACGGCACGCACCACGTGCCCGCGCTCTGCTTTTCCACCTCGCGCGCGGAGTTCTCCTTCTGCGAGGGTGACCATATCGATCTTCTTTGCACCCTGGACGTCAACGAATTCCGTGATGTCCGCTCGGCGCAGCTGGTGGTGCAGGATGTAAAGGCCTCCGCCTCGTTTGAGGCGATGCTTGCGGCCGAGCGGCAGCGATATGCCGTCCTGCGCGCAGGCGGCACCTTTGCCGCCGAAGAGGATTTTATCCCCTGCCGTGATGATTTTGCCCACGTATACACCGTACTGCGCCGCGAGTTTCGTATGGGCTGCGATACCTTTGATGAGCGCTCACTGCTGCTTCTGGTCAATCTCGGGCGGGAGACGCGCATCAACTATGTCAAGCTGAAGTACATGATCGAGATCCTCCGCGAGCTCAAGATCTGCGGCGTGGAGGAGCCGGAGGAGGGCTTTTATCGGTTTGATATTTACTTTAACGTGCAAAAGACCAGCTTTGACAAGTCCTCCATTCTCAAACATCTGAAGAGTCGTTGTAAGGAGTAAGCTATGTCGGATGACATTCATGTTGACATAACCCGATTGATCGAGATCCTTGATGCATCGGGCAATAACTATAACATAGAGAAGATCAAGGCGGCCTATGCCTATGCTGCGATGCTGCACGAGGGACAGATGCGGCAGAGCGGAGATGCCTATATCTCCCACCCCGTGGCGGTGGCGGAGATCGTGGCGACCCTGGGGCTTGATTCGGACTCGATCTGCGCCGCCCTGCTGCACGATACCGTGGAGGACTGTGCCGACAAGACCAGCCTTAAGGATATTGAAAAGCGCTTTGGCGCGGATGTGGCACTGCTGGTGGATGGCCTTACCAAGATCGTGATGCTCAAGGTCGAGGACAAGGAGGAGGCGCACATCGAGACTCTGCGTAAGATGCTGCTTGCCATGACCAAGGATGTGCGCGTGATCTTTATCAAGCTTTGCGATCGCCTGCACAATATGCGTACGCTGGATGCCAAGTCCGATGCCAAGCAGCGTGTGACCGCGCTTGAGACCATGCACGTCTATGCACCGCTGGCACACCGCCTCGGTATGCAGCGCATCAAGCAGGAGCTGGAGGGACTCAGCCTCAAGTATCTTGATCCCTTTGGCTACACCGAGGTGAAGAACGACATTGAAAAGAAATACGGCCAGCACACCGATTTTATCGAGCAGATCCGTATTGAGATCTCCAAACGACTGAAGGAGAATGGGATCGACTGCACCCTGGAGGGGCGCATCAAGTCGGTATACAGCATCTACAAGAAGATGTATACCCAGAACAAGAGCTTTGACGAGATCTACGACTTTTACGCGCTCCGCCTCATCGTCAACAACGAGCTGGAGTGCTATACCGCTCTCGGCATCATCCACGAGATGTATAATTCGATGCCGGGCCGCTTCAAGGATTATATCTCTACCCCCAAGCCCAATCTTTACCGCTCGCTCCATACCACGGTCATCGGCCGCTACGGCATTCCCTTTGAGGTGCAGATCCGCACCTTTGAGATGCACCAGATCGCCGAGTACGGCATTGCGGCGCACTGGAAATATAAGTCGGGCGCGCACAGCAAGGAGGAGATGGACAAGAAGCTGGAGTGGTTCTCCCGCCTGCTTGAGAGTGAGGACGAGACCCGCGACCCCGACGAGTTTATGAGCGCCTTCAAGACCGATATCTTCCAGGATGAGA
The DNA here is from genome assembly GCA_045576195.1 of Eubacteriales bacterium. Classification (GTDB taxonomy): domain Bacteria; phylum Bacillota; class Clostridia; order Oscillospirales; family CAG-272; genus Firm-07. The sequence goes on along the minus strand of JAZNFZ010000117.1, from coordinate 517 downwards.
CCTTTGTGTTTACCCCCAAGGGAGATGTGATCACCCTGCCTCAGGGTGCCACGGTCATTGACTTTGCCTACGCCATTCACTCCGCCGTGGGCAACAAGATGGTGGGTGCTAAGATCAACGGTATGATCGTGCCCATTGACCGCGTGCCGCAGAACGGCGAGATCGTGGAGATCATCACCACAAACGCGGGTAAGGGTCCCTCCCGTGACTGGCTCAGCATCGTCAAGACCAGCGAGGCCCGAAACAAGATCCGCCAGTGGTTCAAAAAGGAAAAACGCCCCGACAACATTCTGGTAGGACGCGCTGCCGTGGAAATGGAGTTCAAAAAATACGGCCGCACCTCCACCGAGGCGCAGCGAAGAGAGATCGTGGAGGCCACCGCACAGCGCGTTGGCTAAGCCTGTGCCGATGACCTTTACAACACCATCGGCTACGGCGGCATTTCGGTGTCCAAGATCTCGGTGCGCCTGCGGGAGGAGTTTGACCGCGTGGTACGCCCCGAGACACAGGAGCCCGT
>JAZNFZ010000116.1:0-29041 GCA_045576195.1 Eubacteriales bacterium | reverse complement strand
GTGCCGAGGGCTTTATTCAGGAGATGATGAACGGCCAGAAGGTCATCAAGGTCTTCAACCACGAAAAGGAGGCGCTTGCCGACTTTGACGAGGTCAACAACGCCCTCTTTGAGGATAGCGCCAAGGCCCACGCCTATGCCAACACTCTGGGGCCGCTCATCGGCAACATCGGCAACATTCTTTATGTCATTATGGCCGTCACGGGTGGCGTTTTCCTGCTTTCGGGCGTTCCCAATGTGTCGCTTGGCGGCTTTGCCGCCTTTGAGATCTCCATTGTGGTGCCCTTCCTCAATATGGCCAAGCAATTTACGGGCAACGTCAACCAGGCCTCCCAGCAGATCAATGCGGTGGTCATGGGTATGGCGGGCGGAGCCCGACTGTTTGAAATGATGGATGAGGCCCCCGAGGCCGATGACGGCTATGTGACGCTGGTCAATGCCGCTCTTGACGAGAACGGCACGCTTTGCGAAAGTGAGGCGCGTACGGGCAAATGGGCGTGGAAGCACCCCCACGGCGACGGCACCGTCACCTACACCCCCCTTCGCGGCGATGTGCGCCTTTTTGAGGTGGATTTCGCCTATGAGGAGGGCAAGACCGTGCTGCACGATGTCAGCGTGTATGCCGAGCCAGGGCAAAAGGTGGCGTTTGTGGGCGCTACGGGTGCGGGCAAGACCACCATTACCAACCTGATCAACCGCTTTTACGACATTGCCGACGGCAAGATCCGCTACGACGGCATTAACATCAATAAGATCAAAAAATCCGACCTCCGTCGGTCGCTGGGCATCGTGCTGCAGGAGACCAACCTGTTTACGGGAACGGTGATGGAGAATATCCGCTACGGCCGTCTGGATGCCACCGATGAGGAGTGCATCGATGCCGCAAGGCTTGCGGGCGCGGACGATTTTATCACCCGTCTGCCCGCGGGCTATGACACCGAGCTACAAAACAACGGCTCCAACCTCTCCCAGGGTCAGCGGCAGCTGCTGGCCATCGCCCGCGCGGCGGTTGCCAATCCGCCCGTTATGATCCTGGACGAGGCCACCTCCTCCATCGATACCCGCACCGAGGCCATCGTGCAGCGCGGTATGGATAAGCTGATGGAGGGGCGCACCGTGTTTGTTATTGCCCACAGGCTCTCCACGGTAATGGATTCCGACGTGATCATGGTGCTGGATCACGGCCGCATCATCGAGCGCGGCAACCACGAAAAGCTGATCGCCGAAAAGGGCACCTACTACCAGCTCTATACCGGCGCATTCGAGCTGGAATGAGCCGAAAAGCAACAAAAAAGGCAGAGAACAAAATGTTCTCTGCCTTTTTTAATGGGAACGGGAGAGCCGCGGGGAGCGGTCAGCCGGCATAGGTGATCATGGTGGCGTTGCTGCCGCTCTTGGTAAAGAAGAAGGCATCTCCCCCGACCTCGGCAAGCAGCAGGTCTCCCACGGTGCTCCAGCTGCCGCAGGCGGCAGAGAGGATCTCCTCTCCCCTCGCGAGGGTCTCGGTTACAAGACCGTTGCTGTAAAAGCGCACCGTAAGGGTGTTTTCGTTGCGGGGCTCGGAGCAGGTGTAGCTGACAGAGCCCTGGGGAGCAACATCGGTGCTGAAGGTGTTGCCGGTTCTGTTCAGCTGCAGGAAGGTGCGGTCGGAAAGCAGCTCCACCACGTCGCCGTAAAGGCGGATCGGCACGGGGGTGCCGTCAAGGGTAGCCACCGCATAGTCGGAGTAGACCACCAGCACCCGCGTATTGCCGCCGACCGTGCCCGTATAGGTCTTTTTGGTGGCTGCTTCGGGCAGGGTGAAGGCCGAGAGGTTCAGGCGGCAGATGCAGCAGAGATAATGGGAGTCGGTGCTGATCCATTGGTGCTGGCAGGTGGCAGGATCCACCGTAGCGGAGTCGCGGTAATTGGAAGCCGTGATCTGCTCGGTGGGCATACCCGTCTCATCCAGCAGCTCGATGCGGTAGAGCTTGCCGTAGCGGAAATGAATCCGCAGGCGGGGCACCAGCTGGGTCTCGCCGTTACCGATGCTCACGCGGAGCTCCTCGCCCACATAGCAGCCGAGCGCGCCGTCAAACTGAAAACGGTCAGCCATACCCGAAAGACCTGCAATGATCTCGGTGGGGCGACTGACGTTGGAGGAGGTACCATCTGTCAGGGAGTAGAAGGTGCCGCCAAGGCACTTGAACACTGTGCGGGTGATGTTGCTGTGTGCCGAGGGGCTCATGGTGAGGGTCTCAAGGTTGGCGTTGGAGAAGGCGGAGAGCGAGAGCGCGCCCACCCACTCGGTGGCGGTGACCTGCAGCATGGAGACGACCTCGGTTATATTGTAGTGAGAAAAGGTAAGGGAGACGATTTCCGTCCCCTCAGAAGTCAGATTTTTAATGGTAGCGGTATAGACCCTTCCCTCGGCAAAGGAGATCGAGATCTTGGCGGTGCCGCTGGTGGCGCCGGTCTCAAAATGATACTCGTCATCGAGATCCTGAAAGGTAAAATCCGCAAAGCGGTCACGGTAGGCAAGCAGCGTGTTCAGGTAGGAGGAGCTTTCGGTGCCCTTGTTTTCCGTTAAGGAAAGCTCATACCAGGAAAGGCCCGAGAGCATGGAGAGCTTGATCCAGTGGGGGGAGCGCTCCTCGCGCATACTCACGGTGGTGGTCTCGCCTGCGGCATTCGTCTTGGTGATGGTGTAGCCCATGGTCACGCTGCCGAAGGTGCCGATGTCCAGCGCCGATCTCCACTCCGCCTCTGTGACCTTGGTTTTGGTCATAGAGAGGGAGTAGGACTCGGTTTTGGTGTACCCGCAGACCTGGCAGGTAAAGGCCTTTTGACCGTCACGCTCGGCGGTTGCCTCAACAGTGACCTTGCCGCCGTTCCAGGTGTGGGGGAGCTGCGCTGCCTTGGCGTCGCAGCTCTTATCGGTGCAGGCGCGCCAGTGGAACTTATCGTCCTTTGACCACTCGGATGCAAAATGATGCTCATGGTCGCCCGAGCAGGCGAGAAGCAGCGGCAGCGCGGACAGCAGCAGAGCTGCCAGCGCGATCAGCGAGAGAATTCTTTTTTTCATAAATATCGCTTCCTTGTTTTTGAAATTCGTTGGTTTCATTTTAGCAGGAATGGGGGAAAAAGTCAATCGGTGAAATATGGAAGGGCGCGCCTGTTACAGGTTGAAGAACAGCAGCCCCGAGAGGGTCTCGCAGATCACGGTTTCACCGAGAACGGCGTAGCGCGCGCAGGTCAGCGTTTCCACCGAGCCGTCGTATGCGGCGTAGCAGACCGTGGCAAGCCCCGTGCTGTAAAGGGTGACCGTCGTGATGCCGTCGTCCTGCTCATCCTCAATGCAGTAAAGCTCCGTGGCGGCGGTGGTGATCACATCATTTAAAATGTGGTTTTCGGTATCCACCGTGCGGAAAATGCCAAGACCGACGATCTCCGCCACATCACCGAACATCTCGCAGGGGAAGTAGAGCTCGCCGCCGATAGAGATGCAGGCATATTCCTCGTAGAAAAGCACGGTGGTGGAGGTGCTGCCCAGCCCCATCTGGTAGGGGATGCCCTCGCAGTCCTCGGGGAGCGTGAAATCGGAAAAGTGCAGGTAGCAATCGGCACAGTAGGCATCGGAGGAGCTCTTGATCCAGCGGTGGGTGCAGCTCTCGGGGTTATCTCCCGCCTCGGTGATGCCGCGGTCATAAATGCTGAGTGCGAAGGAAAGGCCGTTGTAGCCCGTGAACATCAGCTCGGTAAGGCGGCCGTTGTCAAATCGGACAAGGAGCGTGCCAAAGAGCAGGGAGTCGTCTATAGAAAGGCAATAGTCCTCAAGAACGTAGCAGGCACCCGTATCATCGTAGTAGAAGTTGTAAAATTCTCCCGACAGCAGGGCAAGAAATCCCGTGACGGGGTTGGTCTCGTAGGTGGACTCGGCGCCGGTGGCGGGGTCAAAGAACACACCGTCAAGGCACTTGTAGCGGTAAACATTCATTTTCTGTGCGAGATCATCCACGGTGACAAGCTTCAGCGTGAGGTTGGTAAAGGCAGCGGAGGAGATGGCGGCCTCAAACTCCTCCTCGGTGACAAGGGTGGGGTCGGCCACCTCGGTGGTGCCGTAGTCGGAGAAGCGGGCCGACACCGTAAGGGAGTCGATGCCGTCGGTGCTGTGGTGCGAAAGCGCCGCCAGCGCGGTGCCTTCAAAGTAAAGGGTAAAGGTATCGGTAAAGTCGCCGCTTGTCTCGGTGAGGGTGTAGGCGTCCTTGGCCTCATCATAGGTAAAGAGCGTGTACCGCCCCGCGCAGGGCGAGAGCAGATCCAGGATCAGCGCCGTGCCAAGCCCCTCCTCGGTATTGGGCACGGTGTCATAGGAGACCCACACGCCGTCCGTCAGCGCATACGGCTTGACCCAAAGGGGGGTGCAGAGCTCGCGGGTGATGGCAAAGATGCGGTCGCCGCCCCGGAGCAGGGTGATCTCATACTCTGCGGTGACGTTATAAAACAGCTCACCGTCAAGGGCTGCTTCAAACTCCTCCTCGCTGACCGTGTTGCGAACAGGCTCGGGCACAAAGACAAGGGTCTCCTGCCTTGCGGCACCGCACACCGTGCAGGTGTAGACCTTGGTGCCATCCTGCTCGGCAGAGGGCTCTCTCGTTACCACGCCCGCGTCAAAGGTGTGGTGGGCGGCGGCAACGGTCTCGGGGCAGCCCGTAACGGCGCAGGCGCGCCAGTGCCCCGCTTCGTCGCTCTTCCATTCGGTGGGGAAGGCGTGGGTATGGGTGCTTTCGCGGTTGCAGGAGGCAAGCGTTGCCGTTGCGGTCAACAGAAAGGCCAAAAGCATGCAAAGGGAGAGAATTCTTTTCTTCATAGCGGTCTCCTTATGTTGTATGTGAGAGTATGAACATATGAATATGACAGAGATATATATGAGTATACCATTTTTCACACACTCTGTCAATAAAAAAGAGAAAAAGCGGCGGAATTTTTGAAAAAATGGCGGCAAGGGTTGAAAAAAGGGGGCGGGGCGTGCTATAATGGCGGGGTATGAGGGCCGCGATGCGGTCAAAGGAGGAAAATATGAATTTTAAGCTTTGGGGCGAGATCGTCGGTATGATCGCGCTGGTGGAGAGCTTTTTGATCTACCTGAGCAACAAGCGGGATCGCATCCTGGTTTTGAAATTCGTGGGTGACGTGCTGTGGGTGGTCAACTATCTGCTGCTCGGCGGCTTTACGGGCGCGATCCTCAACGGACTCTCCATGCTGCGGGAGCTGCTCTTTTACCAGCGCGACAAGCGTCCCTTTTTCGCGCACACCGCCTGGCTGTTCGTTTTCTGGGCGCTTACTCTGGTCTCCTCGGCGCTGACCTATGCGGGGCCTATCAGCCTGCTTCCCATGATCGGCAATCTGCTCTCTACTGCGGGCTTTTATTGCCTGCGAACAGGCAGGGCACGGATCATTCTCACCGCAAGCTATGCCTTCTGGCTCTCCTATGCCGTGGCGCTGGCCAATTATTCCGCCATTGTCTCCGCCTCTATCGCGTTGCTCTCGATCCTTGTGGGGGCGCTGCGTGCCTGCCGCAAAAGGGCCACGGAGACCAAGGAATAACCCCATAACGGTATCAAAAACGCGGGTCGGGCAAATTGCCCGACCCGCGTTTTCTTTTCTTTTTCAGTTCGCGCAAAGCTCCACCGAGAAGGCAAGCTCCTCGCCCGCGTTGATGCGGCAGGCGGGCACGGGAGGCTGACCGCCCACCGAGCTCGAACCCACGCCGCTCATGCGGTAGTCCACAGAGAGCAGCAGCTCGTCGTGTCTTACCAGATCCTTGCGGTGACGCTTGCTTGCCATATCCAAAGCATCAAAGTGCGAGGCCGCGAAGGAGAAGCCTCCGCCCGACACTGAAAGCGTGGTGTCGCCGCAGGTGAGGTCTACCTGCGTGGTGCCGCAATGGCTGCCGTTTTCCTGAGGCTTTTCGTAAGCGCCAAAGGGATCGTCGGGGGTATAGGTGTAGGTGCCGTAAACGGCGTGGGCGCACTTGTCCTCGTAGCACTCGGCAGGTCCCATGCCGTCATAGCGGATCTCGGTGAACTCCTTTCTGAGGGGGAGCAGGAAGCCGTAGCGGGGCAGCCAATAATTCAGCTCCTCGGAGAAGCGCCCTGTTTCGGTGAGGGTCAGGCGGCCGTCGGCAAAGATCTCAAAGAAGAGCGTGCCCCTTGCAATGATCCTTCTGCCGTCCACACCAAAAAGGAAGCGGCCGCCGATCCGCACACGGTCAGAAAGGCGCTCGGCAAGAAAAGCGGGGACGGATAGCGAGGGGTGCGTGATCCTGCCGAAGGGCTCACCGCGCTCCTTTTGCCAGGCCAAACCGGGGGCACTCTTACCGTAATCGTTATCGGTGGGGGCGCGGAAGCATTGCCAGGTCAGCGGCCCTGCCAGCAGCTGCTTGCCATTCTTTTCAATGCCCACAAGGGTGGCCTCGTCGCGGCGGAAGGTGTAGGTGGTGCCGTTTGCCCTTACGGTATAGTGGGTGTTGCTGACCGTCAGCTCAGGGGCGCTGGCATACGCCCGCGGCACGGCGGGCAGCACCTGCAGAGGGATCGAGAAAACTGCTACCGTGTGGCCGCGTTTCGCGTAAGCGGTGTCGCTTTTTTGGGTGACGGTCACCGTCAGATGCGCCTGTGCGGCATCATAGGGCTCGGCCAGCGGAAGCGGGATCGAGGTTACTTGCGAGGGGGCGGTGTCAAGGTCGAGCGTACCCTCTGCCACTACCTTACGGTCTGCCGTCACGGTGTAGCGGCAGTCGTACACCGAAAGGGGCGTGAAGAAGTGCCTGTTTACCACCCGCAGCGTGCCGTCTGCGGCGCGCGTGATGCGGATGGGGGCGAACACCGCCTTGGCCTCGGCCAGCGCCGAGTGGGGCTCGCGGTCGGGGGTGACCGTGCCGTCCATGCAGAGATTGTCGCAGTGGTGGCTCTCTCCAAAATCGCCGCCGTATGCAAGATAACTCACACCGTTGTCGTCTGTTTTGCGGATGCCGTGGTCGCACCACTCCCAGATAAAGCCACCCGCATAGCGGGGGTCAGACTGAATGATGTCGTCGTAAAAGCGCAGATCGCCGCAGCTGTTGCCCATAGCGTGGCTGTATTCGCACAGCACGTGGGGCAGCGTAAAGCGGGGGTCGTCATACACCCGCTTCATCTCATCCAGCTTCTGGTACATCACGCTGTAAAAATCGACTAAGGAAAAGAGACGGGCAAGCTCCTCGTCCGAGATGCCTGAAAGATCGTGGCAGCAGCCCTCATAGTGAATGGGGCGGGGATCCCCCGTCGCGCGCAGGCGCTTTGCCGCAACAGCGAGATTTTCACCCCATCCCGACTCGTTCCCGAGAGACCAGATCGCAATAGAGGTGAAATTTTTTAAGGTTGCATACATCCGCATAATGCGGTCAACAATCGCATCGCGGAAGGCGGGATTGCCCACGACCTCCTCCCAGGCGCCTAAGTATTGGCAGCCGTGGCATTCCATATCCGCCTCGCTGATGAGGTAGAAGCCAAGCTCGTCGCAAAGCTGATAAAAGCGCGGGTCGTTGGTGTAGTGCGAGGTGCGGATGGCGTTGATGTTATGCTTTTTCATCAGGCAAAGCTCCTCCCGCATAAAGTCCACGGGGGTCACGTAGCCGAGATCGGGGTGGCTGTCGTGACGGTTGACACCGTAGAGCTTGATGGGCTTGCCGTTGAGGAGGTAGACACCGTTCACCACCGCCGTGGTGCGAACACCGAAGCGATGGGAAATATACTCGCCCGCCGCAGCGAGGCGCAGCTCGTAAAGGTAGGGATCCTCCGCCGACCAGAGCCTGACATCGGGGATAAGGAAGTGTATCGCGCCGCCCTCGGTCACCTCGGAGAAGATCGGCTGCCCCTTGTCATAAACGGATACCGTTACGGGGCTTTTTGCGTCAACAGAGAGGGAAACGTTGCCGTCAAGATCGGTGGTGAGGGTAAAATCGGTCAAGCCCGCCTCGGCGCGCTCCAGAATATATACATCGCGGAAGATGCCCGAAAGGCGGATCTTGTCCTGATCGTCAAGATAGGTGCCCGAGCACCATTTCAGCACCAGGAGCGAGAGCTGATTTTGGCCGTTTTGCAGGTAGGGCGTGATGTCAAACGCCGAGGTGCAGTGAGGAGCCTCGCCGTAGCCCACAAAGGCTCCGTTGAGCCAGACATAGACGCAGCTGTCCTTGCCCTCAAGATGTAACTCATACCGTTTGCCTTCCTTTTTGGAGAATGCGAAGCTTTTGCGGTAGGAGGCAGCAGGGTTTTTCTGCGGCACGTTGGGCGGATCGAACAGAAAGGGGTAGGGCGAGGTCTGGTACTGCGCCCGATCCTTGCCGTGGATCTGCCAGATCTCGGGGAGGGTGATCTCCTCAAAGGCGCTGTCATCGTAGTCTGCCGTGAAAAATTCATCCAGCTCAAGGGCAGAAGGCAGATAGCGGAATTTCCATGCACCGCACAGCGAATAAAAGAAGGGAGAGCACTCTCTCGCGCGCCCCGCGCCCTCCTCGGTATCGTGGGGGATGAAATAGGCGTGGTCGGGCATTTCGTTTACACGAAACAAGGTAGGATCGTTGCAGTAGCGTAGCAGTTCCATAAAAAAATCCTTTCCTTTGAAAAGTTCTTGACAGTGGGTATCATATTCAGTATAATAAAGACTGCGAGGCTTGTAAATATAAAATTTTTTGCAAAGATATAAAAATTCTACACAGGAGGGGCTATGCGAACCATTCTCATCGGTGACGAAAAGCGGCTGCTGCCCTTTTCGCCGATCTCGGTCTGCACCGACCATACACAGGAGCCGCGCAAGCGCCCCGACGGCGCGCCGTTTTGCCATTTGCTGTTTGCCCTTTCGGGTGAGGGCGTGATCGAGTGCGAGGGGAGATCGCACCCCTTTCGGGCGGGCGAGGTGGCCTTTATCGACAGAGACCTGCCCTCAAGCTATTATGCGGTGGAGAAAAGTGAGCTTCGTACGGGCTGGATCACCTTTGACGGTGCGGGAATTGAGAGCTTGCGCGACTATTTTCTGGTGGGGCGCTTTGCCATAGGAGAGAGCGAGCGCTTGCTCCCGCTGCTGCAGCAATGCCATCTTCTGGCAGAGAGCAAGGCACCGCCCGAGGAGATCTCGGCCCTGCTTTATGAAATGCTTTTGCGCTTTTTCTCCGCTCAACGGGGGGCGCGGCGCTCGGCGCACCTGAAAAAGGCAAAGGCCTACATCCGCGCCCATCTCACGGAGGATCTTTCAGTGGAGACAATGGCCACCGCCGTGGGCATTTCGCCCTCGCTTCTCTATCGCCTCTTTCGGAAGGAGGAGAACACCACGCCGATCTATTACCTGCGGCGGGTGCGGATCCGACGCGCCAAGCAGCTGCTTGCGGCGTCACCGCAAAAAAAGATCGCCGAGGTGGCGGCCGAATGCGGATTTTTTGACTGTGCCTATTTCTGCAAGGTCTTCAAGAGCGAGACGGGGCTTACCCCTGGCGGCTTTGTGGAGCTGTATGTTGAGAAATAAGTGCCATAACGGTATGAAAAAGAAAGGAAGCCGCCTGCGGGCGGCGGGATCTATATGAAGGAAGAATTTGCAAGAACCGCGATGCTTCTCGGCGAGGAGGGCATAGACCGCCTTGCCCGCGCCCGTGTGGCGGTGTTTGGCGTGGGGGGCGTTGGCAGCTACGCCGTGGAGGCGCTGGTGCGCGCGGGCGTGGGGGCGCTGGATCTCTGCGACAGTGATGTGGTGAGCGCGAGCAACATCAACCGCCAGATCATTGCCCTGCACAGCACGGTGGGCCTTTTCAAGACCGCCGTGGCGGCAGAGCGGGCAAGGGACATCAACCCCGACATAAGGATCACGGAGCATCGGGTGTTTTTTTCGCCCGAAACGGCAGACGGCTTTGATTTTGCGGCTTATGATTTTGTGATCGATGCCATCGACACCGTTGAGGCGAAGATGGAGCTCTACCGCCGCTGCGCGGCGGCAGGCACCCCCGTGATCGCCTCCATGGGCACGGGAAACAAGCTGGATCCCACGGCATTTCGCGTGGCGGATATTCACAAAACCGAGGGCTGCCCCCTGGCGCGGGTGATCCGCGGCCTTTGCCGCAAGGAGGGGATCCGCCACCTTGTGGTGGTCTACTCCCCCGAGCCGCCCCGCGCGGCCACGCTGCCGCCCGAGCACGGACGGCACGCCCCCGGCAGCGTTTCCTTTGTGCCTGCGACGGCAGGGCTCCTGCTGGCGGGTGAGGTGATCCGCCGCCTCGCGCTGCGGTGAGGACGGTCGCTTTTTGCGCTTTGTGATGAGCGTGTGACGGCAGAGGCATATTATTTTCAGAAGAAATGTCCTGTGTTCACATTTTTTTCACTAAGCTTATTTATAATAATACTTATATTAAACAGCAGAAAAAGGAGGTTGCTCCATTGCTTTCACTCAACAATATTGTTAAAACCTATCTTTCGGGTGATAACAAGGTCACCGCCCTTGGGGGCGTGAGCGTGGATTTCCGCGAGAGCGAGTTTGTGTCGATCCTCGGCCCCTCGGGCTGCGGCAAGACCACGCTGCTCAACATCATCGGCGGCCTTGACCGCTATGACAGCGGCGATCTTGTCATCAACGGTCGCTCCACCAAGGAATACACCGATGCGGACTGGGATACCTACCGCAACCATTCCGTGGGCTTTGTGTTCCAGAGCTACAATCTCATTATGCACCAGTCGGTGCTCTCCAACGTGGAGCTTGCGCTGACGCTGTCGGGCGTTTCCCGCGAGGAGCGCCGCCGCCGCGCCGTGGAGGCGCTGACGCAGGTGGGACTTGGCGATCAGCTTCACAAAAAGCCCAACCAGATGTCGGGCGGTCAGATGCAGCGCGTGGCCATTGCCAGGGCGCTGGTCAACAACCCCGAGATCCTGCTGGCCGACGAGCCCACGGGCGCGCTGGATACCCAGACCAGCGTGCAGATCATGGAGCTCCTCAAGGAGGTCTCCAAGACCCGACTGGTGATCATGGTGACCCATAATCCCGAGTTGGCCGAGGCGTATTCCTCCCGTATCATTCGTGTGCTGGACGGCCTTGTGGTAAGCGATAGCAATCCTTACACGGCAGAGCCCGTCGCTCCCGAGGAAAAGGCGGTCGGCGGTAAGGCGCGGCGGCGCAAGGGAGCAAAGGGCAAGCGCTCGATGTCCTTCCTCACGGCGCTCTCGCTCTCCCTCAACAACCTGATGACCAAAAAGACCCGCACCCTGCTTGTCTCGGTGGCGGGGAGCATCGGTATCATCGGCATCGCGCTGATCTTAGCGCTTTCCAACGGCGTCAACCTCTTTATTGCCACCGTGCAGGAGGATACGCTCTCCACCTATCCCTTGACCATCTACAAGGAAACGCAGGATATGTCTGCCATGCTGGCGGCTATGACTGCCACCGACAACGGTAAGGATTACTCCGACTCGGGCAAGATCCACGTGGATGACTCACTCGGCACCATGATGTCGGCGATGAGCGCCACCGTGAGTAACAACCTTGCCGCTTTTAGGAAATATATAGAGGACAATCCCGGCAAGTTTGACCATCTCGTCAATGACATCCAATACGCCTACGACTTTGATCTGCAGATCTTCACCGCAGACGGCAAAACGCAGGTAAGCCCCACCACGATCTTCGAAAATATGGGCAGTGCCTTTGCGGGTATGGGTGAGCTGATGGAAAGCTCGCCGATGGGCGGAATGGGCATCTTTTCCGAGATGATCGACAACGACGGACTGCTTGACCAGCAGTATGAGCTTGTCGGCGAGGGTAGCCGTTGGCCAAGCTCGAAGAACGAGGTTGTGCTTGTGATCAGCGGCAACAACCAGATCAGCAAAATGACGCTGTATATGCTGGGTGTGCTGGACCAGAGTGAGCTTGAGGACATTATTGAGGATCTGATGCTCAACGGTGAATACGACACCACGCCGATGGAGCCTTATGAGTTTGAGGATTTTCTCGGTATGCGCTTCAAGCTGCTCAACACCTCGCAGTTTTTTGCTCCGACGGGGAAGAGCTACACCGTAGACGGTGTAGAGTACCCCGAATGGTATGATATGCGAGAGGTCGGCCTTGATCAGGAAAGCTTTGTGAAGGCAAACGGTATGGATCTTGAGATCTGCGGCATCGTCCGCCCCAGAAAGGGTGTGGCTGCCACCTCGATCACAGGTGCCATCGGCTATACCAAGGAGCTGACCGAGCATATTCTTGCGATGAATGCGGAAAGTGAGATCATTCACCAGCAGAAGGATCTGACTCCCAATCACAGTGTGCTCAACGGCGATCCCTTTGAGCGCACTCCCTACACACGCGAGAACATCGGTGATCTCATCGATCGCGTAGGTGCGACCAATATGCAGCGCTTTTATGGTGTAATGACTACGATGATCTTGCAGGATCCCGAGTATGTCAGCCTGCTTACGGTGACACCCGAGTCGATCGCAGGCTTTATCGGCACAATGGACAACGAACTGCAAGCCGAAAAGATCGCGGGTATGCTGCAAGATGCTGCGGCGCAGGCCGAGCAAAACCCGATGCTCGGCTATCAGCTCAGCGCACTGCTTATGTCTGTTAAGATGATACCCGGTGGGCTATCCAGCGTGGATCTTACGGTAGATAACGTCGTGGATCTGCTTCCCCTGCTCTCTCCGGAGCAGGTGATGGTGCTGGTCGGCGGTCTGCCCGCAAGCGAGGAGATGCCGGGCAATCAGGGCCTCAAGGGCCTCAAGGACCTTTGCTCTGAGGCATATATGACCGCACTTTATGCCTCGATGAACGAGGAAATGAAGAATTGGCAGCTTAACGAAAAGAGCCTGATGCTGATCATGGGGCAGATGGACGACGAGATGTTTGCTACCTTTGAGAGCACCCTTTACGATATGGTGCCCGATAAGGATGAGACCCGTGACTCGATGCTCAAGAGGTTGGGTGACGCCGAGCGGGCCGACCCTGCCGCAGTGAGCTTCTTTGCGGTGGATTTTGAGGCCAAGGAGCAGATCGAGGCCCTGATCGCCGAGTACAACGGCTCGGTGACCGAGGCCGATCAGCTGGAGTACAGCGATCTTGTGGGCACGATGATGTCCTCGGTGACCATCATCGTGGATGCCATTTCCTATGTGCTGATCGCCTTTGTGTCGATCTCGCTGGTGGTCTCCTCGATCATGATCGGTATCATCACCTATATCTCGGTGCTGGAGCGCATCAAGGAGATCGGCATTCTGCGCGCCATCGGCGCATCGAAGCGGGATATCTCCCGTGTGTTCAATGCCGAGACCCTGATCATCGGCTTTGCGGCGGGTGCCATCGGCATTCTCTTTACCGTGCTGGTCTGCATTCCCGTTACCCTGATCCTGCGTGCCGTGACCGGCATTGCCAGCATTGCGGCTGTTCTGCCTGTGGTAGGCGGCTTGGCGCTGGTCCTGATCAGCATGGTGCTGACGCTGATCGCGGGCATCATCCCCTCGCGCATCGCATCGAAAAAGGACCCCGTAGAGGCCCTTCGCACCGAATAATATCCCAAAAGCAAAACCGCCGCAGAAGCCTGCGGCGGTTTTTTGTGGGCTTACTTACCACACAACACTATTAGTATAACACAAAAAAGGCGGCTTGTAAAGCCCCTTTTTGTTTAAAAAGCAAAATTTCTGCCATTTAAACAAAAATCAGTTGTTTATTTCTTACAATTTGGCTATTGAAATGGCGCGTCGGATGTGCTATAATGAAATCACAGAAAAGGAGGTACAGTCCAATGTACAAGTAATTCTGTAACGCTTGAAACGAAGGATCGAAACGGCCCGTGTGTGAAAAACGTGCTTGAGAAGGCAAGCACAACAAGCAAAGTTCGTGTGGGAAGGGTCGACAGTTCTTCTTTCGGGCAAGGAAAAATCCACTTCGCCTTTTCAGCGGAAAGCGACAAGCACAGGGTGTTCTCCCCTTGAGAATGGTTCGTTTACAGCTTGTGCCGAGGAGCGAGAGGGCAGATCAAAGAAAGAGAGGATCACAAAAGATGTTAGATATCAAGAGTGAACAGAAATGACCCTTGGCCGTGTGTGTAAAGAAACCGCGGTCAAGGGTCATTTCTTTTTTTATTGCTTCTTTTTTTGCCGTGTCAGGTGCATCAGGCGGAGCGCCGCCACCACAAGAAGTGAGGGGATGACCACCGCCAGCAGAAAGGAGAGGCGCAGGTCGCCGCCAAAGCGGTCGGCAAGGCCCCCTGCCACCGTAGGGCCGATCAGGCAGCCCACATCACCCCCGAGCGCGAGAAAGGCAAACATGGCGCCTGCTCCCTCGGGGCATTTTGCTGCCGCGATGCTGTAAATACCGGGCCAGAACACGCCCACCGAAAAGCCGCAGAGCGCGCAGCCGAGCAGGGCAACCAGGGGCTGCGGTGCCAGCGCCGCCAGCAGGTAAGAGATGATGCAAAGCAGTCCCGAGCCCGCGATCACGGGCAGGAGGGGAATGCGGTGCGCCAGCTTGGCGTAAAGCAGGCGCGCCCCACCCATCAGCAGGGCAAAGAGGCAGGGTCCCAGCAGGTCTCCCATGCTTTTGGAGACCTTTAGCCCCGATTCGGCAAAGCTGGAGGCCCATTGGCTCATCACCATTTCGGCCGCACCCGCGCAGATCATCATCAGCAGCAGCCAGGGGAAGATCCGCCGACGGAGCAGACCGCCCACCGAAAGCTGCTTCTCCTCGCTGCCGAAGCGCTCCATCGGCACCACCGAAAAGAGCAGCACGCAAAAAAGAGGAATAAGGGAGAAAAGGCAGGAGAGATAGCGCCAGTTCTCAATGCCGCAGGCGGCAAAAAACAGGACCGAGAGCAGGATCACCCCCGCCTGCCCCCAGCAGTAAAAGGAGTGAAGCAGGCTCATAGAGGCTGCCTTGCCGTTGCCGGGGCAGGCCTCCATAATGGGGCTGATCAGCACCTCAATAAGGCCGCCGCCGATGCCGCACACGACCACGGAGATGAGCAGCCCGACGAAGGGGTGGGGGAGCAGATAGGGCAGGGTGGCAAGGGAGAGCAGCCCTGCGGCGGCACAGATATGGGCAAAGAGCACGGCGGCTCGCTGGTGAATGCGGTCGATCAGGTAGATCGAGAGAAAATCAATGGCCAGCTGGATCGAAAAATTGATGCCGATGAGAAGGGCGATCTGGGAAAGGGTCACGCCAAACTCGCTCTCAAAGGTCAAAAAGAGCAGGGGTAAAAAATTGATGGTAATGGCCTGCGTGATATAGCCGAGATAGCAGGCGCGGCGGGTAAAACGAAAGGATTTCAGCATAAAATAGGCCTCGCGAGTGGATTTTATAAGCGGTCAACGGTGATGACGGTGAAAAAGTTGGGCTGTCTTGCCGCGATCTTCTCTGCCATCAGCCGCTTGATCTCGTCGTCGGAGAGGGCAAGCTCAAAGGGAACGGCAAGATCAAAGATCAGGTTGGTGTGGGAGTGTCCCGGCACCATACGGAAGTCGTGCAGCAGGATCTGCGGGTCGAT
This sequence comes from Eubacteriales bacterium, assembly GCA_045576195.1. Taxonomy (GTDB): domain Bacteria; phylum Bacillota; class Clostridia; order Oscillospirales; family CAG-272; genus Firm-07. Next base: position 13,516 of record JAZNFZ010000116.1, on the reverse strand, counting down.
CTCCCCGGCCAGCAGGCAGGCGGTGGCGTGCCATTCGTCAAGCAGCGGGTCGTCGGTTACGATGGGGTCAAGATGTATGGTGCATTCGATGTGATGCTCCTCCCGCAGGCACCGCTCAATGCAGTCTGCCGTGTCGTGGGAGACGAAAAAGTCCTCCTTGCCGTCCACCTCAATGTGCAGCGAGGCAAAGATCCGCCCGGGGCCGTAGTTGTGCACGATCATATCGTGAATGCCAAGCACCGTCTCGTGCTCACCCACCACACGGCGGATCAGCGCCACAATCTCCTCGCTCGGTGCCTCACCGAGGATCGAGTTTTTGGTCTCGTTCAGCACGCGGAAGCCCGCCACGAAAATAAGGATCGCCACAAGAATGCCCATCACGGGGTCAATGTAGATGCTGATGTTAGCGGGGAGCACCAGGGTGGAAAGATTTGCCACCAGCACCGCCGCCGTGGCGCCCGCATCGGAAAGGCTGTCAATGGCGGTGGCGCGCATCACCTCCGAGCCGATCCGCTTGCCGATGCGGCGGTTGAAAAGGCTGATCCACAGCTTGCAGAGGATCGAGACCGAAAGCAGGATCACGGTGAGCAGGTGAAATTCCACCATCACGGGAGCCAGCAGCTTTTCCACCGAGGAGCGGATCAGCTCGGTGCCGATAAAGAGAATGAGGAAGGAGACGAGCATGGAGGCCACATATTCCATACGGGCGTGGCCAAAGGGATGGTCGCGGTCGGCGGGCTTTGCCGAAATGCGGAAGCTGACCATAGAGATCAGCGACGCGCCCGCATCCGACAGGTTGTTCACCGCGTCGGCGCGGATCGAGATCGAGCCCGACAGCGCACCTGCAACCAGCTTGATGATGAACAGTGCGATATTGAGGAGGATACAGACCACCGAGACCATCGTGCCATAGGCGCGGCGTACCGCAGGGCTTTTCACGTCGTCGGGGTGCTTGACAAACAAGCGGGTGAGCAGAGCGATCATAATGACACCTCACAAATTAAAATCGAAAGTAAAGGAAGGGGTTAAAGCCCGATCTTGCAAGGGAGGAGAGGGCGAGCACAAAGCCGAAAAGTGGCAGAACGGTAGCGAAAACAGCCCCGCCCCGCCGCGTTTCAAGACGGTGGAACAGGCGCTGCGGCAGCGCGGTGGCGCCAAGGGCGGCGAGTGCGAGAAAGGGAATGTGGCGAGCAAGCTCGTAGAGCTGATTGCCCTGGGCAAGCCCCCCTTCGCCAAGGCCGATCAGCGCAGGGAAAAATTGTCCCAGTCGGGCGAGCGTGAGGGCGGGGGTGCTGCCGTCAAAGGCAAAGATCATCCACCCCACCGCCACGAGGAGCATGGTCAGCAAATGCTTGATAAAACGCGGCACGTGAAGGGGGATATGACAAAGCACATAGCGCTCGGCAAGCAGAAGAAGGAGCTGATAGAGTCCCCAGAGGAGAAAGCTCCACGCCGCGCCGTGCCAAAGTCCCGTCAGCAGCCAGACGATGAGCATATTGAGGACCGTGCGCGGTACGCCGCGGCGGCTGCCCCCAAGGGGAAAGTAGAGATATTCGTGAAAAAAGGAGGTCAGCGTCATATGCCAGCGTCGCCAGAAATCCTTAAAACCGATAGCAGTATAGGGGTAATTGAAATTTTCGGGGAAGTGAAAGCCGAATATGCGCCCAAGGCCGATGGCCATATCCGAGTAGCCCGAAAAGTCGAAATAGATCTGCAGCGTAAAGCCGAGCAGAGCAAGCCACGCCCCCACAAGGGAAAGAGGGGCCCTTGCGGCGTGGGTGGTGAAAAGCAGCCCTGCGGGGTTGGCCAGCAGCACCTTTTTGCAAAGGCCCGCTACAAAGCGCAGCGTTCCCTCATAAAGATCTGTGGCGCGGGTGCGGCGCTCCCTCAGCTCGGCTGCCATATCGCTGTAACGGACGATGGGGCCTGCGATCAGCTGGGGAAAGAGCGTGAGGTAGGTGGTAAAGAGCAGGGGGCTTTTGGTGGGCGCCACCTCGCGGCGGTACACATCCACCACATAGGAGAGCGCCTGAAAGGTATAAAACGAGATGCCAAGGGGCAGGCGGGGCGGGGTGACCGTGACGCCGATCGCGGCCGCAAAAAAGGCGGCGTATTTGAAGAAAAACAGAAGCGAGAGATTGAAAATTACCGCAAAAGTCAGCACAAGTCTTGGCTTTTTGGATTTTGGCAGAGCAAGGCCAAACAGAAAGTCGGCCATGGCGGTGCCAAGCATCAGCAGCACATAAAGGGGCTCGCCGAAGGCGTAAAAGAAAAGACTTGAGAGAAGCAGCACCCCGTTTTTGGCGGCGTGAAGGTGCTGCTGCGGGATCCTTCCTCTGCAGAAAAGGGAAAGGAGCGGGGGGAGGAAAAAATAGAGCGCCAGCACCGCGGGCAAAAAGCCAAACAGAAAGGTAAAGGATGAAAACAGCATAAGGCAGCCTCCTTGCCGCGTGAAACGGCCACTGAGGCTATCTTGTGCGCTCCGCGCGCGGGTTATGCACCCCTTTTCGGCTTCGGTCTGTTTGAAAAAATATTATAGCACGTTTTTTCGCACTTGAAAAGGGAGAATTGAAATTTTGCGGCGAAAATCGGTGTTTTTCTTAATTTATATAGAAATAAATTTTATAAAAATGCAAAAAATCGCATATTTTGTGCAATATCACTATTGCCAAAATCAATAAAGTAGAGTATAATCAAACTGTTATGGGGCAAGCCGTCAAAATTGCCCGCAATAATATAATTTATTTTGAAGGAGAATTTGACATGAAAAAAGTACTTTCCCTCGTACTTGCCATCCTGATGGTGGCAACCTGCATGATGGCGTTTTCCGCATGCAACAACAACGAGACTGACAGCAAGACCATCAAGATCGGTCTGATCGGTCCCTTTACCGGCGCTGTTGCCGTGTACGGCACCTCTGTGCAAAAGGGTGTTCGTATGGCTGTGGAGGAGATCAATGCAAGCTCCACCCTGCTGAACGGCTACACCATTGAGCTCGTCGAGAAGGACGATATGGGCGACGCTACCACCGGCGCGGCTGCCTTCAACGATTTCGTTGATGCAGGTGTGCAGGCCGTTATCGGCCCGGTAACCACCGGCGTTACCGCTGCTGCGACCTCCATCGCCAACGAGAACGGCATCGTTCTGATCACCCCCTCCGCAACGGGCGATAAGATCACCACCTCCTCCGACTATGTCTTCCGTTCCTGCTACAAGGACTCCTTCCAGGGCATCATGGCCGCTCGCTATGCCGTGAATGAGCTGGGCTACACCGCTGCGAACATCGGCTGCATCTACGCCACCGGCGACGACTACTCCAAGGGCGTGTTCGAGGCATTCAAGGCTGAGTGCGAGCGTCTTGGCGTGACCCTTCGCGCCGAGGCCATCCAGACCTCCCAGACCATCGACAAGGAGGAGACCTTTGCTCCTCAGCTGACCGCCCTCACCACCGCCATCGGTGCTGACGGCTTCCTCTTTGCTCCCTACTACTACGAGGCAGTGGGCACCAAGCTGGTTCCCCAGGCTCGCGCAGCAGGCTTCAACGGCAAGATCATGGGTGTTGACGGCTACGACGGTATGATCGACTACGCCACCGGTGATCTCACCGATTACAACGACGTGCTCTTCACCAACCACTACTCCGCAGAGTCCACGGAGGAGAAGGTCGTGAACTTTATTTCCACCTACACCACCAAGTTCGGTGAGAACCCCACCGCGTTCTCCGCTCTTGCTTATGACGCGATGTATATGCTTGCCAACGCCCTCGAGAAGGCTCTTGCTGACGATGCCGATGCAAGCAAGCTGACGGGCGCGATCATCAAGGCAAAGCTGGACGGCTGCTCGGTCCAGGGCGTAACCGGCAGCTTTACTCTTGATACCACCGGCACTCCCGTGAAGGACGTGGTGATCATGGAGTACAAGCTCAACGCAGAGACCAACAAGGTTGAGATGAAGTACGTCAAGACCCTGAAGAACGCCGAGGCTTAATTGCCGATTCTTCGTATGCTCGCAAGAGAGATACCCGCCACGGGTATCTCTCTTGCGCTCTTTGTGTCAAGGATCGCGCAGAGGTGATCCTTACGGCCGCCCCTCCCCCCGCGGGACGGGCGCAAGCATTGCCCCTGCGAGGTATCATCAATTTTAGACGGGAATGAAAGGAGAAACCTTCGTGACTGCATCTGCTTTTTTGTCTGCATTGATCATCGGACTTGGCATCGGCAGCATCTATGCGCTGATCGCGCTGGGCTATACGATGGTATACGGTATCATCCGATTGATCAACTTTGCCCACGGTGATTTTATTATGGTGGGCGGCTATACGCTCTTTTATATGGTGCCCGTGCTGCTGTCCTTTGATATGCCCACGTGGCTCGGCATCATTGTTGCCATCGTGGTGTGTGCTGCGGTGGGCGTCGGCGTGGAGCTGGTGGCCTATCGTCCCGTCCGCAAGCGCGGCACGGGTATGACCGCTCTGATCACCGCCATTGCCATGAGCCTTTTCCTGCAAAATCTGGCGCAGGTCTTCTTTACGGCTACGCCAAAGCCCTTCAAGCAGACCTTCTTCACCTTTGAAGGCATCAAGCTCGGCAATGTGCTGATCAGCGGCACCACCCTGATCACCATCATCATCAGCGTGGTGCTGATGGTGCTCCTGATGCTGCTGGTCTACAAGACCAGGTTTGGCCGTGCCATGCGCGCGGTCTCCGAGGATAAGGAGGCCGCCATTACGGTGGGCGTCAGCGTCAACCGCACCATTCTTGCCACCTTTGCCATCGGCTCGGCGCTGGCGGCCTTTGCGGCGCTGGCCTATTGCGAGAGCCTGCGCTCTGTTATGCCCACGCTGGGCGCCACCCCCGGCCTCAAAGCCTTCGTGGCGGCGGTGCTGGGCGGCATCGGCAGTCTGCCCGGTGCGATGATCGGCGGCGTGGTGATCGGCGTGGTGGAGTCGGTGGTCAAGATGATCCCCGGTCTCAACAACTACACCGATGCCATTGTGTATCTGGTGCTCATTCTGGTGCTTCTCGTCAAGCCCACGGGCCTGCTTGGCAGAAAGGAGAGTGAAAAGGTATGAAGCAGCTTCCTCTTTCGGGGAATTCGGTCTTTGTCCGCAAGGAAAAGCTGTTTGCCCCGCTTCTCAACCTCATTGCCATCCTGCTGCTGGCGGCGATCCTCTTCCTGCTTGAGCTGAAGAACTCTACCGTTACCCTGGTCTATACCTGCTGTGTGTTTTCTCTGATGGCGGCCTCGCTCAATGTCACCATGGGCTTTATGGGTCAGCTGGCGCTGGGTCATTGCGGCTTTATGGCGGTGGGCGCGTATCTTGGCACTTATCTTGCCAATGCCCTCAAGGCAAGCGGCTTTTACACCTCCGCCAAGGATGGCACCTATCTTGCCGTGCTGCTGCTCTGTGTGGTGGTGGGCGGCCTTGGCGCCGCGCTGGTGGGCTTTGTGGTGGGTATGCCCGCACTTCGTCTGAAGGGCGACTACCTTGCCATCATCACCCTCGGCTTTGGCTTGATCGTGACCTCGGTGCTCAACAACATTGCCCGTCCCGTGCTTTATGCCGAGGATTGCGGCCTTTATATCTCCGGCAAGGATGTGCGCGCCGATTATATGATCCTGATCGTGCTGCTGACGGCACTCTGCCTTGCCCTGATCTTCACCTTTATCCGCTCCAAGTTCGGCCGTGCGCTGGAAAGCATCCGTGATGACGGCATTGCCGCCTCGGCCAGCGGCATCAACATCAGCCTTTATAAGGTGCTGGGCTTTACCTTCTCGGCCTTCTTTGCAGGCGTGGCGGGTGTGTTCTACGCGGCAATGATGTCCTCGCTTTCCACCTCCAGCTTTGCCTTCTCCAACAGCGGTATCTACAACAGCGTGTTTATCGTGGTCATGGTGGTGATGGGCGGTATGGGCTCTCTCACGGGCTCGATCGTCACGGGCGTGGGTATGGTGCTGCTCAACAGCGTGATCTCCAAGATCCCCCACAGCATTCCCGTGCTCGGTGCGCTGGCCAAGTTCCCGATGCTGCTTTACGCGCTGGTGCTGGTGGTCTTTATTATGTTCCGTCCCCGCGGCATCTTCGGTACCGGTGAGTTTTCGCTCTACCGCACGCTGTGCTGCGCGCCTGCATTCTTCAAGTCCTTGCCCTCGCGCATCAAGGAGATGGCAGGCAAGCTTTCCCGCAAGAAGTCGGATGAGTTGACCGAAAAGGAGGGCGAGTGATATGGATATGCGCGCAACAAGAGAGGTTTCTCCCCTTGAAATGGTATCCCCCGCGCTGAAGGAATATCTTGCCGCCCTCAAGGGCGATGTGGTGCTGAAGACCGAGCATCTCGGTATTCGCTTCGGCGGCCTTAAGGCGGTGGATGACTTTAACATTGAGATCCGTCAGGGCGAGCTGGTCGGCCTGATCGGCCCGAACGGTGCGGGAAAAACCACCGTGTTCAATATGCTCACGGGCGTGTATGTGCCCACCGAGGGCTCGGTCACGCTTTGCGGCACCCTGATGAACGGCAAAAAGGCACACCAGTTCGTGCGCGCGGGCATTGCCCGTACCTTCCAGAATATTCGCCTGTTCAAGGGAATGACCGTGCTCGAAAATGTGCTGGTGGCCATGACACACAAGCACCGCTACAATTTCATTGACGCGCTGCTGCATACCCCCAAGTATCGCCGTGTGGAAAAGGCCTGCCTTGATGAGGCTATGGAGCTTTTGGCGATCTTCCACCTGGAGGATAAGGCAGATCTTGACGCGGCGCAGCTGCCCTACGGTCAGCAGCGCAAGCTGGAGATCGCCCGTGCCCTTGCCACGGATATGAAGATCCTGCTGCTTGACGAGCCCGCCGCAGGCATGAACCCCTCGGAGACCGCGGAGCTTCTTGAGTGCATCCGCGTGATCCGCGAGCGCTTTGGCGTGGCGATCCTGCTCATTGAGCACGATATGAGCCTGGTGATGAATGTGTGCGAGCGCATTCAGGTGATCAGCTTTGGCCGTACCATTGCCCACGGCCTGCCTCACGAGATCGCCGGCAACAAAGAGGTGATCGAGGCCTACCTCGGTCGCGACGACGATTAAGGAGGGCGCTGACGTGTTAACAGTAAAAAATCTGACGGTGAACTACGGTGTCATCGAAGCGATCCGCAATATTTCGCTGACGGTCAACGACGGCGAGATCGTCTCCCTCATCGGTGCCAACGGCGCGGGAAAAACCACCACGCTGCACGCCATTACGGGTCTGATCCCCGCCAAGCACGGCGAAATTATTTACAACGATGTGGATCTGCGCCACGTGCCCGCGCATAAGATCGTGACCATGGGTCTTGCCCACGTTCCCGAGGGACGTCACGTATTTGCCCGCATGACGGTAGCGGAAAACATTGCAATGGGCGCGTATTTCCGCAAGGATACGGCCGCCATCGCGGAGGATCTGGAGCGTGTGTACGCCAGCTTCCCCCGCCTCAAGGAGCGCTCCTCGCAGCTGGCAGGCACTCTGTCGGGCGGCGAGCAGCAGATGCTGGCAATGGGTCGCGCCATTATGGCACACCCCAGCCTTGTGGTCATGGATGAGCCCTCGATGGGTCTGTCCCCCATTCTGGTGGAGGAGGTCTTCTCGATCATCCGCTCTATGCACGAAAGCGGCATCACGGTGCTTCTTGTGGAGCAGAACGCCAAAAAGGCGCTGGCCATTTCGGACCGTGCCTATGTGCTTGAGAACGGCGAGATCACCATGTCGGGCAACGCCCGCGAGCTGGCCGCCGACGACCGCGTCCGCAAGGCCTACCTCGGCGCTTGATCGCAAATTAAAAAGAACAGTGCGAAGGGCGTGCAAAATTAGCGGGAAATTGACATGACACGCGGTAGGGGCGAACTATATCGCCCGCGGGCATTCAAAGAACGCCCCTACGGATAAACAAAATTTGATACGATGTAAACAAATATTAACGCCGGCAGAAAATCCGCCGGCGTTTGTTTTATTCTGTTCGATAAATTGGAATTCGACAATTTATACTCGGATTACCACTTTTCTGCTTTTACGCCATCAATGGCGATTACATTTATTTTTCCATCTGTACCATATTGTAAAAGACTTGCTTCAAATTCTTCTGCTGTTAAGAACTCATTTTTTTCAATATAAAATCGCTTGTCAAAAAACACAGAATCGCCCACCTTGCAATCCGAACTGGAACCAACCTTTATGATCCCGCCCGTTGATTTTATTTCAAATTCTATAATATCATTTTCTTTTACGAGGTTAATAACTCGTTCCAAGTCGAAAGGAGTAGTTGTTATAAATTCAACTCTCTCTTGTTTGGCTTTTTTGTTTTTCCAAACATAAAACAATTCGGGGATGGAAATGTAAATACACAAAATAGAAGCTAAACCTGCTGCAAAGCAAAATAGTGTTACAAAAAAATTGAGAGGTTTTGAAGATATAACGAATAGGCTTTTTCTGAAAATACTAAAAAGTATAATCAATATTGACACGACTATTTTTGTTAAAGGGTATGTATAGTTAGTTAAATTTGTTTGCAATTCAAATAATTTCTTCATGTCACCCTCCGCTTTACAAATTCTTATTTATCTTTCTATTTTTATCGACAGTTTCGCCTTTGTATTACAAAGGCACTGGGCAAAGCCCATACCCCTAAAGTTGTACGAAAGCTTCAATAGGCTCCCTCCGGGAGGGAGCTGTCAGCGAAGCTGACTGAGGGAGAGTGCGCTACAATGAAGTTAATTCAAACCTAAAGTCACGCAGGCTCCTTCCGTCACGGCTACGCCGTGCCACCTTCCTCTCGGAGGAAGGCTTTCCGTTAGTTCCATTATAACACAAATCGGCAGAGGAAACAATCCCTCTGCCGAAGTTTTCGTACCGCCTATTTCTCCGCTAAGAATGCAGAGAGAAAGCACTGTTCTTTTTTTGTTTTACCAAATAAGGGTCTTTTCGGGATTTTGGGTGAAATCCACGGTGACGGTGTGCGTTTTCCCGTCCTTAAAGAGGCGGAAGGGGACGCGACCCGTGCCCTGCACGCGAACACCGTCCTCGGTGACGGACAGCACCTCGCCTGCCTCGCCTTCGGCCATGGCGGCGGCGTTGCCTCGGACCACACATTTGGCGAGCACGCCAAAGGGCAGGGCGACCTCATAGCGATCCTTGCCCAAACGAAGCGTGCCGCGGCGGAGCGGCGCGGGATCGTTGAAGTAATCCACCGCAAGGAAATAAAGGTGGCGGCTGCCGTCCTCCTGACGGTACACGGCAAATTCCATATCGTCGCCCACCTCGGCCCAGACCTCCTCACGGGCCGTCTCCTCGCGCATCAGGCGCACAAGCTCTGCCTCGTAAAGCGCGCGGATCGCGCCGTTGGCGGGATAGGCCGACGTGTTGAAGAGAAGCACCTCGCCCCTGCCTACGCGGTAGCGGCAGAGAAGCGGCGCGCCGTCATCGGTGGTGAGAAGGATCTCGTCGGGCTTCTTTGGGTTGGTGCAGATCAGCAGCGGCTTGCCGCAAACGGCAGATGCCGCCCAGGTGGGCTCGCCTGCACTGAAGGAGAGCGCGTGACAGTCAAAGGCAAGCGCGCCCTTTTTGATGTCGTCAAGCCCCGTGGTCTTGGTCAGATGCGCGCGAGTGAGCAGCAGCCTGCCACCCCGCCTTGCAAAGGAGAGCAGCTTTTGCATATCTGCCTCGGTGGCGTGGTAGTATCCGAGGAAAGCCGCGGAACGGTATGAGAAAACCGTCTTTTTACCTGCCTCTGCGGGGATAATGTCAAGCTGCCCCATCGGTGTTCCCGTATGGTAGCCGCGGGGCTTTTCTACGGCGGGAATCATACGGTCGACCGCATTGACAGGCAGTGCGTCGGGGTAGAGCGCGGTCAGAAGATCCCAACTGTCCTCCGCTTGGCCTTGGGGCTCGTGATGCCCCCAGGTTTTGTTCTTTCCAAAAAAGGTCACGCCGTCGTTTCTTCCGTGAATGATGGCAAACGGTGTGTAAAACTCGCCCGTGCGGCTGTGGGAGGAGATATAGCGGTAGAAGTCTTGATGCTCCTTCAAATGGGCGCGGCAGGCCTCGCTGAAGCGGTGGAAATAGGCATAATGCTCCTCCAGACGCCAAAGTCCCTCCTCGGTGTTGATGTCGGTGGCACCCAGCAGGTAAGAAGCATACAGCGCCAGACGGTAGCGGCGGTAGCGCTCGGGCACGTCGTGGGGCGGTGCTGACCATTGCACCGCGTGGTGCACGCCAAAGGTCTTCATATGCCGATCCTTGGCTACACCGCGCAGGAAGGCCAGCAGAGGCTCCATGGTGGAGTACATCGTCTCCGCGCCAAGGAAGGTGTAGCCGCCCTCGGCGAGGTATTTGAAGGTACAGGAGGGGCCCGTGTGGCGCGTGTCAAAGTCCATCTTGGTGTCCTTGAAGTGCTTGACCGAGCGCTCGTGGGCAATGGCCGCATCACGGGGCTCGTTTTCCTTATCCACAAAGTCATAAAGGACCGTGCCGCGGTAATGGTAGGTCGCGGGGGAGGTGAAGCGCGCGGAGGTGAAGCGCGGATCCTCGCTTGCGGCAAAGTAGAAGAGCTCTCTGCCCTGGATCAACGTGGAGGAGGCGTTGCGGCGGGGGCCCCAGTAAAACTCGGCACCGTCACGCTCGTGCATCTGACGGCCGAGAAAGCCCTTGCCCGCAAGCAGGCGGTTGTCGGGCTGGGTGGAGAGCCCCGGTACCTCGCGGCCATCCACCATCAGCACATATTTGAGCGAAAGCTCCCGCATCAGGCGTGTAAAGGCGCGCCAAACAGCGGAATTGATGGTGCGGGTGCCCGACCAGCGATAGGTGGGGCGAATGGTAACAAGGTCGCCTACGTGGTTGGAAATGTACCAGGAAAGGTAGTTTTCCATAGAGGTGAGATCCTGATGAATATAGATCATATCCCCTGTGCCCGTGATCACGCGATCCTCCTGCCGCTGCAGAATGGCAGGCACCTCCCCGTGGAGAGTGATGCCGTCGGCGGAAATGGTAAATCTCGCACCGTTTGCAGGGTAATGGCAGTCAAGCAGGATGCCGTGCAGCCCCTTTTCTTTAAAAACGTACTCCGCTTTGCCGCTGATGGCCGCAGACTCCGTGTGCAGCTTGACGCGCATATTGGGGCGATCGGTGCGAAGCAGCACCCGCGCGCCACGCCCCACGCTTGCCACCTCGGACACGGAAAGCAGGGATAGGGGAGCGGCACTTTTGGTGAGCAGCGCCATCTCGTGCACCGTATAGGGCAGGGGATCGTGATAGTCCGAGATCAGCTCCAACGACAGCGTGTTTTCCGCACGGATGTGCGCGGCAGGGAGGGGGATCTCCCACTCCGCGCGGCGATGCACGCGCTCAAACACCTCGCCCGTAAAGACCACCCTGCCATTGAGGCGCACGCGGAATTCGGGCCACTCCTTGCGGCTGAGATACTGCGCCGACCAGTCGAAATCGGGTTTGTCCTGCACGGATTGTGCAAAGCAGGGCAGCAGCTGATGCTCTCCATCGCAAAGGAAGGGGCTTTCGACAAAGCATTGGCCTCGATAGCCCACGCCCTCCACAAAAACCGCCACGTTTGCGGTGCTTTGGGGAATTTCTATATCCATAGAAAGCACCTTGCCTGCATAGCTGCCCGCAGGGATCGGGAGCGTGAGCGAGTAATCGGGGTCTCCCAGCACGCTGTGGGGGTGTACGCCCTCTTTTTTCAAGCGCACATCCACGCGCATTTGCAAAAAGCCGTTCTTTTTAAAGATAAGGTTTTTCGTCGTGACGGTCAGGCCGAATTTCCAATCGGTTTTGGGGTCGTGTATGCCCACGTAGGTTTCCTTGGGCGGCCACAGCACCTTTTTGTAGACGCGCTTGAGATAGTCCTTGTACTGCTTGCAGGAAAGGTCAAGGCAGTATTGGTCACGGATGGCGTGCGCCGTGTCAAGAGCGTCCGACAGCGAGCGGTAGAGATATTGCCCGTCGGGCTCGTTTTTCCAATGGTAAAACTGCGCGGTCTCGCCCACCACAAACAAGCGGTAATCGGTGTCCTTTTCGGGCTTTGTCGAAAAGCAGACCTCCATACCCTTGCCGTGCGCGCGCAGGGTGTGCCCCTCCTTGCCCCCGTCAAAAATCGGGGAATGGATCTCAAAGCTCATGGCCTCCTCCTATCAAAAAATTGTATTTTCATTTTCATTATAACGGGCAATGTTGGCGTTGTCAATGAGGAGATATTGCAAAAACTATAAGGATATTGCAAAAGAGCGCGCGCTGCGCGAAAAAAGGCGGCACCCCCCCCGCGGGGGCTTCCGCCTCTTTGACGGAATTCTTATTTCTCGGGAATGACGACGGGGTAGCCTGCATCTGCACAGGTCTTGACCAATGTTGCCAGTGCCTCGTCGAACATTTCGATGAAGATCACGAGATGCTCGGGGCTGAGTGCCTCCAGAGAAGTGGCCTCGCTGTCTGCGCTGTACTCGCTGATCTCAAACTTCTTGAGATCCTCTGCATCCAAAAATCCTTCGGTGCTGTTGACGTTTTCGGTAAAGAATTCGATGTCGTAGACCTTAAAGGAGACCTTGAAGTAAATGTCGGGCTTGCCGACCACATTGTTGGTTGAGTACACGATCCAACCGCGAATGAAATCACCCGTTTCGCCCACGGTGGGGTCAAAGTACCAAGCTAGGTAAGCTTCCTTCTCAAATCTGCCGACATCTTCATATTCCTGCGCCGCCGAGCCTGCCGTGATTTCTAAGCTTCTGATCGTTTGACGCAGAGATGCGGACATTTTGGAGTCGCTTTCATAGTTGCCGTCGTCATAGCCCTTTAATTCGTACTGATAATGGGAATAATCAACGGTGCCGTTATCTGTGCTGCCATTGGTCTGTATCACGTCAACAAGGCTCTTGTCAACACTTTCGGCCTTGAGAGCCTTGACGAGATCGCGCATATTGGACTTTTGCCCGCAGCCGACAAGGGTGCAGAGGAGCAGGGTGAATACCAATGTAAGGGAGAGCAGAGAAATGAGCTTTTTCATAGAATTTTTCCTCCGAAAGATGAGATTAACAACGGTTGTTGTCAATTATTAGTATACCAAAGTATTTATAGTATGTCAAGAAATTTTTTATAATAGTATACGGATATTTTACGCGAGGAGGTCACGATGGCATACGCATTACACGAAAATATGAAGGCTTTGCGGCAGTCCTGCGGAATGAATCAGGTCGTCTTTGCCCAAAGGCTGGGCGTGACAAAGCAATGTGTTTCCAATTGGGAAAACGATAACGTACTGCCCTCTATTGAGATGCTTTTGAAAATTGCCGATCTGTTTGGGGTCACGACCGATTTCCTGCTTGGCAGAAGCGATGCGGCAAGTATTGATGTGTCGGATCTGACCGAGGAGCAGCGCGGACATATCACCCTGCTTGTAGACGACCTTGCAAAAGCGAACAAAAAAAGGAGATAAAAAAGCACCAAGGGCCGGAGCGGGGCGTTTTTTTGGGTCCGCCAGGTTTTTGGGGGGG
>JAZNFZ010000115.1:0-10231 GCA_045576195.1 Eubacteriales bacterium | reverse complement strand
GCGGCCGGCCGTTGGCCGGGGCGTTTCGGAGGGATTTTCTTTTTTAGAGCACGTGGTCACCGAACACACCGATATCAAGCAGATAATCGCGGTCGATGATATCCCATTCAATGCCGATGGCCTCGGCGCGCGCCCAGTCGTGAAGCTGCGTCACGGGATCAAAGGGATTGTTGTAGCTATACGAGTAATCGCTGCCCGAGAAGACGGGCGAGGGGGTATATCCTTTGCCGTAGCCGTAGCGGTCGTCATCGTCGTCGTAGCTCGGCCGTTGCTTGGCTGCGGCGATCTGCTCCTCGATGCGGCGACGTTCTGCCTCCTCGGCACGTCTTTTTGCCTCCTCGGCCGCCTTTCGCTCGGCCAACCGCTTTTCCAGCGCGGCGCGCTTTTTGGGGAAGAGCACGGCCTCGGCCGCATCAATGGCGTCAAGCCTTGCTTGCTGCCTGTACGTGGCGGTTTCGAGATCGCCGCCGAAGGAGGAGACGGCACGATTTTGCACCTCGGTGCGCAGATCGGCAAAAAAGCTCTCGTCGATCATCGTGGAGAGACGCTTGGGCCTTTTCAGTTCTTCTTGATAATAGGAGGGATCGGATGGAATCGCTTTCATCTTGACCGATGCAAGCATATCTGCTTTGTGAAGGTCGTTAAAATACAGCTCGCGCTTTTGTTGCTTGGTAAGAAAGCCGTGATAGCCCTTGTCCGCCGACCTTTTGACCGCGCTGATCAGGTCACTTGCCATCTGTATATAGTCGGTCTTGGTGTCGGTGTCATTTTGGCAGGCCTTCAAAATGTCAAGCAGCTTGTCGGTGGCCTTGGTATCCGAGAGGAAGGGATCACTTGCAAAAAAGTGGATCAGCCCGAGCAGCACGGGAGCATTGCGCGGGTAGATGTGATAGGCACGTACAAGCTCGAAAAGCGCCTCTTCTCTTGCTTTCGGGTTGCTCTCGGCAAGCAGCCTTTCACCCTTCGTCGCGTGGACCGTGGAGGCCTCGATGCGGGCGTAAAGATCCTTGCGGCAGGGCTCCAAAAGATCAAAGGCCTCTTTCTGTCCGCATTCCTTCAAGCGCTTGACCGTGTCAAAGAAGTAGCCCGCATAGCGAAAATCGGCCTCGGCGGCGGTCTTTTCGGTGACCGTGGCAAAAAAGTCGGCAAGGCCCTTGCAAAGGGCCGAAAGCAACGGCGAGCCCGCAGGCCTTACGGCCGAAAGATACGAGATGGCCGCCGTTACGTGGTCGATGCTTTCGTGCGTTACCGTAAGCGCTTCGGTGGCGCCGAGAAAGGCCTTGATCGCCTCCTCGTTTTGCTCAATGTTTCGGCGCATCGTTTCGCGGTATTTTGCAATCGCCTCGGCGGTGGGGGTGTTTTCGCGGTAGCAAAGGCGCATGCGTAAAAGCGGATCGACCGCCTCCTTTTTGCCGAGTGTCCGCAGATCCTGCAGGATAAGCTCTTCGGACTTGGCAAAGCGGTACCACTCGCTTGCTGTGGCCGTTTGGCAGCTGATCTCGGTGATGTGATCGGGCAATGTGAGCTCATGCAGGGAGGTGCAGCCCTCGAAAATATTGGTGTTCAATACGCGGAGTGCGCTTGGCAGCTGCACGCGCGAAAGTTGCTCGCAGTCGGCAAAGGCGCGACTCTCGATCGTGTGCACCCCATCGGGGATCACGAGTTCCGTCAAGGCACAGCCCATAAAGGTACGCGGGCCGATCGACCGAAGCGTGGAGGGAAGTGTGACATGGGCAAGCGTGTTCTGCCCCGAAAGTGCGTCCCAATCGGTGCTTTCGATACCCTCGGGCAGTGTCAGATCGCAAGGTCGGAAGGAGGTTTTTTGCAGCTTTGGGGCAGAGCCCGTCACGGTCAGGCGGTCAATATTGCCGAAAAAGCAGTGATAAAAGCCGATGTCCATCGTGGCCTGTTGTGCATCGTAGCGCACAAGACTGAGCTGCTTTGGCGCCACACCGTCGATTTGCAGTGTTTTGAGCTTGACGTCGGGTGAAAGCGAGGGGAAGGTCTCCATTCCCTCAAAAATGTGAAGGCGCTGAAGCTTTTTGTTCTTTTTGAAAAGCTCGCTGCTCGGGTGCTTGGTTCCCTTGGGCAGGGTGAGGTCTGCAAGCGCCTCGCAAAAGGCAAGGGCGTGAGGTTGAATTTCGCACACCGTGCTCGGTGTGCCGCATTCGTAGACCTCGATTTTTTCAAGGCAGGGGGCAAGCAAAATGCCGAGATAGGAAAGCGTCGAGGGCAGTCGCAGCACGCGTGCGTGTGGGAGAAGTGCCGCGTTCAAGGCCTTTACCGTAGGGGCTACCGTGATCTCTTCGCTTTCGTCACGAAGCACGGTTTCTGCCCATTTCTCGCACCCTGAAATGTGAGAAAAGGAGAGCATATCAAAGACCGCGGGCTTTTGGCGGTTTGCTCTTTTTTGCGTTTTTATGTCATTGAGGTCGCGCGAAAGACGGTCAAAGTAGCGATAGCCCAGCACCGCCTCGCACACGCCTGCCACGGGATAACGCCCCAGTCTTTTGGGAATGCGCAGGGGGGCTTTTTCGTCCTTTGCGCGCGCGGCAAAAATCACGGCCTTCTTTTCCGAGTTCAGCAAAAAATAAAAATTCTTCTTTTTGAAAAAGCGCCGATAAGCCCTTTTTTTGCTCGCCTCGTATTTGCCAAGCCGAGCAAAGGCTTCTCCAAAGCACAGGCAAAGCCCCTCGGAAAGGGCTTTCGCATACTTCTCCTTGCCGAGATACTCCTCTGACCACCACGCCGAAAGGCTGTTGCCGCCATATTTGCTTTCAAGCGTTTTGTCAAGCTCGTTTTCCAATTTTTGATAGTAGCTGTTCAAAAGTGCCATGTCGTCACCCCCGTTTTTTCATTCTATCACACTTTTGGTGACTTGTCAATTTTTTTGAACACTTGACAAAGCCGCGGGCAGGGATTATAATAATAGCATAAAAATTTTCAGAGGTGAAGACGATGAAATTGGCGTTTATCGGAATGGGAAATATGGCAAGTGCGCTTGCGCGCGGCTTTGTTTCCTCCGGAATGATAAAGGGTGCGGATCTCTTTGCTTATGATCCCGCAGCAGATAAGCTTTCGGCTGTTTGCACAGAGCTTGGCATCACGCCCCTTTGCTCTGAGCGCGAGGCGGCAGAGAAGGCGGATATGGTGCTTATGGCCTGCAAGCCCTATCACGTGGAGGGGGCACTTGCGGCAATGGGCGAGGCACTTTCGGGAAAGGCGTTGCTCTCCATCGCCCTCGGCTGGGATCACGCCACCTACCGTGCCATCCTCGGTGAGACGGTGCGCGTGCAGTTTGTGATGCCCAACACCCCCGCGATGGTGGGGGAGGGGATGTTCCTTTTTGAGCAAACAACTTCCTTTTCGGCCGAGGAGCTGACCTTCTGCAAGGCCCTTTTTGCCGCCATCGGTGAGGTGGAGGTGCTCCCCTCGGCCCTGATGGGCATTGGCGGTGCGCTTTCGGGCTGTGGGCCTGCCTTTGTCGACCTGCTGATCGAGGCCTTTGCCGATGCGGGCGTGCGCTACGGTATGCCTCGCGACAAGGCGATCAAGCTGGTGTCAAAGACTGTAAAGGGTGCGGCCGAGCTGCAGATCGAAACCGGGCTTCACCCCGCCGTCCTCAAGGATATGGTCTGCTCTCCCGGCGGATCGACCATCAAGGGTGTGACCGCGCTGGAGAAAACAGGCTTCCGCGCCTCCTGCCAGGCGGCGATCGATGCCATTATGAAATAAAAAAGGCGCGCCACAGCCGTGGCGCACCAAAAAGAAAAGCAGAGCGAATGCTCTGCTTTTTCTTATGCGCGGGTCACTTTGCCCGAACGCAGGCAACGGGAGCAAACAGCCACCGTTGTGGGGGTACCGTCAACGATTGCCTTTACCTTGCGGATGTTGGGCTTCCAAGAACGGTTGGTCTTACGGTTGGAGTGAGAAACGTTCTGACCGAACACCACGCCCTTGCCGCAAACACTGCACTTTGCCATATTTGACACCTCCTGTCGCACCCGAGGGTGCCTGTCGTTATATTCATTAAATTTTTAACAGCAATGTGTATTATAGCACATCGGAAATGAAATTGCAAGTCTTTTTTTGCAATTTTTTAAGTTTTTTCAAAAACAATTCGTCTGATCGCCGCAAAATCGCGGGCCTTCACGGCGGTTTGCAGGGCGATCCTGCGGGTAGGAGCCTCCACCTCCTGCCGCCGCGCCGTCAAAAAGAGGGCAAGGCGGGGGTGCTCTGCCTCCCGACACAGCAGCTGGCGGTGATTGACCGAGGGCAGGCAAAGCTCTGCCGTGACGCGGTGCAGCCCCAAGAGCAGCGAGAGCGCCGCAGCCTCCGCTTCGCTTGTTTCAAGGGGCGGTGTGACCAGCGCGGCACTCATTGTGGCCGTGGTCAGATCCGCGCCATCGGCAAAGGCGGCCTCCACCAGCGCGAGCAGGGCATCCTGCACCCCTCCCGCAGTCTCCACACCGCAAAGAAGGCGGTTTTTGTCCTTTTTGAGAGTGGGGGCGGTATGCGCTGTGGGTAGATCCCCGCCAAGAGTCAGCTCCACGGGGCGGGAGAGACGAAGCTGCTTTAAAAATTGATGCTCGCAGGAGACAAGCACGGTGCTGCCGTGGTGCAGCAGGAAGGTGCCTCCCTTATTGATGCCACCGATCAGTGTGGGGGATGCGCCGTCGGCAAGCAGGGAGGGAAGCAAGGCCTCGTCTGCGAGAAAGAGGACGGTGTGGGCGCCCACCGCGAGGTCGGGAAAGGGTCGCGTGTCCCACGGCTCCCCCAAAAGCCTTGCCAGATCCACCGACACACCGCCGGGCAGCGCCACAAGATGCGGCCAGATGCCCTCATCCCCGGGGGCGGCGATGGGGGTAAGCCCCTTTTCCCTGTGCCGCTCCAAAAAGGCGGTGATCTCCTCCTCAAAGGGCGCATTGCCCGTGGGGGTGAGCAACACCAGCACGCCGTTTTCCTTGCCGCCCTGCGGCGCTTTGGGGAGCAGTGCCGCGGCGGTATGTGCAAGCGAAAGGGAAAGGTGCGCCTCGGTGGGCGCGCGAAGGGCGGCAAGCTCGGCCTTCGTGCCGCAAAACAGCGACTTGTCGTATACGGGAAGGCCCGCGCGGGAAAGATAATGCGCGGAAAGCGACATAATGTCAGGCAGTGAGGGCGGCGCGCCCGCCTCGTTCAGTGCGGCACGCTTGCTCACCATGTCCCGCCAGATGCGCTCGGCCTCGGGGTCCTGAAAGCGGAGGGCAGTGGGGCGCGGTGCGCCCGACATGCTGCACCACAGCGCGTAAAATCGGTCAAAAAACAACAGCTCCGCCACCGTGGGGTCGCGGTGCTCGCGGGTGCGGAATTGCCGCTGGCAAAAGCCGAGCACGCCCGCAGGCATCGTAAGTCCGAGGTGATGGCGCAGGGCATCAAGTCCCGCACGGTCAAAATCGCAAAAGCGGGGTACGGGAGCGTACAAAACAGGCAGCTCGTTCATCTTGCGGCCTCCTCTCGGTCTAAAATTTCCGCCACCAGGCGATCACCGTTCAGGCTAAGAATGCGGACGCCGCAAAGCACGGAGTGCAGCGGCACGGGGGAGGGGGCCTCCACCTCAAAAAAGCTGGCGGTGTGCCCGATGGCAAGCCCACCCTCGTGGGTCTCAAACAGCACCTCGGTTCGGGTGCCGATGGCCGCCGAAAGGCGCTTTTGGCGCAGCTCCTTGCCAAGCGCGGCAAGCTCTGCGGCGCGGCGGCGCTTGATGTCGCCCGCAACCTGATCCTTCATGGTGGCGGCAACCGTTCCCGCACGGCGGGAATAGGGGAAAATATGCATCTGCAAAAATTCAGCGCTTGCGGCAAAATCCATCGTTTCGGCAAAGTCGGCCTCGCTCTCCCCGGGGAAGCCCACGATAAAATCGGTGGTCAGCTCGGCCTCGGGGATCGCGCGGCGCAGGCGGCAGATGTTCTCCTTCGCCATTTGAGCATTATATTTGCGCTTCATCGCCGCAAGCACACGGGAGCTGCCGCTCTGCATGGAGATGTGAAAATGAGGCGCAAGGGAGGAGAGGCCTGCGATCCGCGCCACAAAATCCTCACGGAAAAGAGAAGGGTCAAGCGAGCCGAGTCTCACTCTGCCGATGCCCTTGATGCCGTCCACCGCCTCAAGGAGATCGGCAAGGGTCACGCCGTCGAGATCCCGCCCCCAGGAGGCGGGTTCAATGCCCGTCAGCACCACCTCGCGGCATCCGTTCTCCACCAGTGTCCGCACCTCCTCCACCACGTCGGCAAGAGGCTTGGAGCGCACCCTCCCGCGCGCGGCGGGAATGGCACAGTAGGAGCAGCGGTTTTCACAGCCGTCCTCAATTTTTACATAGGCTCTGGTGCGGTCGAAGCGGGTAATTTGCATAGGCTCAAAGGGCGCAGTCTGTATATCGCCCACAAAAACACTTGGCGAAGCGGGCTTTTTTCCCTCTTTTAAAAGCGCCCTTGTCGCCGCTACCACCGAGAGCTTATCTCGGTTGCCGCACACATAGTCCACGCCCTCGATCGCCATGACCGCATCGGGCGCGGATTGGGAAAAGCACCCCGTGACAAGGATAAAGGCCCCTTCGTTTTTGGCGTGCAGACGGCGGATCAGCTGCCTTGCCTTGCGCTCGGATTCCGCCGTGACGGTGCAGGTGTTGACCACATAAGCATCACAGCACGCCTCTCCGTGAAGCACCGCAAAGCCATCGGCAGAGAAGGCCTCTGCGATGGCTTCGCTTTCATATTGATTGACCTTGCACCCAAGGGTCAGGATTGCAACAGATGGCTTTTGATCTTGCATGGGCACCTCACGCGCGTTTTTTTCTATTTTACCACGTTTCGCCATCAGGGTCAACTCGTGCCCGCCAAAAAGTTTTATGTTTTTTGAAATAGGGCTTGAAAAATGGCGGTTTTTGCATTATAATGAAGAGGATCACAGTAAAGCAAAGGAGATTTGTTATGAGTAATCTCATTGAAATCAAGCATCCCCTGATCGCACATAAGCTTTCCATTATGCGTAACAAAAAAACAGGCTCCAAGGATTTCCGCGAGCTGCTGAACGAAATTGCCATGCTGATGGGCTATGAGCTGACCCGCGATCTTCCCCTTGAGCCCATTATGATCGAAACCCCCGTGGCTCGTATGAAGGCATCGCGCGTGTCGGGCAAGAAAATTGCCATCGTGCCGATCCTGCGTGCAGGCCTTGGTATGGTAGAGGGCCTTCAGCGCCTGGTTCCCGTTGCCAAGGTGGGCCATATCGGTATGTACCGTGACCCCGAGACCCACGAGCCTGTGGAGTATTACTGCAAGCTCCCCGCCGATATCGATCAGCGCCTGGTCATTCTGGTCGATCCGATGCTGGCTACGGGCGGCTCCGCTGTGGATGCGCTGACCCGTCTGAAGGAGTACGGCTGCAAAAACATTCGCTTTATGTGCCTGGTTGCCGCTCCCGAGGGTGTGGAGCGTGTGCAGAAGGCACATCCCGACGTGGATATCTATACTGCCTCGCTTGACAAGTGCCTCAACGATCACGCCTATATCGTGCCCGGCCTTGGTGACGCGGGCGACCGTATTTTCGGTACTCTTTAATGCCTTGAGGTTCGGCAGCTTGCTGCCGGACCTCTTGTATCAAAAAGAAAGGGGGGAGACCCGTGCGCGTGCTGGTTATCGGCAAAAATGACGCGGGACAGCGGCTGGATAAGTTTTTGACCAAGGCGGTAAAGGGGTTGCCCCTTTCGCTTTTATATAAGTATATCCGCACCAAAAAGATCAAGGTCAACCGCAAAAGAGCCAAGGAAAATCAGCTCCTTGTCCCTGGCGACGAGATCGAGCTTTTCATCCGTGACGAGTTCTTTGACCTGCCCGAAAGGGATCAGGGCGCACTCGCCTCGATCAAGCCCAAGCTCTCTATCGTGTATGAGGACGACAACATTATGCTCCTCAACAGGCGCCCCGGGGTGCTGGTGCACGAGGATACCGACGGCGGTGAGAATACGCTGATCCTTCACATCAAGGCCTACCTCTACCAAAAGGGCGAGTACGATCCCGAGGCGGAGCAGTCCTTTGCTCCTGCGCTCTGCAACCGCATTGACCGCAACACGGGCGGCATCGTCATCGCTGCCAAAAACGCTGAGGCGTTGCGCGTGATGAATGAGAAGATCAAGCAAAACCAGACCTCCAAGTTCTACCTCTTAGCGGTGCAGGGAAGGCTCCCTCGCCGCGAGGCGACCCTTAAAGGGTATCTGCGAAAGGACAGCGCCGCCAACAAGGTAGAGGTCAGCGACAAGCCCCTCCCAGGCAGTAAGAACATCATCACCAAATACCGCGTCCTCAAGGAAAAGGGTGAGCAGTCGCTCCTTGAGGTCGAGCTGGTCACGGGGCGCACCCACCAGATCCGCGCGCACCTCGCACACATCGGCCATCCGCTGCTGGGTGACGGCAAATACGGCATCAATCGCGCCGAGCGCGCGCGGGGCTATAAGTATCAGGCCCTTTATGCCTATCGCCTGCGGTTTGATTTTGCGGACGACGGCGGCCCGCTTGCCTACCTTCGCGGGCGGGAGTTTGCACTGGATCTCGATGAGATCTGGTTCCTGAAGGATTTTCGGTGAGTGCCATGAGAAAATATATTCCGCTTTTACTGCCCGCAAGCGGCGCGCTGACCGCTCTTTGCATCGTCTTTCCCGCGCTCGGCTTTCTTGAATGGCTCTCGCTGGTGCCTGCATTTTATGCAATGTATGTGCTGGCAAGTGATCCCACCGTGCGCCTGCGGCGGCTTTATCTGTACGGCCTTGCCTTCCATAGCCCCTTTTATCTTGTTACCTGGCATTGGCTGTTTCGGCTCTATCCCATGTCCTTCCTCGGCGTAGAGCCGAGCGAGGCGGTGGGCCTGCTTCTTCTTTGCTGGCTGGGGCTCTCGCTCCTGCAGAGCCTTGTGGCCTCCCTCCTTTTTCCCCTATTCTCGTGGCTTTGCCGTATGCCGCTTGTCGGGCGGCATATGCTGCTGCCCCCGTTTTTGCTTTCCGCCCTTTTTGTGGTGTTTGAGTGGCTTGAAACACAGTTCTGGTTTGGCGTGCCCTGGGGCCGCCTGGCGTTGGGGCAGATCAACTATACGCTGCTCACCGGCAGTGCCGCGCTCCTTGGCTCCTATCTGCTTTCCTTTACCATTGCCGCGGTCAACGCCCTTGCCGCGCTGGCCCTGCTGCGGCTTTCCCGCGTGCGCCTGCTTGCCGTTTTGTCGGCGGCGGTCTTTTCCGTCCACGCGCTGCTTGGCGCGGGGGTTTGCCTGTTTACCGATCCCGAGGAGGGAACGCCCATTGTGGTGGCAGCGGTGCAGGGAAATATCGGGAGCGCGGAAAAATGGGATGCTGCGGGCGAGAAAAACAGCTTTGACGTATATCGGGAGTATACCCGTCTTGCGGCAGAGCAGGGGGCGGAGCTGGTGGTCTTTCCCGAAACCTTTATTCCGTACCAGATCACCGAGGACTCGGTGCTGGGGCAGTATGTCTCCGAGCTTGCCGTGACCCACGGTGTCACCATTCGCTGCGGTGCCTTTTACACCGACGAGGAGGGGCGGCGCTATAACAGCGTGTTTACGGTCTTTCCCGACGGTAGCATCAGCAAGGATGTATACTGCAAGCAACGGCTGGTGCCCTTTGGCGAATTTGTTCCTATGCGTTCCCTTGTTGAGCTTCTGTTGCCTTCGCTGACCAAGCTTTCGATGCTGAATGACGACCTGGCCGCAGGAAAAAGCAGCGTGCCGATCGAGATCGGAGAGGGCAGGGTCGGCACGCTGATCTGCTTTGATTCGATCTACGAGCTTCTTACCGTCAGGGCGGTGCGCGAGGGAGCAGAGCTGATCACCCTTTCCACCAACGACTCCTGGTTTCTTGATTCCGCAGGCGTGTATATGCACCACGCCCAGGCGCGCTTGCGCGCCATCGAGAGCGGCCGCTATATCGTCCGCTCTGCCGATACGGGCATTTCCTCGCTGATCGCCCCCGACGGCACCGTCAGGGAGGAGCAGCCTCCGCTGGTGGAGGGAATGGCCCTCGGCACCGTATACCTGCGCGAGTCCCGCACGCTCTACTCCTATGTCGGCAATACCTTTGTCTATCTGCTGATGGCCGCCGTGGCGGCCCTGCCGCTTTACTCTCTTTTTGAGAAAAAAAGAGAGGCGCAGAAATAAAAAAAGATCGCCCCCCGGGCCCCGCGCCGGGCGGAAA
>JAZNFZ010000114.1:0-4617 GCA_045576195.1 Eubacteriales bacterium | reverse complement strand
AGGGCGTTCTCCTTTTGCGTCAGCTCAAACTGCTCAAAGCCAACCTCAAAGCCTGCCTCGGCCCACGGGGTCGAGGTAGCCTGCCTCACGCTGACGTGCAGGGTGCACCAGCCGCCCGTGAGGGCTGCATTGAAGTGCGGCAGCTGATAGGTGCGGCTCTTGCCGGGTGCTACGTTAAGGGAGGTAAAGCGACCCTCGGCAATGGTCTTGCCGTTGCGGGCAAGGGTAAAGTAAAGATCCAGGTCGGAAAGGGACTTGAAGCAGCGCAGGTTTTTCACGCGCAGCTTGCCGTCCTCGTAGGTGATCAGGAAGGGCTTGATGGCCTGCTTATATTCTAACATACCCGTGTGGGGCTTGCGGTCGGGGGAGACCAGGCCGTCCACGCAGAAGTTGCCGTCGTTGGGGTGATCGCCGAAGTCGCCTCCGTAGACGTAGTGGGGATCGGTAAAGGGCTTGTCGCCGGTGGCCACCGAGTGGTCGAGCATCTCCCATACACAGCCGCCGAAGAACCAGTCGTATTTATAGATCAGATCCCAATACTGCTTCAGGTCACCGGGGCCGTTGCCCATGGCGTGGGAGTACTCGCAAAGGAAGAAGGGCTGCGTTGCTTTCTTGTTGCCTGCATAGTAGGTTACAATGTCCTCGGGCGAGGGGTACATGCGGCTTTCCACCGAGGTTACGGAGTTGTTCAGAGCATTGCCGTCGAAGGGGATCTTGTCCTGATTGAGGAAGGGGAGGAGCAGTCGGCGCGAGATGTCCTCGCAGTGCACGAGATTGCGAGGATCGCGGGAGCGGAGGTAGTCCGCCATTGCCACCTGATTCTGTCCGATGCCCGACTCATTGCCAAGCGACCACAGCACCACTGAGGGGTGGTTCTTGTCGCGCTCATACATGCGCTCCACGCGGTCAAGGTAAGCCGCCTGCCAATCCCTGCTGTCGGTAAAGAAGTCCCAGGCGTTGGGGTGCTTGGCGTTCCCTACCATAGCCTTCTTTTCTTCCGAGCTTTCGGGGGAGATGTCGCTTACGCAGGAGGTGCCGTGCGTTTCCAGATCGGTTTCATCCACCAGATAGAAGCCGTACTTGTCGCAAAGGCCGGGGAAGCGGGGGTCGTTGGGGTAGTGGCTGGTACGGATCATATTGACGTTGTGACGCTTGAGAAGCATCAGGTCATTGATCATATGGTCAAGCGGCGTGGCCGAGCCGAGAATGGGATGGCTGTCGTGGCGGTTGACACCGCGGGCCTTCACCTTTTTGCCGTTGATCAGCAGCACGCGGTTGACCACGCGCAGATCGCGGAAGCCCACAAACAGACAGATATGCTCCTCGCCGCAGGTGAGATAGAGGCGGTAGAGCACGGGGGTCTCGTCGCTCCAGAGCAGGGGGGCATCCACAGCGGCCTCAAGGCTGCTACAGCCCTCCACGGCAGTGCTGCCTGCGGCCACCCGGCGGCCGTCGGGGGTCTCAAGGCGCCAGGCCACGTCGGCCTTGCCGTTTGTTTTCAATTCAACCTTGGCGCTTGCCTTGGAGAAATCATCGGTAAGATAGGTACGCACGTCCACATCCGTGATGTGCACGGGATCGCGCAAAAGCAGGTAGACCTCGCGGAAGATGCCCGAGAAGCGGAACTTGTCCTGATCCTCAAGATAGGAGCCGTCGCACCACTTCAGCACCACCACGGCAAGGGTGTTCTTGCCCGCCACCAGATAGTCGGTGAGGTCGATCTCCGAGGTCATATGGCTGACCTGGCTGTATGCGGCAAATTTATTGTTGACAAAGAGATAGAAGCAGGAATCCACACCCTCAAAATTGATGTAGATGCGCTTTTTGGCAAGCGTATCACGGTCGATCTCCACATCCTTCAGATAAAGACCGCAGGGGTTGTCGGTGGGAACAAAGGGCGGGTCAAAGGGGAAGGGG
This sequence comes from Eubacteriales bacterium, assembly GCA_045576195.1. Taxonomy (GTDB): domain Bacteria; phylum Bacillota; class Clostridia; order Oscillospirales; family CAG-272; genus Firm-07. Next base: position 2,700 of record JAZNFZ010000114.1, on the reverse strand, counting down.
TAGTTGACGTTGGTGTAGTTGGGCTTGTCATAGCCGCGGCCCAGCATGGTTTGCCAGCTGCGGGGAACGGGCATTTTCTCAAGCGCCTTACGGTCAAACGCGGGGAGGCGGAAATCCTCCAGTTGATCAAGCGAGGGGTAGTAGCGGAAATCCCAATCACCGCAAAGAGATTTGAAAAATCTGCTCCTGCCGCGAAGATCACACGTGGCGGCCTTGTCGTCACCGAAGGGAACAAAATAGGCGCGGGGTGCCTCGCAGCCCACGTGCAGCTTGCTCTGATCCTGGTGGCAGTCAAAAGAGAAGAACATGGCGTACCTTCCTTTATATGTATTTGCATTGATATGCAGTTTGATTCTACCATACCCCCCTCCGCTTGTCAATGCATTCGCGCGATTTCTTTTGAAGTTTTTTGTGCCATTCTCTTTACATTTTTTTGAAAATATGTTAGAATAAGAAGGAGAACGGTGTGAGATTTCGCAAAGCACAACAAAGGGAGGTGGCCGCGCGTGCGATTGGATAAGTTTTTCAGCATCACAGCCACGCTCTCGCGCAGCGAAACGGGCAAGGCCACCCGCGCAGGGCGGATCACCGTAAACGGTGCCGTGTCAAGACGGGCCGATCAGCAGATCGACCCCGCCACCGACGTGATCGCGCTTGACGGTGCAAGGGTGCGCTATCGGCAGCACCATTATGTGCTTCTGAACAAGCCCGACGGGGTGGTCAGCGCCACCGAGGACGGGCGCGATCCCACCGTGCTTGACCTGCTTCCCCCCACCTATCGGGAGCTCGGCCTTTTTCCCTGCGGGCGCCTCGACAAGCACACCCTCGGGCTGATGCTGCTCACCGACGACGGGGAGCTGTCGCACCGCCTGCTTTCCCCCAAGCGACATGTGCAAAAGCAATACCGTTTCAGGGCTAAATTTCCCCTGAAGGAGGAGGAATGCGTGCGCTTTCGCGAGGGGCTCGTGCTGGAGGACGGCTACGTCACCAAGCCCGCCGATATCAGGCTCGATGCCGACGGTATGTCGGGCATCATCACCCTCGTGGAGGGGAAATACCACCAGATCAAGCGGATGCTGGAGGCACTCGGCAACCGCATCACCTATCTGGAGCGCATCACCTTCGGCCCCCTTTCGCTTCCCGCAGACCTTGCGCGCGGCGAATGGCGGGAGCTTAGCGAGGAAGAGGAGCTGGCATTGCTCGCCGCAGGCGAGAGTAAACTTTAACAGTACAAGGAGAAACAAAACGTGAACATCATCGAAACGCTTGCCGCAGATCTGAAATTGAAGGTCGACCAGGTAGAAAAGACCGTAGCACTGATCGACGAGGGAAATACCATTCCCTTTATCGCCCGTTACCGCAAGGAGGTGACGGGGTCGCTGGACGACACGGTGCTCCGTCAGCTGGAGGAGCGCCTCAAATATCTGCGGAATATCGAAGCTCGCAAGGAGGAGGTCAAAAGCCTCATTGCCGCGCAGGAAAAGCTGACCCCCGAGATCGAAAAGGCCATCGATGAGGCGCGCACCATCACCGAGGTGGACGATATTTACCGCCCCTTCCGCCCCAAACGCAAGACCCGCGCCTCTGTGGCGAGAGAAAGGGGACTTGAGCCGCTGGCGGCGGCGCTGCTCGCGCAGCAGCCCTCCTATACCCCCTCGCTTGCGGAGCAGGCCGAGGCGCTTGTGGATGCCGAAAAGGGCGTCAACAGCGCCGAGGAGGCCTTTGCAGGCGCGATGGATATCATTGCCGAGGAGGTCTCGGACAACGCCGAATACCGCAAGGGCATCCGCTCGCTCACCTTCCGCCACGGTATGCTTGAGTCGAAGAAGGCCAAGGAGGAGGATTCGGTCTACGCGCAGTATTATGATTACAAGGAGCCGATCCAGAAGGTGCCGGGGCACCGCGTGCTGGCCATCAACCGCGGCGAGAAGGAGGAGTTTTTGAAGGTCACCCTGACCGTGGAGAGTGAGATCATTCTCAACTACCTCTTCCAGCGCATCGTCAAGGCGGGCAACAGTCCCGCCAAGGATTATGTGACCGCCGCCATAACCGATAGCTACGAGCGCCTCATTGCCCCCTCGGTGGAGCGTGAGCTGCGAAACGACCTGTTTGATATGGCCGCCAAGGGGGCCATTGTCCTGTTCTCGGATAATTTGCAGCATCTTCTGATGCAGGCCCCCATCAAGGGCAAGACCGTGCTCGGCTTTGACCCGGGCTACGCCCACGGCTGTAAGCTCGCGGTTTGCGATAAGACGGGCAAGGTGCTGGATACTGCGGTGATCTATCCCACCCAGGGCGCGCGCCGCGTGGAGGAGGCCAAGGCCATTATGCGCCGCCTCATTACCCGCTATGCGGTGGATGTGGTTGCCATCGGCAACGGCACGGCCTCCCGCGAGAGCGAGCAGTTTGTGGCAGGCCTTCTGCGCGAGATGAATGTGCCCACCAAGTATATCATCGTCAGCGAGTCGGGCGCGTCGGTCTACTCCGCCTCCAAGGTGGGCGCGGAGGAGTTCCCGGATTTCGATGTGACCCAGCGTTCGGCGGTGTCCATCGCCCGCCGCCTGCAGGATCCGCTGGCGGAGCTGGTCAAGATCGATCCCAAGGCCATCGGCGTGGGGCAATATCAGCACGATATGCCGCCCAAACAGCTGGATGAAACGCTGGCGGGCGTGGTGGAGGACTGCGTCAACTCCGTCGGCG
>JAZNFZ010000113.1:0-14476 GCA_045576195.1 Eubacteriales bacterium | reverse complement strand
GCGGCGGCAAGGCGCAGGCATCACGGAGCGCAGCGCAGTTATCCTGTCGGGCATTTTCAAAGGGCACCAATCGGTGCCCTTTTTTGCATTGGCCTACCCGACAGGCCCACGAGAGCCTGTTTCGACCGAAGGGCGAAATGCAGGTTCGCATGCGCGCCGCAGAGCGCCGCCCGCTTGCAAGGCGGCGGCAAGGCGCAGGCATCACGGAGCGCAGCGCAGTTATCCTGTCGGGCATTTTCAAAGGGCACCAATCGGTGCCCTTTTTGCATTTCTACCCTTAGTTTCCAACGCCCTTGTGGACTTTTTTTGTTTTGGGCCGCGCCGACGGGACTGTGAGCGGTCGTGTATTTGCCGCGACCTTAAAAATGGCGGGCATAGGGCGATTGGGGGTTGAAAATGCGCGGGGGTTGTGGTATAATGAATTGGTAGAACATTGAAAAAGGAGATTTTTATGAAAGTCTGCATCATTCAACCCGCCTATTCCACCGATTATGAGAAATCGGAGCTTTATTTTGAGGAGCAGCTGCGGCTGATCGATCAGTGCGACGAGAGCATGGATCTCATCGTGCTGCCCGAGTATTGCGATATCCCCTGCCTTGCACGCACGCGCGAGGAGGCGATGGGCGCAAGCGCGCGGTTTACCAAGCGGATCCTTGACAAGGCCGCCGCGCTTGCCAAGCGCTGTGGCGCTATTGTATTTGTCAACGCCCGCTCCTTTGATGAGAGCCCCGACGGCCGCAACACCACCTGGGCCTTTGACCGAGAGGGGCGTGTTGTGGGCAAGTACTTCAAGCAGCACCTTGTGCAAAGCGAGGTCAGCCGTATACGTCTTGACAGTGACTACTCCTTTGAGCACGAGGAGCCCACCGTGATGGAGATCGAGGGGCTTCGCTTCGCCTTTCTTACCTGCTATGATTTCTATTTTTACGAGGCCTTTGCCAACATCGCGCGCCAAAACGTGGATGTGGTGATCGGCTGCTCTCATCAGCGCAGCGATACCCATCTGGCGCTGCAGATCATGTCGCAGAATCTTGCCTACAACACCAACGCCTATGTGGTGCGCGCCTCTGTTTCGATGGGCGAGGACTCCGACCTCGGCGGTGCTTCCATGGTGGTGGCACCCACGGGCGAGGTGCTTTGCAATATGAAGAGCCGCGTGGGGCTTGCCACCGTGGAGATCGATCCGCGGGCCAAGTACTATAAGCCCGCAGGCTTTGGCAATCCGCTCTCGGCACACTATGAATATATCGAAAAGGGGCGCCGCCCCTGGAAGTACCGCCCCGGGGGAAGCGCCATCGTGCGCCACGACGAGGTGATGCCCTATCCCCGCACCTGCGCGCACCGCGGATTTAACACCGTTGCGCCGGAAAACAGTATGCCCGCCTTTGGCGCGGCCGTGGCAATGGGCGCGGAGGAGATCGAATTTGATCTGTGGTATACCAAGGACGGCGAGGTCGTCTCCATGCACGATCCTGATCTTGACCGCGTGTCAAACGGCACGGGCAACATCTGGGACTACACCCTTGAGGAGCTGCGCCGTCTTGATTTTGGCGCCAAGCGGGGCGAGCGCTTTGCGGGCTTGAAGATCCCCACCTTTGAGGAGATCCTCAAAAAATTCGCCTGCCATTGCATCATGAATATTCACCTCAAGACCATGGGCGACAAGCCCGAGTACCTTGACCGTGTTGTCCGCCTGATCCGAAAATACGACTGCGAAAAATATGTTTATTTTATGAGCGGCGACGACGAGCTGCTCGCGCGCTTGCAACAGGAATACCCGCACATTGCCCGCTGCTGCGGCGGCGGGAAGCGCAAGTGGGAGATCGTGGAGCGCGCCATTGAATACGGCTGTAAAAGGGTACAGCTCTTCAAGCGCTATTTCAATCAGGAGATGATCGACAAGGCCCACGAAAACGGCATTATCTGCAACGTGTTCTGGTCGGATGACCCCGAGGAGGCCGAAAAATTCCTCGATATGGGCATCGACGTGATCCTCACCAACGATTACCACACCGTATCTCGGGCGGTGGCAAAGCGGAAAAAGTACATCAATTATTGACAAAAAGAGCTGCCGTCGGCAGCGCCAAAACAGCGAAAAGCACCCCATTTGGGGTGCTTTTCTCTGTTTTTCGCCCCGTAGGGGCTTTATTTTTGCCGCGGGATGCGGAATATGCGGCGCAGCAGCGGCTTTAAAAATGTAGGTGAACGCATCAGCACGATCTTCAAATCAAACCCCACCTCCTTTGTGCAAAGGGCGTGCCCCTTGCTTTTATCCTATGCACCGCACGGGCGCGGCGCTCATAATCTCTTATTGAGGTGAGTATGATGTGTTCGATCAACGGATCAATTGATTTCCGACACCCCCATATGGTATCGCCCGCAGCGGTGGCGGCGGCGGGGGAGAGAATGGCGCACCGCGGCCCCGATGCCACGGGCTGCTTTGAGGCCGAGGGCGTGGCGTTTTGCCACAACCGCCTTTCGGTGATGGATCCCGCCCGCGGCGCGCAGCCGATGCAGCGGGAGCATTTGGGGCGGCGCTATACCATTGTGTATAACGGCGAGATCTACAACTCGGCAGAGCTGCGCCGCGAGCTTTGCCGCCGCGGCGCGGTGTTTCACACCGCGTGTGATACCGAAACCGTGCTGTGGAGCTATATTTTGCTGGGGGAGAGCTGCCCCGCCGCGCTCAACGGCATTTTCGCCTTTGCGGTGTTTGACGAGGAGGCAAAAAAGGTCTTTTTTGCCCGCGACCGCTTTGGGGTAAAGCCGCTTTTTTATGCCCGTGTGGGCACTACGCTCCACTTTGCCTCCGAGGTCAAGGCGCTTTTTGCCCTGCCCGATGTGCCGCCCGAGGTGGAGCTTTCGGGGCTGTGGCAGCTGCTGTATCTGGCTCCCGTGACCCTGCCGGGCAGCAGCGTATTTCGCCACGTGAAGGAGCTTTTGCCCGCGCACACCATGGTCGTGTCGCGGGAGGGGGTGCGGACCGCGCCCTACTGGCAGCTGGAGGCAAGGCCCTGCCGTGATGACAGGCAGACCGCCATAGCCACCGTGCGCGAGCTGTTTTTTGATGCGGTGGAGCGCCAGCTGCAAAGCGATGTGCCGCTGGCGGTGCTGCTTTCGGGCGGGCTCGATTCCTCGGCGGTGACGGCGGTGGCGGCGGCCAAGGCAAGGCGGGAGGGAAGAGTGCTTGAAACCTACTCCTTTGAGTATGAGGGCAACCGCGAGAGCTTTCGCGCCAGCCTGTTCCAGCCCCAGGGGGATGACGAGTTTGCCCTGGGACTGGCGGGGCAGCTGGGCACCGCGCACACGGTGCTGACCGCCCCCACTCAAACGGTGGTGGACTATCTTCCCCTTGCCACAAGGGCAAGGGATCTGCCGGGGCAGGCCGACATTGACTCCTCGCTGCTTTATTTTTGCGAGCAGATCAAACAGCGCCACACGGTAGTACTTTCGGGCGAATGCTCGGATGAGATATTCGGGGGCTACCCCTGGTTTTACCGCCCCGAGATGCTGCAGCGTGACTTTTTCCCCTGGCTGCATGACACCACCACACGGATCTCGCTGTTTGACGAGGCCGTGGTGAAGCCCGCGCAGGGGCTTGACTATTTGCGGGAGGTCTGCCGCAGCACCACCGCCGCCTGCCCCACCCTGCCCGAGGATAGCGAGAGCATGCGGACCTCGCGCATTGCCACCTGGCTCTCCACCCGCTACTTTATGGCCAATTTGCTGGAGCGCAAGGATCGTATGAGCATGGCGGCCTCGGTGGAGGTGCGGGTGCCCTTTGCCGATCACCGCATCTTAGAATACGTCTTTAACCTGCCCTGGGAGCTGAAGTTTGAGGGCGGGGTGGAAAAATCGCTTCTGCGTCACGCCATGGAGGGGGAGCTGCCGCAGGAGATCCTATGGCGCAAGAAAAGCCCCTATCCCAAAACGCATAACCCAAAATACGAGGCAATGGTGCGAGAAATGCTGGAGGAGCGCCTGCAGACAGGGGGCGGCTTTCTTGCCGAAACGCTGAACAGACGGCGACTCTCGGAGCTGCTCCGCGGGGATGACCGCACCTGGTTTGGCCAGCTGATGGCGCGGCCGCAGCTCCTTGCCTGGCTCTGTCAGCTGGATGAGTGGTTCCGTTGGTACGGGGTGACCCTGGTTTAAGCGGCCTTGCCGTCCGCTACCGCAAAGCGCACCACCTTGGCCGTGACGGGGCCGCGGGATGCCGCCAGCGGCGTGCCGTCCCGATGAAACAGGAGGGTGGAGTCGGCACCCTTTACCACGGTGTGACCCTCGTCATCGAGGGAGACCTCGGATGCCTCCTTGGTGATGGGAAAGAGGGTGAGCAGGGCGGGGAGATCACCTGCATCGGCAAGGGGGACCGAAAGCTCTCCCGCCGTGGCAAAAATCATACCGTCCTCCCCCGAATGCAGCGACAGCGCGGCCAGTGACTGCGGCGCAAGAAAGGAGAGATGCAGCTCCTGCCCCTGCTCTCCCGCGGGAGAGGCGCAGAGCACCGCGCGGAAGGCCACGCCGTTGACCGTGCCGTCAAGCTCGGCCTCAAACCCCCCGCGAAAGAGGGCGGTATAATCCTCGTGCGCCTCGGCGCAGCCGCAGGTAAGCATCAGCACCGCAAAAAACGTCAAAACAAGACAACAGATCCTCAAGGCAAGCAAAACCTCCTCGTGTTATGGTGGATATATTCAGCATATGCAATAATTTGCAGTAAAAATGCCGCATATCACTTGAAAAAAGACAAAAATTGTGGTATGATGACATGGAAAGGACGATATGTCAGGTCAGAGCTTTGCGCGTTACCGCGCCATAGCCGAGATTGATACGGCGGCCATCCGCCACAACTTTTGTCTGCTTCGCGCGCACGCCGCAAGGGGAAGAAGCACCCCGCCGCGGATGATCGCGGTGGTCAAGGCAAACGCCTACGGCCACGGCGCTGCCTTGGTGGTGCCTGCACTGCTGCAGGCGGGCTGTGATTTTTTCGCGGTGGCCACCGCGGAGGAGGGCGAGCAGGTGCGGGCGCTGGCACCCCGCGCCGATATTCTGGTGCTTGGCTACACGCCCCCCGCGCGGGTGATGCAGCTGCTTGGCGCAGGATTGATACAGACCGTATTTTCGCTTGACTATGCAAGGGCACTTTCGGCGGCGGCAGCGCCGACGGGAATGGCGCTTCGCATCCACCTGAAGGTGGATGGAGGAATGCACCGCCTCGGCTTTTCCCCCGATGATACGGCGGGGCTGCTGGCGGCGGCCGAGCAGCCCTGCCTTGCCCCCACGGGGCTCTACACCCATTTTCCCGCCGCGGATACCCAAAAAGAGGCCACACGGTGCGCGCTATCCCGCTTTCTTGCCTGCCGCAGAGCGCTCTTGGCAAAGGGCGTTTGTTTGTTTGCCCACGCAGCGGCATCCGCCGCGCTGCTCGCGCTTCCCGAGACGGTGCTGGACGGCGTGCGCTCCGGGATCTCGCTTTACGGCGTTTCGCCCATCGCTACATCACTGCCCCTTGCTCCCGCAATGACACTTTCCACCTCAGTCGTGCAGGTCTGCCGACTGCCTGCGGGGGAGCCTGTGGGCTACGGAGGCACCTTTGTGACCCCGCGCGACTCGCAGATCGGCACGATCCCTTTGGGATATGCCGACGGGCTTGATCGGAGGCTTTCGGGCTTTTCTGTGATTTGGTGCGGTAACGGTATGAGAATTCCCGTCCCCATTGTGGGGCGCATCTGTATGGATCAGGCGATGGTCGACCTGACGGGCCTGCCCGCGCGGGCGGGTGACCCCATCGAGATCTTTCGGGATCCCCGCGCCATTGCCGAGCGGCTTTCCACCATCCCGTATGAGGTTTTTACCGCCATTTCGCCCCGTGTGGAGCGTGTGTTTCAGAGAAAGGACAAAGAAAGGGGTATGCTATGATCGCCTTTTACGAAAATCGCATGACCGAGCTCTCTCTCGCGGACCGTACTGCGGGAACGAGCAAGCTGCGCTGCTCGCCCCATTTGCACCGTCATATTGAGCTGGTGCTGCTGGTGGAGGGGGAGACCGTGGGCTATGCAGACGCGGAATGCACCACGTTTTACGGGGGAGATGCCTTTTTGGTCTTTCCCAACCAGGTGCACCGCTTTCAGAGCCTCGGACCCGAGAAATACTATCTGTTTATTGTGGATCCCGACAGTCTGCCGGGGCTTTCCGAGGCCTTTGACGGCGTGCTGCCCGCCACCGCGCGGATCGAGGGGGCGGCAAGGGATCCCGAGATCCTGCAGCTGGCCACAAGGGCCGTGGAGCTGCGGAGCACGGAGGATTTTTATGAGAAAAAGGCCCTTTCGGGGTATCTGGTGGCGCTGTTTGCGCGCCTGCTCTCGCAGCTGACCTTCCATAAGACCGCGCCTGAGGATTCCCGCGCCCTCAAGGAGGTGGTGGATTACTGCATCAGGCATTACACCGAGGAGCTTTCGCTCTCGCTGCTGGAGGAAAAGCTGCACATCAGTAAATACTATATCTCCCACCTCTTTTCGGACAAGCTGCAGATCGGCTTTAACGATTATGTCAATTCGCTGCGGATCTCCAATGCCTGCCGCTACCTGCGGGGCTCGGATAAGAGCGTGACCGAGATCGGTGAGCTGGTGGGCTTTGGCACCTCGCGCACCTTCAACCGCGCGTTTATCAAGCAAATGGGGCGCACGCCCAGTGAATATCGCCGTCGGGGCGATCAGAAAACCGACGGCAAACCGGAGGAAAGGACGAAGAAGCATGAAGCAGATAGCCAGCTTTTCGGTGGATCACGACAGGATCGTGCCGGGGATGTATATTTCCCGCATTGACGGCGACATTACCACCTTTGACCTGCGTACCCGCACGCCAAACGCGGGGGATTATATGGATCACGTGACCATGCACACGGTGGAGCATATGCTGGCCACGCTGCTGCGGAACGGCCCCATCGGGGAGGGGATCATCTACTTTGGCCCTATGGGCTGCCAAACGGGCTTTTACCTTTTGACAAGAGACATTGACCCCGAAACGGTGCGAGAAACGCTGATTTTGGCCCTGCGGGATGTGCTGGCGTATGAGGGGCCCGTGTATGGCGCGACCAGAAAGGAGTGCGGCAACTATCTGAGCCTTTCACTGGAGAGTGCCAAGCGCGAGTGTGCCGCGTATCTTGCCGTGCTGGAGCAGAAAAAAGGAGATTTTAGCTATGCAAACTAAAGAAAAGATCGGCATTATCGGTGCCATGCAGGTGGAGATCGACGGCCTTGTGGCGGAGATGACCGACACCAGGAGCACGACCGTGAGCGGCGTTGTTTTTACCGAGGGCAGGCTTTGCGACCGAGATGTGGTGGTGGCGGTGTGTGGCGTGGGCAAGGTGTTTGCCGCCATTGCCGCCGAGGCAATGATCCTGCGCTTTGGGGTGACCGCCCTGCTCAACACGGGCGTGGCGGGCGGCCTTTTGCCCGAGCTTGAGGTGGGGGATGTGGTGATCGCCGATCAGGTGGTGCAGCACGATATGAACACCACCGCCCTTGGCGACGCGCCGGGGCTGCTTTCGGGCATCAACGTGGTGAAGATTCCCACCGACCGTCGCCTTTGTCGCGCGCTGTGCGAGGCCACGGCCGAGCTCTCGCTCAATGCAGTGGTGGGCACGGTGGCATCGGGCGACCTGTTTGTGGAAAAGCCCCGCACCAAGGAATGGATCGTGAAGCATTTTGACGCCGCCGCCTGCGAGATGGAGGGCGCCGCCATCGGCCACGTGGCCTATGTCAATCAGATCCCGTTTGCCGTCCTTCGCGCCATTTCGGATGGCGGCGACGGCATGGAATTTTCCAAATTCGTCACCCTTGCCGCGGATATTTCGAAAAAGGTGACCAAGCGCTTCCTCTGCCTCCTCTGACAAAAAAAGCCGCAAGGGAAAAGGCTGGTTCTCGTAAGGAAGTTAGTTTCTCCTTGTAGGGACCGGCGTCCCCGACGGTCCAAAAAGACATAATTGCATTGCAGAAGACAAAGATTAACCCCGACAGATTTTTGAATATCTGTCGGGGTTATTTACTATGAATCATTTTCATCGATTACCCTTTGGCAATTCAAACGGTTTTCCATTAAGTCAAATAATTTATCTTCTGTTGTTTTAGGATTGGGTTGCTTGCGTATTTTCCTTATAATCCATTGAATTTTTGAAATCACAAAAAATATAGCCAAAATCGGAAACAGCAAAATAGTGAGGAGAAATAATCCTATTTTATCCAATATCTTTTGAGCTTTCGTTCTCATATTACTGTTTTCAGGACCGATATACTGAATTGTTCCTCTGAACTCGATTTGATTATTTTCTTCTGTAAATTTGGAAACAAACCAGTTTCCACCGGAGTGACCTGCACGTTCTACTCCAAATCGTATTTCATCATCAAGCACTTCAATGATGTAATCATCGAAATAATAAAATCTGCTATTATTGGTATGGAATGAATCCAGAATAGTTAGAAAAGATTCTTTTGAACCGTTGTATTTGAAAATATACTTTTTTGACATATAACGCACCCTCCCTTCAATGCTTGTTTTATCGCCAGTTTCGCCTTTGTATTACAAAGGCATAGGGCAAAGCCCATACCCCTTAAGGCTACGCGCGTCTTGAGGCTCCCCCCTGGGAGTTGCCCTCGCCTGCGGCGAGCGCGTCACTTGCCTTCGGCAAGATGCGGGAGCTGGCGTCGTAGGCGACTGAGGGAGAGCGCGTTACAATGAAGTTAGTACAAATCTAAAGCCACGCAGGCTCCTTCCGTCACGCTACGCAGCGAACCCCCAAAGCTCATTTCATTCGCTTCGGGGAACCCCTGCCGCCTGCCCCCTTCCTCCCGGAGGAAGGCTTTTTTGCTAACCCCATTATAACACAAATCGGCAGAGAAAACAATGTCTCTGCCGAAATTTGTTTGTAGGGGCGACCATTGGTCGCCCGTTTTGGTTTTGCGGTTGTTTGCGGGCGATCAATGATCGCCCCCACGGTAAACATCCTTATGAGAAGGAGCCTAATCCTTGCGGCTTTTTTATACCGTTACTTGGCTTTTTTGATTATTTGCAGGAGCTTTTTTCGCAGATCCTCCCGTTGCCGAAGCCACGCGCCGCCAAGGGCGGTGGCAAGCAGACCGCTGGCAATACCTGCGGCCACGGTGGCACGATCATTTTGGGGCGTAATGGCAAGGCTGCCCTCGCCCCCTGCCTCGGGGGTCTCGTCGGGTGTCAGGGGGGGCTGCGGCGCGGGGGGCGTGGGCTCGTCCTGCGGAGGAGCGCTCTCCTCCCCGTCGGGCGGCAGCACCTCCCAGACTGCCGTCAGCAGCAGGTCCTCCCCCGGCAGCGCATCACCCAGCGAGAAGCGCTCTCCCGAGGCGGCCTGCCAGGTGACAAACAGATAACCCTCCCGCCGAGGCGCTGTCCCTGCGGCGTGCTGCTTTTCAAAGCTGAAATAGGTCACGTCGGCGGGCATATTGGTGCATTCCCCCTCCGAGGTATAGCGGATGCGGATGAGAGAAGGGGAGGTGAAGTCGGCATAATCCAGCGAGATGTAGGCGGTTTTTCCGCGATACACCACCCGTCCCCAGCCGTTTTCGATGCTGCTGACCTGCAGGAGATCCCCCCGCGAGAGGGTGCCCTGCAGTGCGGCGGTGGCGCGGGGCGCGCTTCGCACGTTGAGATAGGAGTTGGTCACCGTGTACCAGCCGCCTGCCGTATCCTCCAGCTCCAAAAAGCTCTTGGGCAGCCGCTCACCGCGGTAATTCGGGCGGCCGTAGCCCACAATGTAGGTGTTGCCGAGGGCGTAGTCGCGCAGGGAAACGGCATCCGAGGAGTTGCCCTCCACGGTGTAAACGCGGCCCTCCTTCACGAAGCGCACGATCCCCACGTGATCTGAGGCGCGCCCCACCCCCGCCGAGCGGAAGAAGATCAGATCCCCCGCCGACGGCAGATAGCCCGAGGCGCGGGTGCGGTAGAGCCCCAGGGATTGCAATCGCTCCACCCAAAGGGTGCAGCTGGCAAAGCCGCCGCCCGCCAGATCAAGCGCTCCCGCGGCCGAGAGGCACCAGGAGGCAAAGGTGGCGCACCAGGCGTAGCCGTAGGTGCCGCCGATCTTGCCGAAGGCGCGGTTGTACTCGGTAAAGTTGCCCGTGCCCGAGGTGCGCTTTCCCGCAAGATCGGCGGTGCTGTTGCCCTCGTGGTAGCCGAGCTGCGAGAGCGCCACGGCCACCGTGTCAAAGGCGAGATCCCCCGTGCGCGGCAGATTGAGGAGATTTTTGTGATATGTAGAATGGAGAAAGGCACCCTGCGGCGTGCTGCCCGGCGTGATGGCAAGGGCAGGGGCGGAGAGGAGCGCGAGCAGCAGGAGCCCCGCAAGGAGTGCCGAAAAAAGCGATTTCATAAAACGCCTCCTTTTTTGGAATTTCAACACCATTCTACCATAAATCTTCCTCCCGTGGTCGATGTAAAATCTGCCATTTGCCGCTGCGGCGCTTTTCACACAGAATTCATTTGACTTTTTTTCGACTTTGGTATACAATAGATATATTAAGAACCGTGAAAGGATCATACTATGGCTCCACCGAGAAAAAATTATGCGCTGTTTGTCCTCGGACAGGTGCTTCGCTTGCTTGGCGCTCTGTTTTTGCTGTCTGTGATGGCGTTTATGGTCTGGCGTGTGCTGTTTTCGGGCAGGATCCCGCAGGAGCTGCGCCGCATACAGCCAAACGAGACGCTGCGCGCGGCCTATGAGGCCTGCGGCGGCGAGCTGACGGTGCTGACGCAGGAGCAGAGCTCGATCACCAAAAACGAGGAGAGCTACGGCTATTTTGCCGTGCCCCGTGCCGCCTACCTTACCGAGGCGGGACAATATCAGGTCCTGCTGCGCTACAACAACAGCACACTGCGGGCGGTGGAAAAGGATTTTTCCCTCAAGGAGGAGCTGCCGCGGGGCGTGCCTGTGTTTGATGTGGCGCTTTGCGTGATCACCGACCTCACACCTGAGAATAAGGAGGACAATGTGGACGGCAGCGAGCAGCTGAGCACAAGGTATGTGCTGCCCGCCGACCACCGCATAGAGACCACGGCGCTTTACACCTATGTGCTTTACACCTTTGACGGGGTCGGAATTGCCGACGATACCATTGCCGTTTTCTTTGACGTGTTCTATCCCATGACGGCAACGGGTGAGCCCGCCGCGGGTACTGAGCCCATCGGCACGCTGCGTCTTTACCACACCGAGAGCGAGGATGTGGTGCGCGCCCTCACCGATAAGGAGCGCCGCGCCATAGAAGAAATGAGATAAGGAGCGCTTATGTACGACTATATTCCCAACCGACAAAACCAAAAGGCCCGCGTGGTGGTGCTCTGCCTGGCGCTTGGCGCCGCGGCGGCCTTTTTCGGCTCCGCCTACCTGCCTGCCTATCCCGCCATTTTGCAGGCGATCGGCCTTGCACTGCTGGTGCCGCTGATCCAGATCACGGGGCGGTATCTGGTGCTTCACTACCTGTATCGGCTGCGGGAGCGGGACGACGGGCAGATCGATTTTGAGGTATACAGCTATCGCGGCGGCACACGGATGCAGCTGATCTGCCGCGTGGGGCTTGACGAGATCGTGGCGACGGCGCCGCTCTCTGCGGAAAACAAACGGCCGCCTGCTAAAATGCGGCGATACAGCTACCTGCCCGACATTGCCCCCGCGCGTGCCACGGTGGTTTCGGTGAGAAATCAGGACGGCGACTGCGAGCTGCTGCTCGCCCCCGATGAGCATATTGATGGGGTGCTTGCCGCGGCTGCGGCACAGTATCGGGAGTGCCACGGGGAGGAGAGCTTGGCCGCACGCGGCGGATCCGAGCAGGAATGATTGACAAAATAAGAAAAAAGCAGTATTATAAAAGAGGACCCCACAAAAACAGAAAGGATGTTTGTTATGTCGAGAAGTGTAAAGGAAATTATGGCCCTGATTGAGGAAAAGGGCATTAAAATGGTGGATTTCAAGATGGTGGACATCAACGGTCAGTACCGCCACGTGACCATTCTTGCCGAGAACTTTTCCGAGGAGACCATGAAAAACGGCATCGGCTTTGATGCCTCCAACTACGGCTACGCCGTGGTGGAAAAGAGCGATATGGTGTTTATTCCCGACCTTGACACCGCCGTGGTCGATCCCTTCTGCGAGATCCCCACGCTGTCGATGACGGGTAACGCCATGATCATTGATCATCCTGCCAACCGCCCGCTGCCCCAGTATCCCCGCAACATTGTGGCCGCTGCCGAGCGCTATATGAACGAGCTTGGTGTGGCGGACACCATGATGATCCTGCCCGAGTTTGAGTTCTACCTCTTTGATCAGGTGGGCTGGGAGGTCAGCGGCAGATCGATCGGCGCTCAGGTGGATGCCAAGCAGTCCTATTGGAACAGCGCCACCGAGGGCAAGGGCGTGGTGGTGCAAAAGCAAAAGAACTACCACATCGCAAAGCCCTTTGACATCTCCTATGAGTGCCGCAGCGAGATGTGCATGCGGATGAAGGAGATGGGAATTGAGATCAATTACCACCACCCCGAGGTGGCCGCATCGGGTCAGTTTGAGATCGAGCCGCAGCTGGGCAAAATGTCTGCGATGGCCGACGCCACGATGATGATCAAATATATCATTCACAACACCGCGCTGAAGTACGGCAAGACCGCCACCTTTATGCCCAAGCCCATTTTCGGTGAGGCGGGCAGCGGTATGCACGTGCATATGCTGCTGCTGAAGAACGGCGAGCCCGTCTTCTCCGACGACAACGGCTACGCGCATCTGAGCCGCACCGCGCACTACTTTATGGGCGGCCTTCTGCGACACATTGCCTCGCTTTGCGCGCTGACCAACCCCAGCACCAACTCCTTCAAGCGTCTGGTGCCCGGCTTTGAGGCACCCGTTACGGTGGGCTATGCCACCTCCAACCGCAGTGCGGTCATCCGCATTCCCGCCTATGCCAAAACGCCTACCCTCCGTCGCTTTGAGCTTCGCAACCCCGATGCCACCTGCAACCCCTATTTCTGCTACGCCGCCATTCTGATGGCGGGCCTTGACGGCATCAAAAACAAGATCGATCCTCACGAAAACGGCTGGGGCCCCTACGATGTCAACCTCTATCACCTCTCCGATGAGGAAAAGGCAAAGCTGCACCATCTGCCCGCCTCGCTGCCCGAGGCGCTGGATGCGCTGGAGGCCGATCACGAGTATCTCACCGCAGGCGGTGTCTTCCCCGAGGAGCTGCTGACCAACTTTATCAAGACCAAGCGCGCGGAGTGCAGTGAGCTCTCGAAGATCCCCCATCCCGCCGAATTTGACCTTTACTACAATCTGTAAGCCGCCCGCGCCGCGGCGACAAAAAAGAGAACCGATGCGGCGCATCGGTCCTCTTTTTTGGGAGTTTCTCACACCCTTCGGGGGGATATTGAGCTGCCGCCTTGCGGCGTGAAAGGAGAGAGAGATGTATCATACCGTGCTGTTTGATCTTGACGGTACGCTGACCGATCCGGGAGAGGGCATTACCAATGCGGTGATGTATGCCCTGGCATGCTTTGGAATAGAGGAAAATGACCGCACCTCACTGTACCGCTTTATCGGGCCGCCGCTGCTGGATTCCTTTATGGAATACTACGGCTTTGATCGGGAAAAGGCCACGGCGGCGATCGAGAGCTACCGCGTCTATTACCGCCGCCGCGGGGTGCTGGAAAATGTCATATACCAAGGAACGGTAGAGCTTTTGGAGCAGCTGACCCGCGCGGGAAAAACCCTGGTGATCGCCAGCTCCAAGCCCCTTTGCTTTGTGCAGCAGATCCTTGCTCATTTTGGCATTGACCGTTATTTTTCGCATGTCAGCGCCGCCACGCTGGACGGCAGGATCGGCAGGAAGGGTGATGTGATCGCCAATGCCCTTGCCATGGCGGGTGTGACGGACAAAGAGGGCGTGGTGATGGTGGGCGACCGCAAGCACGACGTGCTTGGCGCCAAGGAAAACGGCATCCCCGTCATCGGCGTGCTTTGGGGCTACGGTGACGAGGCCGAGCACCGCGCCGCAGGCGCGGATGCCATTGCGGCGGATATGGAAGAGCTTCGCGAACTTTTGCTTGGCTGAGAGCGCGCTTTGTAACAGAAAAACAGTAAAAACGCACCCACGGAATACTCCGTGGGTGCGTTTTTGTTGCAAAACGAAAACCACGCCATAGTGGCGGGGTTCTGTGTAGGCTATGCCGATGAAAAGGAATGCGGTAGGAATAGGACGAAATGATGTTGTATGAAGGGCTCCCTCCGGGAGGGGGCTGTCACAGAAGGTGACTGGGGGAGAGCGCGAAAAGCTTGTTGTAACCGTTAGCAATAGGGCGAGAAAAAACGCCAAAGTGCCGCAGGCTCCTTCCGTCACGCTGACGCGTGCCACCTTCCTCTCGGAAGTCGGAGGCCAAAGCGGGCTTAGGAAGACAAGACCTGATA
>JAZNFZ010000112.1:0-15883 GCA_045576195.1 Eubacteriales bacterium | reverse complement strand
TTTTGGTACCCATAAATCCCTCCCCCCCTTTCCCCCGGGTTGTTGCCCCCCCGGTGGGGCGGGGCGCTGTCGTCGATCTCCTTGAGATAGGGGATCACGGTCTGCTTATAGGGGATGGTCACATTGATGGCGAGAAAATCGCCGCGCTCCAGAAAGGGCCCCACCTCATCGGGGGAAAGCTCAAGGAGCTCATAGTCATAGCTGGCGATCTTGCCGTGGATCTCCTTCGAGAAGCTGTGGGGCAGGTGCTCGCCGATCAAGCCGTATTTCATAATCTCCTCATTGGCCGTTTGCCAGATAATCGGTGCCAAAGCGCAGCGCCAGCATATCGCAAAGCGCCAGCGCCACCACGCTGTCTACCACCACGCGGGCGCGGTGCACAATGGCGGGGTCGTGCCGCCCCTTGATCTTGAGCACCGTGTTCTTGCCCTCGTTAAGATCCACGCTTTCCTGCGCGAGATAGATCGAGGGGGTGGGCTTGACGGCCACGCGGCAGATCAGGGGCATACCGTTTGAAATGCCGCCGAGAATGCCGCCGCAGCGGTTGGTTCCCGTCTCCACACGCCCATTCTTTATCACGAAGGCGTCGTTGGCCTCGCTGCCCTTCCTCCCGGCAAGGGCAAAGCCCTCTCCGAACTCCACGCCCTTCACAGCGGGCACGGAAAAGAGGATATGGGAAAGCACGCCCTCCAGCGTATCAAACCAGGGCTCGCCTACGCCTGCGGGAAGCCCCAGCACCGCGGTCTCTAAGATACCGCCCACGCTGTCCCCCGCCTCACGGGCGGCGGCAATGCGCGCCTTCATCTCCTCGCCCGCCGCGCTGTCAAGCACGGCGAAATCAAGGGTGCCGAGGGTGGCAATGTCTGCTGCAAGGTCGCCAAAGGCACGGTCGCTGACACCGCCGCAGGCGGCAATATGAGTGCCCACGGTAATGCCCCTTGCGGCCAGTGCCGTCAGGGCACCCGCCCCCGCCGCCACGAGACCTGCGGTGATGCGGCCCGAAAAATGGCCGCCGCCGCGGGGGTCGGAAAAGCCGTGGTATTTCAGCCTTGCCGTATAATCGGCGTGGCCGGGTCGGGGGGTGACCGCAAGGGCGCTGTAATCGCTGCTGCGGGTATCCCCGTTCGCAATAAGGAAGGTGATGGGCGTGCCCGTGGTCCTTCCCTCATACACGCCGCTGACGATCTCCACCCTGTCTGCCTCGCGGCGGGCGGTGGAAAGCGCGCCCACGGCGCGGCGCAGATCCATTTGCCGTGCGATAAACGCCTCGTCGACGGGAATGCCGGGTGCCATTCCGTCAAGCACGGCACCGATCATCCCCCCGTGGCTCTCGCCGAACAGGGTAACGGCCACCGAGCTGCCAAAGGTATTTTTCATGCGTCGATCGCCTCCTTTATCATCGCTTTCACATCGTCAAGCGGTGCTTTTTTCAGTTCAAAGCGCCCGATCTCGGGCAGATAGACGTAGTGCATCTCACTGCCCGCCATTTTTTTGTCGTGCGCCATGGCATCCAGTGCCACGGAAAGGTCAAACTCTGCCCTTGTGGGAAGCCCCGCCTTTTTCAGCACGGGCAGGAGCCTCCGACGCGCCGCAGGTGAGCAAAGCGGCAGCATACCCAGCGCCACACACTCACCGTGCAGCAGGCTATGCAGCCCTGCGGCGCTCTCAATGCCGTGGCCGAAGGTATGACCGAAGTTGAGCACCCGTCGGAGGGACTTCTCGGTGGCATCCTGCTCCACTACGCGCTTTTTGATGCGGAGCGAGCCCTCGATCACCGCATCAAGGATCTCCTCAAAGGGCCTTTGCTCCATCAGGGAGAAAAGCGCCTCATCGCAGCAGGCCGCCATTTTGATGGCCTCGGCAAGGCCGTTTGCGATCTGCCTTTTCGGCAGGGTACACAGCACATCGGGATCGACCAGCACCCCTTTTGGCTGGTAGAAGGCGCCGATGCAGTTCTTCACGCCCCCGAGATTGACGGCGGTCTTGCCCCCGATCGAGGAATCGACCTGGGAAAGCAGGGTGGTGGGAATGTTGTAAAAATCAATGCCGCGCATATAGGTGGCGGCGGCAAAGCCTGCCAGATCCCCCACCACGCCGCCGCCTACGGCCACCACCGCATCGGTGCGGGTAAAGCCTGCGCGCAGCATTGCGGTCAGCAGCATCTCAAGGGTGGCAAAGCTTTTGCTTCCCTCCCCCATAGCCACGGTCTTGACAAGCGGCGCCTTGGCGGCGGGCGCCACTGTGGCGGCAAGGGCCGCAGGAACGCCCTCGTCGGTGACGATCAGCACGCGGCGGTCAAGCGGGAAAAGCTCGCCCACGCGGGAGAGCGCGCCGCGCTCGATGACGATACCGTAGCTCTGCTCCTTTAAGTTCATTGTCAGTGTCATAGCCGTTGCTCCTTAGCAAAGATCTGCGGGATAGGGGAAGGTGCCCACCACCTTGAGGCGGTCACAGAACGCCGAGAGCTCCGCCAGCATCCGCTCGCCCTTCTCGCTGTGCAGATTTCCCTCAATTTCCACATAAAAGTAGTACTGCCACAGGAGCTTTTTCATCGGGCGGCTGCGAAGGCAGCGCATATTGAAGCCGTATTTTCCGATGATGCCGATGGCACTTGCCAGCGAGCCTGCCTCGTGGCGCACGGTGAACATCAGGAGCGAGTGCTTGTCCTTGGCACTGTCCTTCACCGCAGAGCGGGCAAGCACCGCGAAGCGGGTGGTGTTGTTGCCGTTTTCGTTGATGTTCTTCTCCAGCACCTGCATACCGTAAAGCGCGGCAGTCTCGGCGCTGGCAATGGCGGCCACGTGGATGTCGCCCGCATCTGCCACCGCCTTGGCGGCAAGGGCGGTATTCTCCGCCTGCTCCTTCGCGTATCCCCGCTCCTCAATGTAGGCGGCGCACTGCGCCAGCGCCTGCGGGTGGCTGACCACGCGGCGGATATCCTCGCGCACAGCGCCGGGCAGCGCCAGGAGGTTATGCGTGATCGAAAAATCGTAAATGCCGTTCACCACAAGCCCGTCGGAGAACATACGGTCCAGCACCTGGCCGACCTCGCCCGCCGTGCTGTTCTCAATGGGAAGCACCGCCACGTCGCAGTCGCCGCTAAGCACGGCGTTGTAGGCGCTGTCAAAATCGACGTGGGGGATACGCTTGGCATCGGGAAAGATCTTGGCCGCGGCGATCGAGGCATAAGCCCCCTCAATGCCGCTGAACGCCACCCGCATTCCCTCCATGCGGCTCCGCTGGTAGTGGCGGGAGGCCTTCATGGTGTCGCGCAGGAACTCGACGTAAAAGGGGCGCATGGCCTCATTCTCGACCCGTGCGGCGTTTTTCGCCACCACCGCCTCCTCGCGGACCGCATCAAAGATCGGCAGCCCGTGATCGCGTTTATAGTCAGAGACCAGCTCCACCGCGTGCATACGGCGCACAAACAGCTCCGCCATCTCGCGGTCTACCGCATCAATTTCTTCTCTTGCCTTCTTCAACCGATCCATTTTGCAATCTCCTTCCGAGGGGGGCGGGTCAAGGTGCATAATTTATCACAGCATATACATCTCGCGCGCGTTAAGTATATTTATAAAAGCAATATGCCATTTTAACTTTATAATTTTAACATACTGCGAGTGACTTGTCAACCCGAAAGCCGAATTTTTTTACCGAAAGCCGCATCAAATCTCAAAAAAAGACAAAATGTGCCGCCCGAAAGACACGGGCGGCACAAGGCGGGTACTATGAATTTTTATTCCCCCCCGAGGGGCTCATTCGGCAGGGGTCGCGGCACAGTGCTCGGCATAGCGCACACCGTCCATAGCATCGGGGGCATAATGATCGGCCCCGATGCGGGCGGCATATTCGGCGTTCAGCACAGCACCGCCCACCATCACCCGACAGAAGGGGGCCTTCTCGTGCAGCAGCGCAATGGTCTGCTCCATGGCGGGGACGGTGGTGGTCATCAGAGCGCTGAGACCGCACAGCGGCGCGCGGTGAGTAAGCACCGCGGAAAGCACGGCCTCGGGAGAAACATCTCTGCCGAGATCGACCACAGAAAAGCCGTAGTTATCCAGCAGGAGCCTGACGATATTTTTACCGATATCGTGAATATCCCCGCTAACGGTGGCTAAAACAACTGTTCCCTTATTCTCCTCCGCACCGCCCTGCATGGCCCCCTTGATCACCTCAAAGGCACTCTTTGCCGCCTCGGCGCTCATCAGAAGCTGGGGCAGATAGACGGTTTTTTGCTCAAAGCCGCGCCCCACGGCATCCAGCGCGGGGATGATCTCTCCATTCACCACGTCAAGCGGCGCTCGCTCTGCAAGCAAAGCGGCCGTCAGCGCCGCCGCCTGCTCGCGCCTGCCACCTGCAATGGCCCGTTGCAGCGCCGTTAGCCCATCATTGGTATGAGAAACGGCCACAGTGGGGGCGGCGGCCTCGGTTGCGGCGGGGTGCGCCTCGCAGAAGGCAAGATAGGCCGCACAGCTCGGATCAAGGCCGTGCAGCACCCGATGGGCGTGGTAGGTCCGCATCATATCCGTCGAGTAGGGGTTCATGATGGCGGCAGAGAGCCCCTTCTCCAGCGCCGCGGCAAAAAAGGTGCTGTTGACCGCATCGCGGCAGGGCAGGCCAAAGGACACATTGGAAACACCGAGAGAGGTATGGCAGCCAAGCTCCTCCCTAATCAGGGAAAGGGCCTCCAGCGTCACCGCTGCGGCCTCGCCGTCGGCGCTGACCGCCATGGCAAGCGGATCAAAAATGATGTCCTTTTTTGCGATGCCGTATTCTTCTGCACGGGCAAGGATCCTCCTTGCCACGGCAAGCCTTCCCGCCGCCGTGGCGGGGATGCCCTCATCATCCAGCGTCAGCGCCACCACAAGGCCGCCGTATTTTTTCACCAGCGGGAGGATGGCGCGCAGGCTCTCCTCCTTGCCGCTCACGGAGTTGACCATTGCCTTGCCGTTATAGCGGCGGAGCGCCTGCTCCATCGCAAGAGGATCGGCGGTATCGATCTGCAACGGCAGATCAAGCACAGCCTGCAGCTCGGTCACGGCGGCGGTCAGCAGCGCGGCCTCGTCGATATCGGGCAGACCCACGTTGACATCCAGCACGGCCGCGCCGCGCTCCTGCTGATGGACCCCTTCCTCCAGAATATAGCCGATATCCCGCTCCCGCAGCGCCTGCTTGAAGCGCTTTTTGCCCGTTGGATTGATCCGCTCCCCGATGAGCACGGGGTCACGGTCAAACACCACCGCGTGGGTAAAGGAGGAGATCATCGTGATCTCCTTTTCGGCAAGAGGGGCGGGTGTCACATCAAAAAGACGGCGGGTCATCTCCGCAATATAGCGGGGCGTGGTGCCGCAGCAGCCTCCCACCGCGCGCACGCCCTCCCTGACACATTCTGCCATCTCCTCGGCAAAGTCGGCAGGGGTGATATCATACACCGTCTGCCCCCCTTCGCTGCGGGGCAGCCCTGCATTCGGCTTTAAGATCACGGGCAGTCGGGAAAAGGCAAGCAGCTCACTTACCACAGGTCGCAGAGCCGCAGGCCCCAGCGAGCAGTTGGCACCGATGGCATCCACGCCAAGGCCCTCTAACATGGCCACCATTGCCGCGGGCGAGGCCCCCGTCATCAGCTTTCCGTCCGCCCCGTAGGCGTTGGATACAAGCACGGGCAATGTGGAATTTTCCTTGGCGGCCAGCACCGCCGCCTTGGTCTCGTAGCTGTCATTCATCGTCTCAATGAAGATCGCATCTACGCCATATCTCACACCAAGCTGTACCGTTTTGGCAAAAATCGCCACGGCATCCTCGAAATCGAGATCGCCAAGCGGCGAGAGCAGGCGCCCCAAGGGGCCCACATCAAGCGCCACAAAGCAGGGCTCCTCGCGGGTGATCTGCCCGCACGCCCATCTGGCATTGGCAACCGCCGCGGCGATCAGCTCCTCCAGCTCCGTTTCGCTGAATTTCAGCAAATTGGCACCAAAGGTATTGGTGCTGATCATATGGCTGCCCGCCTTGAGATACTCAAGGTGGATGCGACGGATCACCTCTCCGTGGGAGAGATTCCAGCGCTCGGGATACTCGCCCGGCTGCAGCCCCTCCTGCTGGAGCAGCGTGCCCATCCCGCCGTCAAGGCAAAGGATCCTGTTTTTCAATACGTCATTCAGCTTCATTCTTCGGCTCCTCTATTCCGACGATCGCCGTCACCGATTTCGTCGGCGTCATCAATAAGCTCAGGTTCAGTGTCAGCCCCAGCGTGGCGGGGCAGTTCAGTACGCGAAACAGCTCGGTCTGCGCCGAAAGGGGCAGATCGCCGTACCCAGGGCTAAAGCGAGGGGTAAGCCTCGCCCCTGCGGGCAGCGCCCGCTCCACCTCCTCGCAGAAGGTGTCGCAAAGTGCCTCCACCCGCTCGGTGCCAAGCGCCTGCAGACAAAGCGCCTTTGCGGGGGAAAGGCGGGTGTATCTGGCGATCAGCCGATCGATCCCCACCCCAATGGTTGCGGCAAACAGTAGCACACGGTGTGCGTTTTTCAGGCGTTTTGCAAGGTCACCGCTCACAAGCGAGAGGAGCGGCAGCTCCGCCACCTCGCCGCAAAGCGAAAGCGGCAGCTCAAGATAGGCCACGCGGCCAAGGCAGAGCTCCGCCGCCTCGTCCACCGTCTCCTCCAGCAGCTTCAGCAGCTCCGCCGAGGGCTCTCTTGCCCCCATATAGCGAAGAACGCTCTCACGGCTCACGGGAGGCAGGCAAACCTCCCTTACGCTGACGCGAGCGCTCATATCTCAATGATATCGGAGAGATTTTCCCGAATCCTCTCCGCCACATCGGGCTTGTTCATGGAATACACGTGCACGTGCTTGATGCCGTTGGCATAAAGATCAATGATCTGATCCACCGCATAGGCAATGCCTGCCTGCTTCATCGCGGCGCTATCTCCGCCAAACTTATCCACCAGGCTTTTAAAGCGCTGCGGCATAAAGGAGCCTGAAAGTCGCATCGCACGCTCCACCTGCTTGACATTGGTGATGGGCATAATTCCGGGGAGCACGGGCACCTCAATGCCCGCCTCACGGATCTTATAGAGAAAATTGTAGAACAGATTGTTGTCAAACACCATTTGCGTGGTCAAAAACTCACACCCTGCATCCACCTTTTCCTTCAGATGGCGGATATCCTCCTTCTGGCTCACGCTCTCGGGGTGCACCTCGGGATAGCAGGCGCCGCCAATGCAAAAATCGGGATAGGTCTCCTTCAGCTCGCGGACAAGATCCACCGCATAGCGGTAATCCCACTTGCTTCTGTCCTCATCGGCGCGGTCGGCGGGAATGTCTCCCCGCAGGGCCATCACATTCTCAATGCCCGCCTCGCGGATCGCCTCGATCTGCTGATGTACCGTCTCCCGCGAGGAGGAAACGCAGGTAAGATGTGCCAACGTAGGCACGCCGTAAAGCGACTTGATGCCCTTGGCAACCTCCAGCGTATAGCGGCTGGTGCCGCCCCCCGCGCCGTAGGTCACACTCATAAAGGTGGGCTGCAGACGTGCGATCTCACGCACCGCAGCTCGTACACTGTCAAAGGACAGGTCGTTTTTGGGAGGAAAGACCTCAAAGGAAAGAGAACGCAGCTCCCGCCCTAACAGCTCTGCTATTTTCATACTGTCGCCTCACTTTCAAAAAGAATATAACTCACACCATAAGGCCGCTTTTTAAAAAACGGGAAATGGGTGTATAAAGCAGGAAAGCGGCGTGACCGCCGCTTTCTCCGTTCAAGCCAGCTCTGCCGCCAGCGCATCCAGTGCGCGCAGCGTATCCTCGTTGACCGCAGACATAATCTTCACCCGGGTCTCGGCAAAGGTGAGATCGCGGCAGGAGGAGAGCATTTCCCGCATCACCTTCGCGGCGACGGGCGCCCAGCTGCCGTTCTCGATCAGCGCCACGCGCCGATTGCGGAAGTTGCGCTCGGTCAGATGGTGCAAAAAGCTCCTCATAAACGGAAAGATATCCGCATTGTAGGTGGTGGTGGCAAGCACCAGTCTGTCATAGCGGAATGCATCCTCCACAGCCTCTGCCATATCACAGCGCGCAAGGTCGCAAACTGATACCGTTACGCCCCTTTTTTGCAGATTTTCGGCAAGCAGGCGCACCGCCCTTGCCGTATTGCCGTATACCGAGGTATAGGCAATGACCACACCCTCGCTCTCGGGGCGGTAGGAGGACCAGGTATCATAAAGGCCGATATAATAGCCAAGATCGCGGTCAAGCACGGGGCCGTGCAGCGGGCAGATCTTGTCAATTTTAAGAGGCGCGACCTTTTTGAGCAGCGCCTGCACCTGCGCGCCGTATTTGCCCACAATGCCGATATAGTAGCGCCTTGCCTCGCAGGCCCACTCCTCCTCGCAGTCAAGAGCGCCGAATTTTCCGAAGCCGTCGGCGGAAAACAGCACCTTATCCTTACTGTCAAAGGTCACGATCACCTCGGGCCAATGCACCATCGGCGCGGTCAGAAAGGTCAGCTGATGCTGCCCCAGCGAGAGCGTATCGCCCTCCTTCACCACGATGCGGCGCTCGGCAAAATCGCTGCCGAAAAAGTTCTTCATCATCAAAAAGGCCTGAGCCGATGCCACCACCGTGGCGGAGGGATAGGCCGCAAGGAACACCGCAATATTGGCAGAATGGTCGGGCTCCATGTGCTGCACCACCAGATAATCGGGGGTGCGACCCGCCAGGGCAGCAGAAAGATTTTCCTGCCATTCCTTGCCAAAACGACCGTCCACGGTATCCATTATCGCCACCTTTTCGTCCAAGATCACATAGGAGTTGTAAGCCATGCCGTTTGGCACCTCATACTGCCCCTCAAACAGATCGATCTCGTGGTCGTTGACACCAATATACTGAATATCCTTTGTAACTGTTACGTTCATTTTCTCCTTCTCCTTACTTCTTCCGATCTGCCGAAAGCCTCGGCACAAGCCCTGCCGATTTTCGAAAAACGCATACCGTTATCGATTCTTTTACGCCATCATAGCGGCCATGACCGCCTTGATGGTGTGCATGCGGTTCTCCGCCTCGTCAAACACGATCGACCGCGCACTCTCAAAGACCTCGTCGGTCACCTCCATGCAGTCAAGGCCAAACTTTTCGTAGATCTCCTTGCCGATGGTGGTCTTGAGATCGTGGAAGGCGGGCAGGCAGTGCATAAAGCGGCATTGCGGGCCTGCATTGTCCATCAGCTGCCCGGTCACGCGGTAGGGCAGCAGATCCTCAATGCGCTCCTTCCACACCTCTGCGGGCTCGCCCATCGACACCCACACATCGGTATAGATCACATCGGCACCCTTGGTGGCCTTGATGGGATCCTCGATAAAGGAAAGGGTCGCGCCCGTTTCTGCGGCGATCCTCTCGCACTCCGCCACCAGCGCGGCGTTGGGGAAATACTTTTTGGGCGCGCAGGCCACAAAATCCATCCCCATCTTGGCAGCGCCCACCATCAGGGAGTTACCCATATTATAGCGCGCATCACCCATATAAACCAGCTTAATGCCCTTCAGCCTGCCAAAATGCTCCCGAACGGTGAGAAAATCAGCTAAGATCTGGGTGGGGTGAAACTCGTTGGTCAGGCCGTTGAACACGGGCACGCCTGCATATTTTGCAAGCTCTTCCACCAGCTCCTGCCCGTAACCGCGGTACTCAATACCGTCAAACATTCTGCCTAACACCCGCGCCGTATCGGCAATGCTCTCCTTTTTGCCGATTTGGGAGCCTGACGGGTCAAGATATACGGGATGCATACCAAGATCGGCAGCCGCCACCTCAAAGGCGCAGCGCGTTCTGGTGCTGGTCTTTTCAAAGACCAGGGCCACGCTTTTTCCCTCGCACAGGCGGTGCGGAATTCCCTTTTTCTTCTTTTCCTTCAGCTCTGCCGAAAGCGAAAGCAGCGCCTCGATCTCGGCGGGGGTAAAATCAAGCAGCTTGAGAAAGCTTTTTCCTTTAAAATCAGACATATCGTGTCTCCTATCTGTCGTTCTTATTCCTATCATTATTATATATGAGCGCCACCCTCTTGTCAAGCGGTTTTGGGTGGATTTCTCACCCGCGCGACCCGCAAACTTTTGCCATTTCTCTCTCCCGCTCTTGCTTTTTGCCGCGCGCTGTGGTATACTTGATAAAACATTTGCCAAAGGATTTTTACTATGCTCAAAAAGGTACGCATCAAAATTGAAACCGACCGCATGGAGATCAGCGGCTCGTTATTTGATCAGGAGGCCGCAAAAAATCCCCCGTCTCCCGACGCAGCGCCGCAGGCGGAGCATCTTGAGATGCTGGTGGAGGGTCGCCTGCACGACGACGGCAGCCGCTTTAGCATCAGCTATCGGGAAAGCGAGCTCTCGGGTATGGAGGGCTCCTCCACCACGGTCTCCTTTCGCAAAAACGAGGCGGGTGTCATTTCGATGATACGGAACGGCACCGTAAAGACCGCGCTGATCTTTGAGGAGGGCCGCCGTCACCTGTGCTACTACCAGACCCCTATTATGCCCTTTGAGGTCTGCGTTTACACCAAGCGGGTGGAGAACACGCTGGACGCCGACGGGCAGCTGATCTTGGATTACTCGGTTGAGCTGCGCGGCGCGGCGACCGAGGCCACCCACCTTAAAATGACGGTGCTCCCCCACTTCGACAAGCCCGTGGCAGAACCCTGCGACGAAGAAGCATAAAAAAACGACCTGCCACAGCAGGTCGTTTTTTATGCGGTAGATACTCTCAGCCGTCAAGCCATTCGCCGCCGCGCATCACGCGGGCAGGGCGTGTGGCTGCTTCGCTCTCCAGCAGCACAAGATCCGCCACCGCACCCACGGCAAGCGTACCGCGCTCACCCGCAAGGCCCAGTGCCGCCGCAGGGGTGGCGGTGGCGCAAAGCACCGCCTCTCCGAAGGGAATGCGGCAGAACGTGGCGAGATTTTGCACACCCTGCAGCAAATTGAGGGTGCTGCCCGCCAGCTTGCCGTCCGCGGTCAGCGCGGTGCCATCCTTCAAGGTCACCATCTGCCCCGCAATCGGATACTGCCCGTCGGCGCAGCCCGTGCCCGCCATGGAATCGGTGATCAAAACAAGCCCCTCTGTACCCTTGCAACGGTATATAAGTCGCACCATTTCGGGGGCAATATGCTTTCCGTCGCAGATCAGCTCGGCAAACACGTCGGGCTCGGTCAGCGCTGCCGCCACAGGTCCGCCTGCACGGTGGTGCAGGGGGGGCATGGCGTTAAAGAGATGGGTAAAGGCCGTGGCTCCGCGCGAGATGGCCAGCATAGCGGTGTCATAATCGGCATCGGTATGACCGATGGAGGTCGCAATGCCGTGGGCTCTGCAGGCGGCGAGAAAGCTGCCGTCGGGATCCAGCTCGGGCGCAAGACTGATCCGCCTGATGGGCAGGGGGGAGGCAGCAACCAGCTCCTCCAGCTCCGCTACGGCAGGGTCGCGCAGCAGGCTCTCCGCATGAGCACCGCGACGTGCCGCGGCCAGCCAACAGCCCTCCATATGCACACCGAGAAAGGCCTTCTCACCGCTGTTTCCGATCACATCAAGGGCCTTTTTCCAGCCCTCGGTGGTATCCGAGGCAAGGGTGGGCAGCAGCGCTGTCACGCCCGTGGCGGCATAATCTGCGGCCATTTTCCGCAGGGCGGCACCGTCTGCCTCACAAAAATCAAAGCCCGCCCGTCCGTGGGTGTGAATGTCGATCAAACCGGGAATGGCCAGCATTCCCTTGCCGTCAACACGGGCAGCAGAATCGACGGGGGCAACAAACCTTCCCCCTGCCACATACAGCGTTCCCCTTTGAAAGTTGCCGTCGGGCTGATGAATATTCAAATTTTCAATGGCGATACACATAAGAAATTCCTTTCTGTTAAGCGCATAACGGTATGTGTTATATCCTTCTGATCTGCCCCTTTGGTGCAGCGCCTTCGCGGTAGGCCGCAAGCACGCGGTCTACCTCCCTTGCCGTCTCCGTGGTGAAGATATAGTGCCCTCCCACGATGCCTGCCCGCAGCAGCTCGTCACGGCGATCGCTCATCACGGTGGGGCGACTGTTGCACAGCAGATTGCGGTGGGGCGCAAGGCGGAGCACGGGAAAGCGCTCTCCCCGACGGTCTACGAGATAATTCACACCGTCACGGCACATATCGCAGTTTCCCACTTCTTTTCCCACGCATTTTTCCAACAGCATCAGCGGAATACGGCCGTAAACGATCACATCCGCCGCGCCGTCGATATCCCGAATCTGCGGCAATGTCAGCTCAGGCGACAGCAGGCAATCTGCAAAGCCAAGCTCCAGCAGCGTGGCCAGCGTTTCCCGATTGGTGATGTTTAAGCGGAAATCACCGTGGGCGACCAGCCCTGCCGCATTGGCAAGCTCCAGATGGCCTATATTTCCCACCAGCGCGTGCCGCGCGCCCGCCTTAACGGCGGCCTGCAGCCCTTCAAGAACCGCCTCCCGCTCGTGATCAAAGATCACGGGGGGCAGCACCACGCCGTCCGCAGGGGCAGAAAACCGCTCAAGCGGCAGATAGATGTGTGAAAAATAGTCTCTTGCCTCTTTTGTGATCTGTGCGGCATCCTCAAACCGCGCGCTGGGCAGTGCGACCCGCTCGCCCTCGGTACGCGACGGCACAAAGGCAGCCGCCTTTGTTGACCTCTCCTCCCCCTCCAGCGCCTCGATTGCGGCACGGCGCAGGGCGTTGAGGCGGGAAAGGGGCACCATCAGCCCTTCATCCATGGAAATTAAGACCTGCTCCGCCGCATAGGGTGTACCGCCAAGGCGGCACAAATTTTTTTCAACTGCGGCACGGTCCATGGGCGCTCGCTCCGCTATCAAGGGAATATCCCCCATAACGGTGGCAGTTTTTCCATTTGCCGTTACCGAAAGGGAAAGGGGCTTGCCCGTTTGCATCACAAAATGCATGGTAAGCGGCACCCGCCGCGAGAGCTGCGAGAAGGGCTCTGCCTCGCGGCTGCTTTGCTTATCGTTCTCGGAGCGCACGCCAAGCATAGAGGGCCCTATTTTTCCCGTAAAATAACCGTCGGTAAACCCTCCGCGGGAAAAAACAGAGGCCAGCTCCGTCATTTCCCTCTCATCCGCATCGCGCCGCTCGTCAAGCAGCCGTCGCCAGATCCGCGCCACATCGCGCACATACTCGGGAGATTTGAGCCTGCCCTCGATTTTGAGCGAATCCACACCCATAGCGATCAGCTCGGTCACGTGGCGCGCAAGGCAGAGATCCTTGAGGGATAACGGATACCGTCCCATGGCATCGGGCAGACGGCAGGGCTGGGCGCACTCGCCTCGATTACCGCTGCGGCCACCCACCAGCGAGGAAAACAGGCACTGCCCCGAATGAGAAACGCAAAGAGCGCCGTGAACAAACACCTCGGTTTCCACGCCGCTCTCGCGCACAAAGCGTGCCATATCGGCGCGGTTGGTCTCGCGCGCCAGCACCATTCGGGTAAATCCAAGCTCCTTCAGTAAAACACCCGCACCAAGGCTATGCCCCGACATCTGGGTGCTGGCGTGCAGCTCAAGCTGCGGGATCATACGGTGAAGCGCAGCGGCTCCGCCGAGATCCGCCACGATCAGTGCATCGATCCCCGCCTCATAGGCCTCGGCGGCCGTCTGCAGGAACGAAGGAAGCTCCCGATCGGTAACCAGCGTGTTGAGCGTGAGATAGGCGCGCACGCCATAGGCGTGACAAAGATTCACGCTCTCACGGATCACCTCAGGGGTGAAATTTTCGGCTCGCATACGGGCATTAAAGGCCCTGCCGCCGAAATAAACGGCATCGGCGCCGCCCTCAATGGCGGCGCGCAATGCGGTAGGCGAGCCCGCGGGGCAAAGTAGCTCCGGCAGGGCGTCAGATTTGATCATGGCTCTCCTCGGCATTGGCAATACCCGCTGCCTGCGCCCCTGCTGCGGGAGCGGCGGCGCGTGCCGAAACCGTGCCGGGAGCGGTTTCCAGAATGTCGTCAATGTCCATCTGCTCGTATTTCTGGGTCACCTGGCGCTCTGCCTCGGTCCACTCGACCTTCGGCTCCTCCTCCTTGACCTGATACATAGCAGTGTTATCCCTGGTCACCTCACCCACAGCAGCCAGCTTTTCGCGCAGCTCCTGCACCTCCGTGAGGATCGCCAGCACCTGGTCGTGCATACGGTCGGCGCGGGCATTTGCCTCGTTGCTCTGGCGCGCCAGCTTGGCGTTGAGCTGCGCGAGCACCGCATTGTCCTGCATCAGCGCCTCATTGGAGCCGCGGCTGACCTCAAGCTCGGCGCGCAGCGTCTCGTTCTCGCCGCGCAGGAGGCTGGCACCGTAGGTATCCCCCGTGGGGTCTGCGGTCCGCACAAACTCGTCCAGCTCGCCAACACGCTCCTGCAGGTGCATACACTGGGTATAGTAATCCAGCGCCGCCAGCAACGCCGCCTCGGTGCGGGAGCAGGACTGCCCTGCGGCCGCGCAAAGCCCGCGCACCTGGCTGTCCAGCGCGCTGACCGCCTTGTCTATGGTCTCCTGCGTTTCATCACAAACGATGTTCATGGGGATGTCGCAAAGCGTGACCGAAAATTTTTGTCTCATAAAAAGCCTCCCTTTTCCAAAAACTCTTGCATCTTGGCGGTTTTTGGAGTATAATGGTGATGGTAACGGCAAGGATCGCATACCTTGCCCATCCTACCTACCATTATAATACATTTCGGCGTATTTTTCAAATGTTTTTTTGGAGAAATTAAAAAATTATGGCAACTTTAGAAAAGAGCCACAGAATTGTGGTCAAAATCGGCTCCTCCACCCTCACCCACGAGGAGGGACATCTCAATCTTCGGCGCATTGAGGCGCTGGTCAAAACCCTTTCCGACTTCAAAAACGCGGGCAAGCAGGTGGTGCTGGTCTCGTCGGGCGCAGTCAGCGCGGGCGTGGCAAAAATCGGCACACACCGCCCCACCTGCACCAGAGAAAAGCAGGCGATGGCCGCGGTGGGACAGAGTGAGCTGATGAAGCTTTATTCCCGCTTTTTCTCGGATTACGGCCACACGGTGGCGCAGATCCTGCTCACGAAGGATGTGATCGACAACCCCGTGCGCCGCGCCGCTGCGGAGGATACCTTCAACACGCTGCTTGAAATGGGTTGTGTACCGATCGTCAACGAGAACGACTCGATCTCCACCGAGGAGATCAATTTCGGCGGCAACGATACCCTCTCCGCCTACGTTTCCCTGGTCTGCCACGCCGATCTTCTGATCAACCTTTCCGACGTGGACGGCCTTTATGACAGCGATCCCCGCAAAAACCCCGACGCGAAGCTCATTCGGCGTGTCGATCGCATCGACGATGCCCTGCTTGCCATGGCAGGGGGCGCGGGCACCGAGCGCGGCACGGGCGGTATGACCACCAAGCTTTCCGCCGCGCGCATCGTGTGGGAGGCGGGCATCCCCATGTTCATTCTCAACGGCAAGGATCCCCACATCCTCTACGACCTGCTGGATGGCCGCGAGGTGGGTACCTACCTTGCCGCAAAATAACAAAAAATGAGGTTCAAATGGTGTGTATTCTTAAGGACAGTTTTTGAAATTCATTAGAATCCGTTTCCTACCAACAGGAGGACAGATGATATTTTACACTCTCTGTCCTCTTTGCTTATCTATCTGACGGTGAAAAGAGCCTCCCTTTACACAAGGGAGGCTTTTTTATGTTCATCTATGCCTTATCAATTTTCCTGACAAGCACTGCATTTGTGGACACAAATACTACTTTTCGTTATGAGTTATGAGGTTCGCTCACGCTCACCGTTATAAGTTTGCTTCGCAAACGTTATGATATAATCGCCTTGTTACTTCAAGCTGTGCCGAAGGCACATC
>JAZNFZ010000111.1:0-3713 GCA_045576195.1 Eubacteriales bacterium | reverse complement strand
CACGTGCATGGCCGTGGGGAAGGTATCGTTGGAGGACTGGGACATGTTCACGTCGTCGTTGGGATGACAAAGCTTCGCAGCGGCGGGGATATCGGTGGGGGAGGTCAGCCCCGCGGCCAGGACGTTGGCGCGGTTGGCAATGACCTCGTTGGCGTTCATATTGGACTGTGTACCGGAGCCCGTCTGCCAGACCACCAGCGGAAAATGGTCGTTGAGCTTGCCCGCGATCACCTCGTCGCAGGCCTGTGCGATCACAGCGAGCTTTTTCTCGGTCATTTTTTCGGGCTTCAGCGCGGCATTTGCCATGGCCGCCGCCTTTTTGAGAATGCCAAAGGCGTGTGTGATCTCGCGGGGCATAGTCTCAATGCCCACACCGATCTTGAAGTTCTCATGACTGCGCTCGGTCTGCGCCGCCCAATAGCGGTCTGCGGGAACCTTGACCTCGCCCATCGAATCGTGCTCAATGCGATATTCCATAGTTAACCTCCGATTTCATCCGCCCCTTCGGGGCGGCCGTATTTCTTCATTCTACATTATAGCACAAGCCCTATACAAGGTCAAGCGGAATTTGTGAAAAATTAAACAATTTTTTCAAAAAACCGCACACCACGACACAGCACTTTCACTTTTTTTCGCATTTGCGACCAAAATTCTCACTCCCGCCTTGAAATTACTCGCCCTTTGTGGTATACTGATGATGATTTGAAATTTTTTCTGCAAGGAGCAACTATGTTAGAGCTACAGCACATCGGCTTTTCGGTTTCCGCCGAGAACGGCGGCAAATCCGTGATCCTCGATGACATCAACTTAAAAATATCCGACCGCTTCGTGGCCATCACGGGCCCCAACGGCAGCGGCAAATCCACCCTCGCCAAGATCATCGCGGGCATCGTCACCCCCACCAAGGGCAAGATCCTCCTTGACGGTGAGGATATCACCGCGCTCTCGGTCACCGAGCGCGCGCGCCGCGGCATCAGCTTTGCCTTCCAGCAGCCCGTCCGCTTCAAGGGCATCACGGTGAAGGATCTCATCTCGCTTGCCGCAGGCACCAAGCTCTCGATCTCCGAGGCCTGCGCCTACCTTTCCGAGGTGGGGCTCTGCGCCAAGGAATATATCAACCGTGAGGTCAACGCCTCTCTTTCGGGCGGTGAGCTCAAGCGCATTGAGATCGCCGAGATCCTCGCCCGCTCCACCAAGCTCTCGGTCTTTGACGAGCCCGAGGCGGGCATCGACCTCTGGAGCTTCAACAACCTCATCCGCGTATTTGAGGGGATGCACGAGCGCATCAAGGGCAGCATCCTTATCATCTCGCACCAGGAGCGCATTCTTGACATTGCGGACAAGATCGTGGTGATCGCAGACGGGCGCGTGGCGGCCGAGGGCGCAAAGGCAGACATTCTGCCCACCTTGCTTAATGCCAAGAGCGCGTGCCGCTTTACGGAGGTGAGATAAGATGGCAGGACTTGACAAGATCAAGCAGGATCTGCTGCAGCAGATCGCAGACATTCACGAGGTCCCCGCAGGCGCTTATTCCCTGCGCGTGGACGGCAAGCTTTTCGGCAAGCGCTCCTCCGAAAACATTGAGATCGTCAAAAAGGAGGATCAGCCAGGCATTGATATCTACATCAAGCCCGGCACCAAAAAGGAGAGCGTGCACATCCCCGTGCTGCTGGCCGAAACAGGCATCAGGGAGCTTGTCTACAACGATTTTCACATCGGTGCTGACTGCGATGTCACCATCGTGGCGGGCTGCGGCATTCACAACAGCGGTGCGGCCGACAGCGAGCACAGCGGCATCCACTCCTTCTTTGTGGGGGAAAATGCCCGCGTGAAGTATATCGAAAAGCACTATGGCGAGGGAGACGGCAACGGCAAAAATCTGATGAACCCCACCACCAGGGTCTTTATGGAGCGGGGCAGCTATATGGAGATGGAGACCGCCCAGATCGGTGGCGTGGACTCTACCGACCGCTCGACCACGGGCTCGCTTAAGGACGGCGCCACGCTGATCGTGCGCGAAAAGATCATGACCCACGGCGACCAATACGCGAGGACCCACTTTGAGGTCGACCTTGATGGTGTGGATTGCGGCACGCACGTGATCTCCCGCTCGGTGGCGCGTGACCGCTCACACCAGCTCTTTGTGTCGCACATCAACGGCAACAACCGCTGCCAGGGACACACCGAGTGCGATGCCATCATTATGGATGATGCCACCGTCAGCGCCGTGCCCGAGATCGTGGCGGCGCACCCCGAGGCTTCTCTCATTCACGAGGCCGCCATCGGCAAGATCGCGGGCG
The DNA here is from genome assembly GCA_045576195.1 of Eubacteriales bacterium. Classification (GTDB taxonomy): domain Bacteria; phylum Bacillota; class Clostridia; order Oscillospirales; family CAG-272; genus Firm-07. The sequence goes on along the minus strand of JAZNFZ010000111.1, from coordinate 1,413 downwards.
AGCAGCTCATCAAGCTGATGACCCTGGGGCTTTCCGAAAAGGAGGCCGAGGAGCAGATCATTTCGGGATTTTTGAAATGAGCAAAGGGAGGAGGGGGCTCTGCCACGGCACAGCTCCTTCCCCCTTTTTTCAATTCACCAAAAGGAGGCGTAACGGTATGGATTTTAAGGATCTTTCTCCCCTTCTCCCCTGGTACGAGCAGCACCACCGCGATCTGCCGTGGCGCCACACCAAGGACCCCTATCTCATCTGGGTGTCCGAGATCATGCTGCAGCAGACCCGCGTAGAGGCGGTGCTGCCCTACTACACCCGCTTTATCACCGCCCTCCCTACTGTAAAGGCGCTGGCAAACGCCCCCGAAAAGGAGCTGCTGAAGCTTTGGGAGGGGCTTGGCTATTACAGCCGCGTGCGGAATATGAGGAAGGCGGCAGAGGTCATTATGACCGAGCACGGTGGCAGATTTCCCCAAAATTTTGAACAGATCCGCGCCCTTTCGGGCATCGGCGATTACACGGCAGGGGCCATTGCCTCCTTTGCCTTTGATCTGCCCTACCCTGCCGTGGACGGCAACGTGCTCCGCGTGGCGGCAAGACTCCTCGCCTATGACCAAAATATCCTCTCCCCTGCGGCAAAAAAGGAGCTGGCCGCGGCGGTAGCCGCGGCGCAGCCCCGCGAAAGAGCCGCTGATTTCAACCAGGCGCTGATCGAGCTCGGCGCACTGATCTGCCTGCCAAACGGCACGCCACGGTGTGAGATATGCCCCTTGCGGGAGGTCTGTGCGGCGCAGGAAAAGGGCCTTGTCGACGCCCTGCCCGTCCGCATCAAGCACACGGCAAGGCGAAAGGAGCAATGGACGGTGCTTGTTTTGCGCGAGGGCGACCGTGTCGCGCTCCGCAGGCGCCCCGACACGGGGCTTCTGGCAGGCCTCTTTGAGCCATTTTGCCTGCAGGGGCATCTCACGGCCGAGGAGATCCAAAAAACTCTCACCGTGATGGGGCTTTCTCCCCTTCGCGTGGCCCCCTTAGGGGCGGCCAAGCACATTTTTTCACACATTGAGTGGTATATGGAGGGCTTTGAGGTCATTCTGCCCGAAGGGAGCGCCAAAGACCTTCCCGAGGGGCTCTTCCTCGCGCCGCGCGAGGAGATCGACCGCCGCTTTGCCCTCCCCTCCGCCTACCGCGCCTACCGACCGTTTATGTAGCAAAAAAGAGAGGATACGAATAGCGTGATGCTCTTAACGGAGCATTCACGCTAAACGATGTTTGCCCTCACGGGCAAATGATGTTGCCTGCGGCAGTGATGTTGCCTGCGTGAATGATGTTGTGCCTTCGGCACAGTGGGCAAACATCACATCATTGCGAGCTTGTATTTGCGTAGCAAATGGCGAGCAACATCATTATGCGGAGCATAACA
>JAZNFZ010000110.1:0-16648 GCA_045576195.1 Eubacteriales bacterium | reverse complement strand
GGGTTCTCCGTCCTTTTTGCCCATTATTGCTGCAGCCGCGTTTCGATGTCTGCGGTGAAGTAGGCGTTGGAGAAGGCTCTGCGGCCTCTCTCGTCGGTCACCTCAATGCGGAAGAAGGAGCCGAGGCGTGCGGGCAGGTAGTCAAAGCTCGCGTCGGTCAGGATCTCGTCGGCGGGCTTGGGGATCCTTCTGATGTAGCGCCCCTGGCTGTAAAGCGAGATCATCGCGCAGGGCGAGGTCTTGACGCAGATCTTGCCGTCGCGCAGCACAAGTCCCTTGATCTCAGGGCCGTGGGAGGCGTAGCAGTCGCCCCGCTCGAAGGCGGCGATCAGCGCGTCGTAGGAAAGCTCGGGAGCCTTGATCATCGTCCAAGCGCGACCCATACCGGCAGGGCCGTGGTTGTCGTCGCCTGCAACGGGCACCACGTGCTTGCCTGCGCGCAGCAGCTGCTCGTAGTGGATCGAGGTGTTGTCAAAGTTGGCACCGCCGCCGCCGTTGATCAGCTCAAGGCCGTGCAGACCCTCAAGGCCGAGGTAGTCGCAGGCGTTGTGCAGCGACCACTGCGGATGGTTGTAAACGGCAAGGAAGCCTGCATCGTTTGCCCTCTTCAAAAAGCCGTTGATCCATTCGATGGTATATTCGGGGGGCGGCTCCAGCGCGTCATACTGTCCCTGCTCGGCGAGGAGCTTCTGGGTGTGCTCCCAGAGGGCGATGATGGGGTTGCCCTCGTAGAAATAGGGCATCTTTACATTTTTCTGCGATTTGGCAATCAGGTTGATGTGGTAGGTGGGGGAGAAGGTGTCGTGCACGCGGCCTGTCTTGCAGATGCCGACCTCATAGCCGTGGAGCGCCACGAAATTCTCGTCGCAAAGGTACTCGTGGCCAAGCAGCAGCTCGTGATCGGTAAAGCAAACGGCGCTGTAGCCCTTTTGCATATAGAGCTGCTTGGTCTCCTCGGGCGTGGTCTTGCCGTCGGTGACGGTGGTATGGCAGTGCATATTCACCTTGTAAAATTTACCCGCTTCGGGCAGCAATTCAAGATACATAATTTTGTACTCCTTTCAAGATTACTGTTCTTGTTTTTTTAATTCTTCGAGAATATCCGGGATATAAAAGGCGCTGGAGAAGGCACGGAAGCCCTTTTCATCCCACACCTCAATGCGGAAGAAGCGGCCGAAGCGCTCGGGCGTAAAGTCAAAGCAAGCCTCGGTGATCTCGGCAGGGCCGCCGCGCTTGCCCCTGCGAGGAACGACTCTGCCCTCGGTGGGCACGGTGATAAAGGAGGCGGGGGAGGTCTTGACGCAGATCTTGCCGTCCTCCAGCACGATGCTGTGGATCTCGGGACCCTCGGAGGCATAGCAATGCCCCTTTTCGAAGGCATCGATCAGCGCGTTGTAGGAAAGCTCGGGGGCCTTGATCATGGTCCAGGCGCGGCCCGTGAGAGCGGGGTGGTGGTTGTCATCACCCGCCACGGCCACCACGTTTTTGCCCGCGCGCAGCATACGCTCATAGAAAACAGCGGTGTTGTCGCAGTAAACCCAGTCGCCGCCGTTGATCAGCTCCACGCCGTGGATGTTTTCCAGGGGGAGGTAGTCGGTGGCGTCGTGCAGCGACCAGGAGGGGTGGTTGTAAACCGCGAGAAAGCCCTGCTCGGTGGCTTCCTTCAGAAAATTGTTGATCCACTCCATGGTGTACTGCTCCTCTACCACCTTGCGGTATTGGATGTTGTATTTTTCCGGCTTTCCGATGTAGCGGGGGTGGGTGAATCTGCTCTTGAAGAAGCACGGCATAGTGAGGTTTTCCTGATCCTTGGCGATCAGATTGATGTGATAGGAGGGCATCAGAGCGAAGGGAAGATCGGGCTTGCCGATATCCGCCTCATAGCCGTGAAGGGCGATGAATTCGTCATCGCAGAGATCCTTGTGGCCGGCGAGAAGATTGTGGTCGGTAAAGCAAACGGCGCTGTAGCCCTTGGCCTTGTAGATCTCCTTGACCTCCTCGGGGGTGTTTTTGCCGTCGGATACAACGGTGTGGCAGTGCATATTGGCTTTATAAAATTTTCCTGCTTCGGGAATCAGCTCAAGATACATGGTGGCATAGCCCTCCTTTCCTTGGTTGCATTCATTATAACCGACCCCCCTTCAAAAGTCAATAAAAAATGAAAATTTTTCACAGCATTTGGCCATTATTTTTAAATTATTGTTGAAAAAATATTGAAACCGCAAAGGATTTGTGCTATAATGCTTTCTGGCAAAAAATTTGCGGCACGGAGGTGCTTATTATGCAAAAATATGATGTTGTGATCGTAGGCGGCGGCTTTTCGGGCGTTGCGGCGGCGCTGGCCGCGGCAAGAGAGGGCGCGCGCGTGCTGATCGTGGAGAAGGGAAACTCGCTCGGCGGTGCGGCCGCCAACTGCCTGGTGCTGCCCTTTATGCCCTATTCCACCACCGTGGAGGGAAAGCGGCTTGACCTTTCCGCGGGGCTTTTCCGTGAGATCCACCGTGAGCTTGAGGCCCGCGGGGCAATGAGCGGCGAGTCCTTCCTTGAGGAGGAGCTGAAGCAGCTGCTTGGTACCAAGGTGCGCGCGGCGGGCGTGTCCCTCCTCTACCACGCCTATCTGCTCGGTGTCAAGACCGAGGACGGTGCCATCAAGGCCATTACGGTGGCCACGAAAAGCGGCGAGATCGGGATCGAGGCCGATTGCTTTATCGATGCCACGGGTGACGCGCAGCTGGCGTATCTCGCGGGCTGCCCCACCACGCTGGGGCGCGAGCCCGACCACCTCTGCCAGCCGATGACCCTCTGCTTCCGCCTTGGCAATGTGGACGTGGATCGGTTCTTTGCCTCCAAGGAGCGCTTTGAGGCGAAGTATCGGGAGCTGCAGGCCGCAGGCGAGATCCAAAATCCCCGCGAGGACATTCTGGTCTTCAAAACTCCCGTGCCTAACGTGCTGCACTTCAATACCACCCGCGTGGTGAAGAAAAACCCCACCGATCCCTTTGATGTGACCGAGGCGGAGCTTTTGGCGCGCGATCAGGTGTTTGAGGTGTATGATTTTCTCAAAAAGTATGCAGACGGTGTGGAAAACAGCTTCCTGCTCTCCACCGCCGCCGAGATCGGCGTGCGGGAGAGCCGCATGATCGTGGGCGAGTATGTGCTGACCGAGCGCGATTGCCGCGATTTTTGCAAGTTTGAGGATGCCATTGCCGCCTGCAACTACGACATTGACATTCACAATCCCGAGGGCTCGGGCACCTCGCACTACTACTTCCCCGCAGGGGCCTATTACACCATTCCCTACCGCAGCCTGATCCCCCGCGGGGTCAGCAATATGCTGGTGGCGGGCAGGTGCATCTCCTCGGATCACGGCGCCCAGGCCTCCTATCGCATTATGCCCACGGTCTGCTGCATCGGTGAGGCGGCAGGACTTGCCGCAGCACTGGCTGTGAAGAACGGCGGCAATGTGCGGGGGGTCGATGTCAAGACCCTGCAAAAGGGCCTTCTTGCCCACGGCGCGTTCCTCGGAATCTGACCGATTTTACAAGAATAAAAATACCGTGATGGGGGATATCCTCCGTCACGGTATTTCTTTTTTGCTGTCCTTAAAGAGTCGGGAGGGCGGGTAGCCGTAGGCACGGTGAATGACACGGCAGAAATATTTGACATCGGAAAAGCCGCTGGCCTCGCTCACCGCCTCCACGGTGTAAAGCCCCGTGGAGAGCAACTTTACGGCGTGTGCCACACGGAGCTTGGAAAGATAGCGAATGGGCGACATGCCGTACTCCGCCGTAAACTTTTCCCTGAGGGAGGAGACCGAGAGCCCCGCCTGCTTTGCAATGGCGGAGATGTTGAGGGCGGGGTCGGAGAAGCGGTTGTGCATCAGCCGCACCGCCTGGGAAAAGGCGCTGTTTTCCTCGCGGGAGGTCCTGATCTGCCGCAGGGTATCCAGAATGGCAAAAAAATCGGCGTTGGCGCGAGGCACCGAGCCCGTGGTGGCAAAATGCTGCCTTGCCTCGTCAAACAGGCGGTAGATCTTGGCGGTGCTTGAGAAGGTGTAGCTCTCCGCCTTTCCCTGATAGTCCTTTTCGAGAAAATGAATGGCGATTACTTCACCTTCCGTGTATTCGGCGTGGTAGGGAAGATCGTGTGGCATATACAGCACGTCGCCGGGGCAGGTGGTGATCTCCTCGCCGTTGCAGGTGATACGGGCAAAGCCGCGCACGTGAAAGGCCAGCGCGGAAAAGGGTCTTGCGGCCACGGCTACCGATTGGGCACGCCAGACCTGATGCGTGACGCCGATCACGCGGGCCAAAAGCTCATCACTTTGACAAAGCATTGCCTGTCACCTCCTTTTTTATTATTATAGCAAATAATGGCGATTTGTCAACCTTTTTCGTTGATTTGTGTGTGTTCCCACCGTCGGCGTGAGGTTACAATAAAAATGTAAGCGATAAAATGAGGAGGTTGGATATGATCATCTTACCAAAACAGGAAAAAACGGGAGAGGGCGTCTTTTCCTTTGGTGCTGCCGTGAAGGCCACGGCGCACCCTGCGCTTGACACCGCCGTTGCAAAAGAGCTTTGGCACGGCTTTTGCCAAACGGGGTCGGACCTTGAGATCTCGCACACCGAGGACTGGCTTTTTGCCATTGGCGAGGCCGAGCCGCTGCCCGTGGGAGAGGAGAAATACACCCTGCACGTCACGCCCCGCGGCATCACGCTGGCGGCAAACGACGAAAAGGGACTGCTCTGGGGCTTTATGACCCTGCTTGGCAGGATCGAGCCCGTGGACCTTACCGAGGGGCAGGAGCGTTTCGAGGTGGCGGCCACCGAGATCTTCGACAAGCCCGATCTTGCGCGTCGTATGATCCATTACTGTGTCTTTCCCGATACCGACCTCTTCTTCCTGCACCGCCTGATCCGTCTGTCGGCGGTGCTGAAATACACCCATATCGTGCTGGAATTCTGGGGTATGCTGCAGCTTGACTGCATGGCGGAGATTTCCTGGCCCTGCGCCTTCACCAAGGAGCAGGTGCGGCCTCTCATCAAGGAGGCAAACGATCTCGGCGTTGAGATCATTCCGATGTTCAACCATTGGGGGCACGCCGCAGGCAGCCGCGGAAAGCACGGACGGCACGTGGTGCTGGATCAGAACCCCCGCCTTGCCACCCTCTTTTCCGATGACGGCTGGGTGTGGCGCATTGACAGCCCTGCGGTAAGAGCGCTGTTCCACAAGATCCGCATCGAGCTCTGCGAGCTGTGTGGGGAGGGAGGCTACTTCCACATCGGCTGCGACGAGGCCTATCAATTGCATACCGTTGAGGATGCAAATGCGCTTTGCGACTTCCTTCGCGAGGTCACCGACGACCTTGCGACCATGGGCCGCCGCCCCATCATCTGGGAGGATATGTTCCTCTTTGACTGCTTCACCGACACGGAGGATCGCTACGAGTGCAACTGCCAAAGCCGCGAGCTTTCCGATTATCTGATCGAGCGCTTCGACCGCCGTATGGTGATGGCCGATTGGCAGTATCACATCACAAAGACCCCCGTCAAGACCGCCGCCTACCTTGCCTCGCACGGCATCGACACGCTGGAGTGCCCTTGGGGACATTACAAGGGCAACGTGAGCGCGGGCATAGAGGGTGCCAAGCAGCAGGGCCTTATGGGCGCGATGTATACCACCTGGCACACGCTGGAGCGCGAGATGGAACAGGTTGCGGTAGCCGCCGCCTTGATGTGGAACAAGCCCACCGCGGCGCGACCCCACCAAGCCACGGCCACCCTGCTTCGCAAGTGCCTGCACGCGGGTGGGGATCTTGGAAAAGCAGGCTGGATCACCGAAGAAAATAAATAAAAACATAAAGGAGAATAAGCTATGTCGATCAAGCACACCGCTGTCAGCTATTACGGCTTCAACTATGTGGAGCACGCCGAGAAGGACTTCCTTGAAATGAAGGAGCACGGCTGTGACACCGTCATTCTCGCCATCACCGAGTTTGATATGGATTTCTGGTTCCCCAACATCAACAACATCGTCAAAACCGCCCACAAGGTGGGCCTTCGCTGCCTTGCCGATACCTGGGGCATCGGCAAATACTTCGGCGGCGAGCAGGTCAGCCTCTTTTTGCAGAACAACATTCACCACCGTCAGGTCTCTGCCTACACGGGTGAGGTGTTGAACGCCGCCTGCTTCAACACCAACTCCTTCCGCGACTATTTCACGAACATCTGCCTGAAGCTGGCGCGGGAGACCGAGGTGGACGGCTTTTTCTGGGATGAGCCCCACTACGCCTACCCCAAGTCCTATGCCTCGATCACGGGCGGCGCGGGCGACGATTGGGCCTGCCGTTGCCCCGAATGTATGAAGAAATTTGAGGATTATTACGGCTATGAGATGCCCAAGTTTATGAACGACGATGTCAAGCAGTTCCGCTGGCGCGAGGCTCTCAAGACCCTGGCAGATTGCTCCAAGGCCATCAAGGAGGTCAACCCGAAGCTTGAGATCACCTGCTGCGTGCACGCCACCAAGAACACCTACTACGTCACCGAGCTGCGCGGCTACGACAACTGGGAAATGGTGGCCGCCTGCCCCTACTTTGACGTGTTCTCCACCACCATCATCAACTGGTCCCTGCCCGAGTCCTTTTTCAAGGAGATCACCGAGCGCACGGTGCGCATTGCCAAAAAGTACGGCAAGCAGTCCGAGCGTTGGCTGATGGGCTACAACGCACAGCCTGAGGATTTCTCGCAGATCGACCGTGTGGTCGACCTTTACGAGGGCATGGGCGTTGACCGCCTTGCCACCTGGACCTATCGCGGCGGCCTTGGCACCAGCGTGCAAGCGCCCGACCCCATCAAGCTGTGGGACAGAATCGGTGAAAACTACCGCCGCGTGCTGAAAAAGGAAGATAAATAATATGGCAGACGGCGAGGCGCGACAAAAAAGCCTTACCCTGACACGCATCAAGCGCGAGGTCACGCTCGCGCGGGGCGTGGTGTATGCCGAAAAAAGCTACTGCAACCAAGAGGGCAAAAACGTGGACGTGTATACCGTTTGCGTTGCCCCCGACGCCAAGGCCCACGCCCTGGTGGCGGTGACCCCGTGGGGCACCGCCGCCACCGTGCCCGAGCAGGCGGCGGCGCTTGCGGCGAAGGGAAAACGGGTGCTGGCGGCCACCAACGCGGGCTTTTTCCACCTGGCGGCGGGCACGCTTGACCCCTACGGCATGCAGATCGTGGAGGGCAGGGAGATCAATCCCCCAAGCACCGATGACCCGATGCACAGTGACAGCTTTTTCGGCGTGACCTATGAGGGGAAATATGTTATTTCCGATACCGCAGGCTACCTTTCTGCCTATCGGGGTAAGCTGCGCTTCGGCATTGGCGGCGGCTATCGCCACGTGGTCGGAGGCAAAAGACTTACCCCGCCCGACACGGGCGCACACCCCTTTACCGCCGTGGCGGTGACGGGGGAGGGGGGATTTGCGCTGGTGGCCACCGACGGTCGCTCCGAGCGCTCGGCCGACGTGAGCTGCTACGATATGCCTGATCTGTTTTTCGATATGGGACTTGATATTTCCGATATGATGCTGCTGGACGGCGGCGGATCGACCACGGTCGTCACCGATGAGGGGGAGGGGCTTCGCCTTCGCAACATCCCCTCGGACGGGGCGCTGCGGCCGGTGTCCGATATCATTGCCGTGGTGGCAAAGGAGAATTGATATGAGCGAATACTTAAATAAAATTGTAGAAAATCTGCAGCGGATCGAGAAAGAGGAAAAAGAGCCCCTGGAAAGAGCGATCCGCGCGGTGGCGGATACCATCAAGCGCGACGGTCTGGTGTTTGTGTTTGGCTGCGGCCACTCCCACCTGCCGGGGCTGGATGCCTTTTATCGCGCGGGCGGTCTTGCCAATGTCTCCCCCATGCTGGATACCGACCTGATGCTGCACAACGGTGCGGCAAAGTCGAGCCGTATGGAGAAAATGGCGGGCATTGCCCCCGAGGTCTTTCGCCGATACACCCCCACTAAGAGGGATATGATCTTCATCTTTTCGGCCTCAGGCAAGAACCGCGTTCCCGTGGAAATGGCAGACGCCGCCCGTGCCGCGGGCCTTACCTCGGTGGGCGTCAGCTCCTCCTCCTATTTTGAAAAGGGTGGCGAGCTGCACCGCCACGTGGACATTGCCGTTGACTGCAAGGTGCCCTACGGCGATGCCTGCATTACCGTAGGAAGTGCCACAATGGGTGGACTTTCGACCTCTGCGGCCTGCTTTATTCTCAACACCTGCCTCATCGAGGGCGCAAAGCTGGCGCACTCTGAGGGGGCAAAGCTGCCTGTTTACCTCAGCGGTAACGTGGAGGGAGGCAGAGAGCACAATGTGGTGCTGGAAAATCTCTATCTGGGAAGGGTGAAGCATCTATGAGTCGCATTGCAGTCATCGGTATCGCGGGCAATTCGGTGTTTTTGCCCGTTTCGGAGTTCCACGTGGGCGGCGAGACGGTAGAGGCCTCCTCGGTGCATTTTGAGCCGGGCGGCAAGGGCTTCAACCAAGCGGTTGCCGCCGCAAGAAGTGGCGGTGTGGTATCGTTTTTTGCCGCTGTCGGCAAAAATGACGGCGATGGGATCGGCGACTTTTTGCGGCGCGAGGGCATTGATGCCGTTTTGGTGGAAAAAGAGGGTGCCTCGGCCTTTGCGGCCATTGTCACCGACCGTCACGGCAGCAATCGCGTGACGGTGCACCAGGGCGTGCAGCTCGCGGCCTGTGACGTGGCGCTCTTTGAAAGGCAGATCGCGGCGGCAGACCTGCTGCTGCTCAGCAACGAGGTGGCAGAGGAGGTCAACATTGCGGCGATCCGCGTGGCAAAGGCGCACGGCGTGCCCGTGATCCTCAATCCCGCGCCCGCCCGCGAGAGCGACCCCTACATTTTGGAAAATGTGGATCTTTTCACCCCCAACGAGCACGAGACGCTGGGGCTTGATGGGAAGAAAAACGTGCTTGTGACCCTTGGTAAGCGCGGGTGCCTCCTGCGCGGGGAGGATCGGATCATTCCCGCAGTTCGTGCGGGAACGGTGTTAGATACCACGGGTGCAGGCGACACCTTTAACGGAGTGCTGGCGGCGCTTGTGGCCGCGGGCACACCGCTGTCCGCAGCCGCGCGCGCGGCCAACCGCGTGTGCGCCGTCGGCGTAACCAGAAGATATGCGGTCTCCTCGATCCCCACGGGGGAGGAGATCGCAGAGCTGATCAAAAAAGAAGAAAAAGGAGAATGATGATGCAAAAGGGACTTTCCGCGCTTTTGCGCAAATACGCGGTGGCATCCGCGGCAGAGCTTTCTGCCGACGGTGCTATCGTAACGGTAGACGGGCAGGCCTATCCTGTGCTTGCCCACGAGAGCGAGCGCCGCTTTTTTGAGCTGCGTAATCTGGTGCTGACGGGTCGCATCGGCAATCTTTGCACCTACCGCATCGGCCACACGGCGAAGAAGGGCAGCGATCTTATGGCGCTGCTTGCCCGCGAGGTGGGCGTGATGGAGTACACCATCGCTTCCCCCGCCAAGGAGATCTTTGCCATTGCGGGGCGGAACACGATGAACTGCATCGTGGAGGCCGAAAACGGCTGTGTTTGCACCATTGAGCTGGGCGCGACGCTCCCCGAGGGTGAGCGTGACATCGACAAGCACGAGATCATTGCCGACGGCGGCGTGGCCTGCGACCGCGTGGTGGACACGCAGGTGCCCCAGAGCTCGATCTATCTGTTTGGCGACAAGAAAACCGCATATACCGACACGGATATGGAGCTTTACGGCTATTCCGAGCGGGAGGTCGCCACGATCCGCAACGCCTTCCTGCTTGCCAAGGATCCTGCGGCGCGCGCACACAACAAGGAGGCCGCGGCGCATATCGCGGCAGTGGTCAAGGCCGCAGAGACCTCTCTTGCGACCCTTGAAAATGTAAAGGTGGAGGTGTGACGATGAAACGCTTGAAGATCGCGATGATGAGTATGACCCACGGTCATACCAGAAAGTACTATGACGTGCTGAAAAACAACCCCAAGCTGGAGTGGATCGCCGTTTCCACCGAGAACGAGGAGGTCAAAGAGGTATTTTTAAACAGCGTGCAGGGCATTCCCTGCTATGACAGCGACGAGGCGATGCTCGATGCCCACCCCGAGATCGAGGCCGTGGTGCTGGCCAGCGCCAACAGCGAGCATCTGCGCCAGGTGCGCCTGTGCGCCGCGCGCGGCATCAACGTGCTTTCGATGAAGGTGCCCACCTTTGATATGGAGGAGTACGCCGAGATGGAGCGCCTGATCGCCGAGAGCGGCATCACCTTCCAGATCGAGCTGGAGCTGCATTACAACCCCGTGGTCTGCCGTATGAAGGAGCTGGTGAAAAGCCGCGCCGTGGGCGAGACCGATGCCTTCAACGCCACCAACATCACCCTGTCGCCCGTGTGGGCCTTCCCCTGGCAGGGTATGCCCGAAAAGAGCTACGGCAAGCGCGTGCCCCTGAGGGAGGGTCACGAGAAGTTCCGCGGCGGCGCGCTCTGCGATCACCCCCATATCTTTGATCTCATCCGCGAGGTGACCGAGAGTGAGTTTGACGTGATCTTTGCCAAGGTCGCGCCCAACCTCCGCCACGATATCGAGGAGGAGGATATGCTCGCCGTGGTGGGCAGAATGAAGAACGGTGTGATCTTCTCCCTTGACCCCAGCTGGTCAAGAGCCGAAAACCGCCTCAAGGTGCCGGGTCCCGGCTGGGAGGTCTTCCCCAAGCGTATGGAGGTCAATCTGGTCATCCATGGCAAGGAGGGCACCATGCTCACCGACTGCTTCGGCCCCAACACCTACCACAACGGCTCGCCCGAGGGCAAGTATACCGTGCAGTACACCTACTTTGACGAGTGGGTGGGCCTGATCGACGAGTTTGTGGAAAACATTGAGAAAAAGCGCACCCCCAAGATCAACATCACCTGGCACAAGAACACCATCAAGGCGATGAACGCCGTGTATGAGAGCATTGCCACGGGCAAGGCCGTGAAAATGTAACAAACAAAAACCCCCGATAACGAACACCGTTATCGGGGGCTTTCACAATTTAATCGTCAAAAAGGGGAGTGGAGAAGTAGCGCTCGGCGGTGTCGGGCAGCACCGTGACCACGGTTTTGCCGGGGCCCAGCTTTTTGGCAAGCTTGATGGCCGCCGCCACGTTGGTACCGGAGGAGATGCCGCACATAATGCCCTCAAGGCTGGCAAGCTGCTTGGAGGCGTTGATGGCCTCCTCGTCCTTGATGATGCAGATGCCGTTGTAGATCCCGCGGTTGAGGATCGGGGGGACCAGACCGTCGCCGATGCCCATTTGCAGGTGCGTGCCGATCGAGCCGCCCGAGAGAATGGCCGCGTGCTCGGGCTCCACCGCCCAGATCTCCATATCGGGGTTGGCGGCGCGCAGCGTTTCGCCGATGCCCGTGATGGTGCCGCCCGTGCCGATGCCCGAGCAAAAGCCGTGGATGGGGCCTCCTACCTGTTTTAGGATCTCCACACCCGTTACCTCGCGCTGGATCGAGACGTTGTTGGGATTTTCAAACTGCTGGGGCACGAAGACGTTGGGGTCCTCGCGCTGCATACGAAGCGCGGTCTGCAGGCACTCCTCAATGCAGTCGCCGATGTTGCCCGCGTCGTGAATGAGAATGACCTCGGCACCGTAGTGCCGTACCAGCTTGCGGCGCTCCTCGCTGACCGAATCGGGCATAATGATCACGGTGCGGTAGCCGCGCACGGCTCCCACCAGAGCAAGGCCGATGCCCTGATTGCCGCTGGTGGGCTCGACAATAACCGTGTCGGGACCGATCCTGCCCTCCCTTTCGGCGGCAAGGATCATATTATAGGCGGTGCGGGTCTTGATCGAGCCGCCCACGTTGAGGCCCTCAAATTTGACTAAAATCTCGGCGCTGTCGGGCGGAGCCATTCGGGAAAGGCGAATGAGAGGGGTGTTGCCCATTGCGTCAAGAACAGAGTTGCAGATCATACCAAACCTCCGAGAGAGATACTTCTATCATTGTAGCAAAAAAGCTGTCAAATGTCAATAAAAAAGCGAAAGCTTTGCCGCATTTAGTCGGCGGCGTGAAAATCGGGGGTGAAATCGGCGCTGGCCGCGCCCGCCTCCTGGCTGTATCCCGCAAAGCCAAGGCGCAGCGCCGCCTCTCTTACGGTCTCATATTCGAAGGTGGTGACGCGGCGGTGCAGCGCCCGCGGTGCCTCGGGTGGGGCAAAATCGGGGGTGTACTGGCGCATCAGGGAGAGCAGGATCTCCCCCACGGGCAGGAGCGAGGCGATCCTCTCCAGCACCGCCACCGAGTCGCGGCGTGAGCCCGGCAGCACCAGATGCCGCACCATCAGCCCACCTTGCAGAAGGCCATCCTCCGAAAAGCGTACCGCGCCCACCTGGCGGTGCATCTCAGAGAGCGCCGCCGCGGCCACCTCGGCGTAATCCGCCGCGCCTGAAAGCGCGGCGGCGAGGGTGGGAGAGGCGTATTTGAAGTCGGGGAGGTAGATGTCAACAAGCCCGTCAAGGAGGCGAAGGGTCTCCACCCGCTCATAGCCGCCGCAGTTGTAGACCACGGGAATCTGCAGCTTGCCCCCCGCCAGTGCGAGAGCCTTTGCCACCTGATCCGCAAAGTGCGTGGCGGTGACCAGATTGATGTTGTGCGCGCCCTGCTGCTGCAGGCCAAGCATGATCTCGCAAAGCGCCTCGGGGTCCACGGCCCTGCCTTGGTGCGCGCCCTGTGGCCTTGAGATCGCGCGGTTCTGACAAAAGATGCAGCCGAGGGAGCAGCCCGAAAAAAAGACAGTGCCCGAGCCCCGCGTGCCGCAAAGGCAGGGCTCCTCAAAGCGATGAAGCGAGGCGCGCGCCACAAGCGGCGTGGCGGGCATACCGCAAACGCCGCGCTCGCCGCCCTCGCGGTCGACGCCGCATTGGCGCGGACAAAGTGTGCAGCCTGCCATTTCCTCACCTCCGTTTTTCTTTTATTGTACCATATCTGCTGCTTTTTTTCAAGAAAATCTTATTTGGCGCGCAAACAGCGCCGTTTTGTGATACAATAAGAATAGATCTGACAGGAGGTGGAGAGATGGAACGGATCTTTCACAGTGCCGAGGTGCTTTGTGTGGGAACAGAGCTGCTGATCGGCGATATCGTCAACACCAACGCGGCGTATCTCTCGCGGCGGCTGGCGGGGCTTGGCATCGGCGTGCTGCGGCAGAGTGTGGTGGGGGATAACCGTCGGCGCCTGGCCGAGGATATCCGCGCGGCACGGTCCCGCGTGGATCTGGTGGTGATCAGCGGCGGGCTTGGCCCCACGGCAGATGACATCACCAAGGAGGTGGCCGCCGAGGTGATGGGGCAGCCGCTGCTGCTGCACGAGCCGTCGCTGCAGCGGATCCGAGCGTATTTCGCCTCAAGCGGCCGCACCATGACCGAAAATAACCGCAAGCAGGCGATGATGCCCCGCGATGCGGTGGTGTTCCCCAATGACTACGGCACCGCCCCGGGGCTTGCCATGCGGGATGAGGAGGGGCGCACCGTGGTGCTGCTTCCGGGGCCGCCCCGCGAGCTTGAGCCCATGTTTGCCGAGCAGGTAGAGCCCTTTTTGCGGCAGTACTGCGACGGGGTGCTTTTCAGCCGCAACATCCACATCTGCGGGATGGGAGAATCGGCGGTGGAGGCAGCGCTGCCGCCCCATCTTGAGGCCTCGCAAAACCCCACCCTTGCCCCTTATTGCGCCCCCGGTGAGGTGCGGCTGCGGGTCACCGCCAAGGCGGCGAGCCGCGAGGCGGCAATGGCGCTGTGCGATGCCATGGTGGAGGAGGTGCGGCAGACCCCCGTCGGCCCGTATATTTACGGCATTGACGTGGCCTCCCCCGAGGAGGCGCTGGTCAAGGCGCTGCTGGAGAGAGGGCTGACCGTGGCCGGTGCAGAGTCCTGCACGGGCGGGCTGATCGCCGCACGGCTCATCGGCGTGGCGGGCTGCTCTGCGGCAGTGGCGGGCGGCGCCGTGACCTATCAGGAACGGGAAAAGGAGCAGATCCTCGGCGTGCCGCATACCCTGCTTACGGCACACACCGCGGTCAGCCGCGAGGTGGCGCTGGAAATGGCAAAGGGAGCGCGCCTGCGCTTCGGCACCGACCTTGCCGTGGCCACCACGGGCTATGCGGGCCCCGACGGCGGCACCGAGCGTGACCCCGTCGGCACGGTCTACATCGCCGTGGCAAGCGAAAAGGGGGCGGTGTGCCGTCGGCTTTCGCTCTCGCCCCTGCGGGACCGCGCCTACATCCGCACCGTGGCCGCCACCAACGCGATTTTGGACGTTTTGCAGGTGCTGCGCGGCCTTTGAGCCCCTTTATGTTGCCAAAATATTAAAATTGTCAAAAATACTTGTTATCTTCTTGACAAAGTTCGGTTTGTATATTAAAATAGAGTAGTAAAATATAAAAATATTTCCTTTTTGGGGGAAGAAAGAGAAAAAATGGCTAAATTTAAGAAAATTGGTGTATTGACCTCCGGTGGCGATGCCCCGGGTATGAACGCGTGCATCCGTGCCGTTGCGCGCAAGGCATTGGACGAGGGCATTGAGGTTGTGGGCATTATGGGCGGTTATTCCGGCCTTATCCACGACCGCATCGTTCCCCTTACCCCCCGCTCGGTCTCCAACATCGTGTCGCGCGGCGGCACGGTGCTTTACTCCGACCGCTGTGCGGAATTCAAGACCGAGGAGGGTATGCGGACTGCCATTGAGACCTGCCGCCGCCACGGCATTGATGCCATTGTGGCCATGGGCGGTGACGGCACCTTCCGCGGTGCGACCGATCTGACCAACCGCGGCATTCCCACCATCGGCATTCCCTGCACCATCGATAACGATATTACGGCAACCGACTACACCATCGGCTTTGATTCGGCCATGAATACCGCCCTTGGTATGATCGACTGCCTGCACGACACCTGCGAGTCTCACGCACGCTGCAACGTGATCGAGGTAATGGGCCGCGACTGCGGTCTGATCGCCCTCAACACCGCGATTGCCAGCGGCGCGGTGGCCGCCGTGATCCCCGAGCTTCCCTTTGACGAGGAGGCCGCCATTGCGCGCATCAAGGCCGAAAAGGCAGCCGGAAAGCGAAGCTTCCTTGTGGTGGTCAGTGAGGGTGTGTTTACCGCCGACGGCGGAAAATACGGCGAGGTGCTTGCCGAGCGGATCGAGGCAGAGACCGGAGTGGAGACCAAGTTTGCCCGCTTTGCCCACGTGGTGCGCGGCGGCGACCCCACCCTTCGCGACCGCCTGACCGCTACCACCATGGGTGTGCACGCCGTGGAGCTTTTGCTTGCGGGCAAGAGCAATGTGGTGCTCTGCGAGATCGACGGCGAGATCGTGATCCGCGACATCAACTGGGCCCTGATCGCCGACCGCACCTATAAGAACAAGCTGAAGGAAGGGGACAGAGATTCCTTTAGCGAGGAGCAGATCGCTGCTATGGAGGCTCTGGCCGCCAAGCGCAGAGCAGAGATCGTTGACGTATACCGCATGGTCGAGCAGACCAGTAAATGATCGGATCGGCGGCCGTTGCGGCTGCCAAAAAAGGAGATAGGATAAACCAATGAGAAAAGTTACCATCATCGGCGCCGGCAATGTCGGTGCGACCATTGCTTATACGCTGGCCGTCAATGGCATTGCCAATGAGGTCGTGATGATCGACATCAAAACAGAAAAGGCCCAGGGCGAGGCCATGGATATTGCCCAGGGCTCTCCCTTCTTCCCCGGCGCCCAGGTGGTGGCGGGCGACTACCCCGATGCGGCAGGCTCCGATATTGTGGTCATCACCTCGGGCGTGGCACGCAAGCCCGGTCAGTCGAGGCTGGATCTGGCGCAGATCAACGTGGATATTCTGTGCAACATCGCGCCTAAGATCACCCGTTATGCCCCGAATGCCATCTATCTCATCGTCAGCAACCCCGTTGACGTGATGACCTATGTTTTCAACAAGGTGTCGGGCATTCCCCAGGATCACATCATCGGCTCGGGCACCATTCTGGATACCGCCCGCCTGCGCTCCAGCATTGCCGACCATCTTGACATCAGCCAGCAGAACGTGCACGCCCACGTGTTCGGCGAGCACGGCGACTCCTCCTTTGTGCCGTGGTCGCAGGCTGCCATTTCCAGCGTGGATATCGAGGATTACCGCGAAAATTACCTCTTTACCCACCGTGACCGCACGCTGCCTGCCTTTGATAAGGCGGCCATTGAGGAGTATGTACATACCTCGGGCGCGCAGATCATCTCCCGCAAGGGTGCGACCTTCTATGCCGTGGCGGTGTCCACCTGCCATATCTGCAAGTGCATTTTCAGCGGCAGAGATACCGCAATGACGGTCTCCTCCATGATGCACGGCGAATATGGACTTGAGGACGTGTGCCTCAGCATCCTCACCGTGGTAGGCGAGGAGGGCATTAAGGCAACCGTGCCCGCCAAGCTGACCGAGGAGGAGGTGGCCAAGCTGCACCGTAGCGCCGACCGCCTGCGCGATGTGATCGGAGCCATAACCTTTTAAATGAGAAAAAAGAAGACGCCTCGCGTGACTTTCGTCACGCGAGG
>JAZNFZ010000109.1:0-21619 GCA_045576195.1 Eubacteriales bacterium | reverse complement strand
AGCACGCGATCGTGCATCTGTATAATTCCACCTCGGTGGCGCAGAGAGAGCAGGTCTTCAAAAAGAATAAGGAAGAGATCGTAAAGATCGCAACCTTTGGAGCCGAGCTTTGCAAGGCCTACCGCGAAAAAGAGGAGGGCGACATCCGCTTTGAGTATTCCCCCGAAAGCTTTACGGGAACCGAGCCCGAGTTTGCCGCCGAGATCTGCAACGAGGTGCTGGAGATCTGGCAGCCCACGCCCGAGGACAAGGTGATCATCAACCTGCCCGTTACGGTGTCGCACTCCATGCCCCACGTTTACGCCAATCAGGTGGAGTATATGTGCCGCCACCTCAAGAACCGTGAGAATGTGATCGTCTCGCTCCACCCCCACAACGACCGCGGCTGTGCTGTGGCCGACAGTGAAATGGGGCTTCTCGCGGGCGGCGACCGCATTGAGGGTACCCTCTTTGGCAACGGCGAGCGCACGGGCAATGTGGATATCATTACACTGGCGCTGAATATGTATTCCCAGGGCATCGATCCGGGACTTGATTTTTCGGATCTGCCCGCCATCACCGAGGTCTATGAGCGCGTGACGGGTATGCACGTCTACGAGCGTCAGCCCTACAGCGGCAAGCTGGTGTTTGCGGCCTTCAGCGGCTCGCATCAGGATGCCATTGCCAAGGGTATGAAGTGGCGTGAGACCCACGGTGAGATCTGGAACGTGCCCTATCTTCCCATCGATCCCACCGACGTGGGACGCGAGTATGAGGCGGATGTGATCCGCATCAACTCCCAGTCGGGCAAGGGCGGCATCGGCTATATTATGGAGACCCAGTTCAAGCACATCCTGCCTCCCAAAATGCGCGAGGTCTTCGGCTATCACGTCAAGAGCATCTCCGACCACGGGCACCGAGAGCTGCTGCCCGCCGAGGTGTATGATATCTTCTGCCGCGACTTTGTCAACGTGGCCAACGTCATCGACGTGGTCAAGGCCGTATATGTGGAGGAGGAGGGCCGCGTCCGCGCTGAGGTCGTGGTGCGCTATCGCGGTGAGGACAAAACCGTCGTTGCCTTCGGTAACGGCCGCCTTAACGCCGTGGCAAGAGCCCTTTCGCAGTTCCTCGATCTTGAGGAATACACGCTGGAGAGCTACACCCAGCACGCCCTTGAGGGTAAGTCCGACTCGCTTGCCGCCTCCTATGTCAGCATCAACGGCAAGGGCGGTAGCTTCTGGGGTGCGGGCATCGACCGCGATATCATCGTGTCCTCCGTCAAGGCTCTCGTCAGCGCGGTCAACGTAATGCTGCGCGAGATGGGCGTGACGGCGTGACCGACAAAAATCAAGAGGAGACCGTTAGCTTATGAAATTAACAGGAACAGATATTATCGCGCGCACGCTGGTCGAGCAGGGCGTGACCGATGTGTTCGGTTATCCGGGCGGTCAGGTCATCAACATCTATGATGCGCTTTACCGTGAGCCGCGCCTCAATCACTATCTTGCCGCCCACGAGCAGGGAGCTGCCCACGCGGCAGACGGCTATTCCCGCGCCACGGGCAAGGTGGGCGTTTGCATCGCCACCTCGGGCCCGGGGGCGACCAACCTGGTCACGGGCATTGCCACGGCAATGATGGATTCGATCCCGATGGTGGCCATCACGGGCAATGTGCCCTGCTCACTCATCGGCAAGGATAGCTTCCAGGAGATCGACATTACGGGCATTACGCTGCCCATTACCAAGCACAACTATTTTGTCAACGACGTTACCAAGCTGGCCGATGTCATCCGCGAGGCCTTCCGCATTGCCAAGTCGGGCAGACCCGGCCCCGTGCTGGTGGATGTGCCCAAGGATGTGCAGATCGCAAGCTGCGAGTGGGAGGAGCAGCCGATTCCCGAAAAGTTCCCCCTGTCGCTGGCTGACGAGGCGCAGATCGAGAAGGCCGTCGCGCTGCTGAATGCGGCCGAGCGCCCCTACATCTACATCGGCGGCGGGGCCGCAGGCCTTGGCCTCGGCACCCGGATCATGGAGCTGGCCGAGCGGGCGGATGCCTTCATCGGTTGCACCTTTATGGGTCTTTCGGCGGTCAACAACAGCTGCCCTCGCTTCCTCGGCATGCAGGGTATGCACGGCCATTACGCCTCGTCCATGGCGCAAAAGGAGGCCGACCTCATCCTTGCGGTGGGTGTGCGCTTCAGCGACCGTGCCACGGGCAATGTCAAAAAGTACGCGAGAAACACCAAGGTCATTCAGCTTGACCCCGATTTCTCGGAGATCAACAAGAACGTGCAGGTCGACGTGGGCATTGTGGCAGACGTGAAGGATGCCTTTATGCGGATCGCCGCAGGCGTCAAGGCGACCTCGCGCCCCGCCTGGCAGAAGACCGTGGCTGACCTGCTTGCAAGAGAGGCACAGTTTGACCGCGAGCAGCGCGAGGCGGCAGGCGAGAGACTGACGCCGCGCCGCGTATTTGATACCGTTAACGGGGCAAAGCTCCCCCACACCGTGTTTGCCACCGACGTAGGGCAGCACCAGATGTGGACGGCGCAATACGCCGAGTTTGACGGACCGCGCCGCTTTGTATCCAGCGGCGGCCTCGGCACCATGGGCTTCGGCCTCGGTGCCGCCATCGGCGCACAGGTGGCCACGGGCGACCCCGTGGTGCTCATCACGGGCGACGGCAGCTTCGGCATGAACCTCAACGAGCTTGCCACCGCCGTGACCTATGAGATCCCGCTGGTCATCGTGCTGATGAACAACGGCGTGCTCGGCATGGTGCGCCAGTGGCAAACGCTCTTCTTCGGCGGCCGCTATTCCCACACGGTGCTGGAGCGAAAGACCGATTTCGTGAAGCTCGCCGAGGCATTTGGTGCCGTGGGCCTGCGTGCCACCACGCCCGCGGAGTTTGAAGATGCCTTCAAAAAAGCGCTGGAGGTGAAGGGTCCCGTGCTGATCGACACCTATGTGGATAAGGATGAGTTCGTGCTTCCGATGCTGCCTCCCGGCGGTTCGATCGAGGATATCATTACCAAGGCCAGAGCAAAGGGGGAAGTAAAATGAACAACAAATTTGTGATCGCCGTTTATGTAGACAACCAATTCGGTGTTCTGACCCGCGTGACCAGTATGTTTACCCGCCGCGGCTTCAACATTGATGCCCTGACCGTCGGTGAAACAGAGGATCCCGCCTATTCCCGCATTACCATTTCGCTGTCGGGTGACGGCTATGCCCGCGAGCAGCTGATCAACCAGATGAAAAAGCTCTTCAACGTGAAAAAGGTGGAGGTGCTGGAGGACAGCGAGTGCATCAAGCGCGAGCTGATGCTCATCAAGGTCTACAACAAGCCCGAAAACCGCTCGGACATCCACTTTGCCGTGGATACCTACCGTGCCAAGGTGGTGGATTACACCATAGACGGTATGTGTATTGAGGTCACGGGCGACCCTATGAAGATCGACGCCTTTGTCGAGCTGATGAAGCCCTTTGGCATCATCGAGATCTGCCGTACGGGCATTGTGGCGCTGGAGCGCGGAACCTCCACGCTACTGAGTAAGTGATTCCAAAAATCAACATAAATTTATCTGAAAAAGGAGAATAAAACAATGGCAAACATCTATTATCAGCAGGATTGCGATCTGAACAAGCTTTCGGGCAAGACCGTAGCGATCATCGGCTACGGCTCGCAGGGTCACGCCCACGCGCTCAACCTCAAGGACAGTGGCGTCAACGTGGTGGTCGGTCTTTATGAGGGCTCCAAGAGCTGGGCAAAGGCAGAGGCACAGGGCCTTAAGGTCATGACCTCCGCCGAGGCCGCCAAGGTCGCCGACATCATTATGATCCTCATCAACGATGAGAAGCAGGCAAAGCTCTACCGTGAGAGCATCGAGCCCAACCTCACCGAGGGCAAGACCCTTGCCTTCGCGCACGGCTTCAACATTCACTTCGGCTGCATCAAGCCCCCCAAGAACGTCAACGTCATCATGATCGCCCCAAAGGGCCCCGGTCACACCGTCCGCTCCGAGTACCAGGTGGGCAAGGGCGTTCCCTGCCTGATCGCCGTTCACCAGGATGCCACGGGTGACGCGCTGGAGCTGGGTCTTGCCTATGCCCTCGGTATTGGCGGCGCGCGCGCAGGCGTGCTGGAGACCACCTTCCGCACCGAGACCGAGACCGACCTCTTTGGTGAGCAGGCTGTGCTTTGCGGCGGCGTTTGCGCCCTGATGCAGGCAGGCTTTGAGACCCTGGTTGAGGCAGGCTACGACCCCAGAAACGCTTACTTTGAGTGCATTCACGAGATGAAGCTGATCGTTGACCTCATTTACCAGTCGGGCTTCAGCGGCATGCGCTACTCGATCTCCAACACCGCTGAGTACGGCGACTACATCACCGGTCCCAAGATCATCACCGCCGAGACCAAGAAGGCCATGAAGAAGATCCTCTCTGACATTCAGGACGGTACCTTTGCCAAGGACTTCCTCCTCGATATGTCCGATGCGGGCGCGCAGGTGCACTTCAATGCCATGCGTAAGCTTGCCTCCGAGCACCCCTCCGAGGTGGTGGGCGAGGATATCCGTAAGCTTTATAGCTGGGCGGATGAAGAAAAGTTTATCAACAACTGAGAAAGTTGTTGTAAAGGCACACGAGCCGCAGCTCGTGTGCCTCATACAGTAACTTTCCAAACAGGCACAGGAGGAAATACCTATGATCAAGGATACCATTGTAAACGGCTGCGATAACGCACCCCACAGATCACTTTATAACGCCCTGGGGCTTACGTCCGAGGAGCTGCAAAAGCCCCTCATCGGCATCGTCAGCTCCTATAACGAGATCGTGCCCGGGCATATGGATCTCGACAAGATCACCGAGGCCGCAAGGCTCGGTGTGGCGATGGCAGGCGGCACGCCCATTGTGTTTCCCGCCATTGCGGTGTGTGACGGCATCGCCATGGGGCACGAGGGGATGAAATACTCCCTTGTCACCCGCGACCTCATTGCCGACTCCACCGAGGCGATGGTGCGGGCGCACGGCTTCGACGGCCTTGTGATGATCCCCAACTGCGACAAGAACGTGCCGGGGCTTTTGATGGCGGCGGCACGCCTCAACATCCCCACCGTGTTCGTCAGCGGCGGCCCGATGCTGGCCGGTCGCGTCGGCGGCAAAAAGACCAGCCTCTCCTCTATGTTTGAGGCGGTGGGCGCCTACCACGCGGGCAAGATCGACAAAGAAAAGCTTGACGAATTTGAGTGCAAGACCTGCCCCACCTGCGGCTCCTGCTCGGGTATGTATACCGCCAACTCCATGAACTGCCTCACCGAGGCACTGGGTATGGGCCTTCGCGGCAATGGCACGATCCCCGCAGCCTATTCGGCGCGCATTCAGCTCGCGAAGCACGCGGGTATGCAGGTGATGGAGCTGGTGAAGAAAAACATCCGCCCCCGCGACATTATGACGGCGGCGGCCATCAAAAATGCCATTACCACCGATCTCGCGCTTGGTTGCTCGACCAACTCCATGCTGCACCTGCCTGCCATTGCCAACGAGTGCGGCGTCGCGTTCTCCCTTGATGAGGTCAACGCCATCAGCGAAAAGACCCCCAACCTCTGTCACCTCGCCCCCGCAGGCCCCACCTATATGGAGGACCTTAATGAGGCGGGCGGCGTTTACGCGGTGCTCAAGGAGATCGCTTCCCTCGGGCTGCTTGACACCTCGGTGATGACCTGCACGGGTAAGACCATGGCAGAGAACATTGCCGATGCCGAGATCCTTGACGACACCGTGATCCGCCGTGCTGCGAACGCATACAGTAAAACAGGCGGCATTGCCGCCCTCAAGGGCAACCTTGCCCCCGACGGCTGTGTGGTCAAGAGAAGCGCCGTGGCTCCCGAAATGCTGGTGCACGAGGGTCCTGCCAAGGTGTTTGAGAGCGAGGAGGAGGCCATTGCCGCCATCCACGGCGGTAAGATCGTGGCGGGCGACGTGGTGGTGATCCGCTATGAGGGCCCCGCAGGCGGCCCCGGTATGCGCGAGATGCTCAATCCCACCTCCGCCATTCAGGGTATGGGGCTCGGCTCCTCGGTGGCGCTGATCACCGACGGCCGCTTCTCGGGTGCCACCCGCGGTGCCTCCATCGGTCACTGCTCGCCTGAGGCCGCCAGCGGCGGTCCTATTGCCTATGTCAAGGACGGCGACATCATCTCCATCAACATTCCCGAGTATAAGATCGAGCTGAAGGTCTCGGACGAGGAGATGGCAAAGCGCCGTGCCGAGATGCCCATCAAGAAGAAGGAAAACATTTCGGGCTACCTCAAGCGCTATGCCGCTATGGTCAGCTCTGCCGATAAGGGCGCGATCATCAATTATCAGTAAATAAGGAGAACGGCTATGTCCAAGATGACAATGACACAAAAAATTCCGGCCGCACACGCAAGACTTGGCCGCGCAGTGGCGGAGTAGCTGATTTTTCTGATTGCATAAAGGAGACACTATGCAAAATCTTCACCATATGAAATTCAGGCGCAAATTTTCGGTTCATTTTTTCAAAAATCTCACACTTGGACTATGCGAGATGTCCTTTTTCAAGGATTTTGTCAATGACACAAGGGGCGACCCCTATCCCATTCTGTCGGGTGCCGCCTCAGAGCGGGTGGCGGACGGTCATTATGCTGCAGATGGACGGGTGAGCCGCCTTTTGGGCGATTTCTTTCCCTACGCGACCTACGAGATGCGTATCCACGCGCTTGACGGTGCCTGCGGCTTTGAATTCCGTACCCCCTTGGGCAATGTCGACATTCTTTTAAGGCGCGACAGCGACGGACTTTCCCTTGCCTTTTGCGGCGAGAAGATCTCTCTGGATCGCCCCTTCCGTGCGGAAATGTCGCTGATGGTGACGGCGCGGAAGCATCATTTTGAGTTATGGCTTCGCGACGGCGACGCGCCGATCTTTATTACCGAGCTGACGGCGCCCCACCTTGAGGGTGTGCATTTTGAACGTGTTTTCTCGCGCTCTTACGCGGCGGTTGTTGTGGACGGCCGCGCCGAGCTTTCCCGAGTCTGCTCCTATATGGACAGTGGTATCTCGCAGGCCGATATTCGCCCCGTGAAGTACGAAAACGGGGATGTGATGATCGAGAACGGTAAAATGTATTTTACGCTGACTGTCCGTATGCACACCGAAATGTATCAGGCGGTGTTCTCGTGGGTTCCCGGCACGTGCGAATGGTCGCTTTGCGGCGCCATCTTCTTTGACGCGGGGGATGGTGCGTGGTGCTCTGATGTGGCAACCTCGCTCAAATTCAACCGTATGACGGGCAAATGGAACCTTTGGGTGTGCTCCTTCAGCCACGGACATATTCTCGGATGCGCCGAATTTGACGGCGATATTCGCTTTGGTGTAAACGTGGTGGATATCAAGCTGATGCCCCAGGCGCTTGACGGTGACGATCACCGCAAATTTTTGGGCTTTCAGGGGGATGAGGATCCTGATTTTATCTATGACAAGGAGCATGACAAATGGCTGTTCACTGTTTGCCGCTTGCGGACCTGCGAGGACGGAAAGCGGCGTTACGCCTATCATTTGTTTGAGGGAGACAGCCCCTTTGTCTGCGACCGCTTTCTGGCATCGGCGGAGGGCGGAGAGGAGACGGGCGGCTCCATCGTGCGCGTAGGGGAGCAGCTGCATTTCCTGTGCGGCAACGGCTTCAAGCTGCGCGCCAATTACCGTGCGTACGACCTGCCCGATCTGTCGAAATTTACCGAGCTGAGCTTTGATTACGACGACGGCGGTTTCCGCGGCTGGGGAACCTTGGTTCCGATCGCCTCGGGTACGCGTACGCGGCATTTTCTCTTGACCTTTGACCGCCATAACGGCAGTGACTATAATTGGAGCTACGGCAATCTCTATTGCTTTGAGGCTCTTTAAGGGATTTACCTACCTTCTAAAAAACTTCCATATCAAAAAGGAGTAGATCAATATGGCAATGACAATGACACAAAAAATTCTGGCCGCACACGCAGGGCTTGATGCCGTCAGCGCGGGCGACCTGATCCTCGTGGATGTTGACCGCGTGCTGGGCAACGACATTACCTCGCCCGTGGCGATCCGCGAATTCAACAACATCGGTGCAAAGGAGGTCTTTGACCGCGACAAGGTGACCATGGTAATGGATCACTTTGCCCCCAACAAGGACATCAAGGCGGCGGTGCAATGCAAGATGTGCCGCGATTTCTGCAACGAAAAAGAGGTGACCCACTTCTACGATGTGGGCCGTATGGGCATTGAGCACGCGCTCCTGCCCGAAAAGGGACTTGTGGTGCCGGGTGACGTGGTCATCGGTGCCGATTCCCACACCTGCACCTACGGCGCGCTCGGCGCGTTCTCCACGGGCGTCGGCTCCACCGATATGGCCTGCGGCATGGCAACGGGCAAGGCCTGGTTCAAGGTGCCCTCCGCCATCAAGTTCGTGCTTACGGGCAAGCTGAACAAATACGTTTCGGGCAAGGATGTGATCCTGCACATCATCGGTAAGATCGGCGTGGACGGTGCGCTTTATAAGTCGATGGAGTTCGTCGGCGAGGGCGTGGCATCGCTTTCGATCTATGACCGCCTGACCATCTCCAATATGGCCATTGAGGCGGGTGCGAAAAACGGCATCTTCCCCGTGGACGAGATCACAATGGATTACGTCAAGGACCGCGCGCTGACCGCACCCCGTATTTTTGAGGCTGATGCCGATGCTGTCTATGACGAGACCTATGAGATCGATCTCTCCGAGATCCGCTCCACCGTGGCCTTCCCCCACCTGCCCGAAAACACCCATACCTTTGATGAGATCGGCGATATCCGCATCGATCAGGTGGTGATCGGCTCCTGCACCAACGGCCACTACAAGGATCTTGCCGAGGCGGCCGAGATCTTAAAGGGCAGAACGATCGCGCCCCATGTGCGTGCCATCATCATTCCCGCCACCCAGGATATTTACTTAAAGGCGATGGAAACGGGGCTGCTGAAGATCTTTGTGGAGGCAGGCTGTGTGGTCTCCACCCCCACCTGCGGTCCCTGCCTTGGCGGTCATATGGGCATTCTCGCCGCAGGCGCGCGCGCCGTGGCCACCACCAACCGCAATTTTGTGGGCCGTATGGGTGATGTAAAGTCCGAGGTCTATCTGGCAAGCCCCGCCGTGGCGGCGGCCAGTGCTGTGGCAGGTAAGATTGCCGATCCTGCCGAATTTATGGCGTAAGGAGGGAGAAATCATGAAATTTAAGGGTAGTGTCATCAAATACGGCGACAACGTGGATACCGACGTGATCATTCCCGCGCGCCACCTCAATACCATTGATAAAAAGGAGCTTGCCTCCCACTGTATGGAGGATCTGGACAAGACCTTTGTTACCCGCGTGAAGGCGGGCGACATCATGGTGGCAGGCTTCAATTTCGGCTGCGGCTCCTCCCGTGAGCACGCGCCCATCGCCATCAAGGAAAGCGGCATCTCGCTGGTCATTGCCAAGAGCTTTGCCCGCATCTTTTACCGCAACGCCATCAACATCGGGCTTGCCATTCTGGAGTGCCCCGAGGCGGCCGAGGCCATTGCCGACGGCAATGCGGTGGAGGTCGATCTTGATGCGGGCGTGATCCGCGATCTCACCGCGGGCAAGGAGTACAAAACCAACCCCTTCCCCGCATTTATTCAAAAAATCATCACCAACGGCGGCCTTGTGGCATCGATCCGAAACGGTGACATCAAATAAGAGGATTGTTATGAAGCTGAACATTGCATTACTGAAGGGTGACGGCATCGGCCCCGAGATCGTGGACAGTGCCGTACGCGTGCTCTCGCTGGTGGGCGAGAAGTATGGCCACGAATTTACCTTTACCCCCTACCTCATCGGCGGCTGCGCCATTGACGCCACGGGAGCCCCCCTGCCCGAGGAGACCGTCAAGGGCTGCCTTGCCGCAGATAGCGTGCTGCTGGGTGCCGTGGGCGGCCCCAAGTGGGACAACCTCCCCGGTGACAAGCGCCCCGAAAAGGCGCTGCTCGGCATCAGAGCGGCGATGGAGCTCTTTACCAACCTGCGCCCTGCCAAGCTCTACCCCGCGCTGAAGGACGATTGCCCCCTGCGCGCGGATATCGTTGAAAACGGCTTTGATATTATGATCGTCCGCGAGCTGACGGGCGGCATCTACTTCGGTGAGCGCGGTATGCGCGAGGGTAAGTACGGCGAGGAGGCCTACGATACCGAGTGCTACAGCCGTATGGAGATTGAGCGCATTGCCAAGGTGGCCTTTGAGACCGCCCGCAAGCGCAGCGGCCGTCTTGTGAGCATTGACAAGGCAAACGTGCTGGAATCCTCCAGACTCTGGAGAAAAATTATGCACGAGACCGCCGAGCGCTATCCCGACGTGACCTACAGCGATATGCTGGTGGACAACGCCGCGATGCAGCTGGTGCGGAATCCCGCGCAGTTTGACGTGATCGTCACCTCCAATATGTTCGGTGACATTCTCTCCGACGAGGCCTCGCAGATCACGGGCTCGATCGGTATGCTGCCCTCGGCCTCGCTCGGCAGCACGACCAAGGGTCTTTACGAGCCGATCCACGGCTCCGCACCCGACATTGCGGGCAAGCATCTTGCCAACCCCATTGCCACCATTCTGTCGGCGGCAATGATGCTGCTTTACTCCTTTGGTCTTTCTGCCGAGTCCGATGCCATCGTGTCTGCGGTGGATCGGGTGCTGCAGGAGGGCTTCCGCACGGCAGATCTTGCCCACGGTGCGCCCTCGCTCACGACCGAGGAGATGACCGACAAGATCCTTGACGAGATCCGAGGTGCCGCAGTATGAAGGAGCAAAGGATAGAGAAGCTCTATCTGTCGCTTTGTGCAATGAGCGTGTTTGAGGGTCTTGAGCGCCTCCCCCTGTTCGGCCACTTTTTTGCTGTGGTTGAGGAAGGGGATCTCGCGAAAAAGCTCCGTGCCTACGGGCGCTTTGCAAGTGAGATCTATGCAGGCGGCGGCGACCTTTCGGCTTGCGTGAAAAAGGCGGTGTTTGAGGACGAAAACGTCTATGTCACCACTGTGGCCACGGGCGGCGCGGTCTCGCCGCAGCTGACGGCCACCCTTCACCGCGAGCTTGCCATACTTGCCGACTTTGCGGCTCTTGCGGTAGCGGATTTTGCCGCCTATCTTGACACCGACATTCCGCTCTCGGAGTTTGAGACCTCGCACCCCGACCTTGTTGCCGAGTATGAGGAGCGGGTTCGCAGCATCGGGAAATACGGCTACGGTATGTTTGCCACCTCTTGTATGTTCCGCCTCTCGGATCACGGCGAGCATCGCATCGAGCCGATCATCAGCGCGGATCCCGTGGCGCTTCACTCCTTCATCGGTTACGAGCAGGAGCGCGCTCGCGTGGTGGAGAACACCGCCGCCTTTGTGGCGGGCAGACCCGCCGCCAATGTGCTGCTGTACGGCGATGCGGGCACGGGCAAATCCTCCACCGTCAAGGCGGTGGCCAACCACTTCTTTTCTGAAGGCGTGCGCCTCGTCGAGATCCGTAAGGATCAGCTCTCGCTCCTGCCCCTTGTGATGGGCAAGATCAGCCGCAACCCCCTCAAATTTATCATTTTTATTGATGATCTTTCCTTCAACCAAAGTGACGACAATTTCAGTATGCTCAAGGCGGCTCTGGAGGGCTCGGCCTCTGCCAAGGCGCAAAACGCCGTGATCTATGCCACAAGCAACCGTCGGCATATCGTCAGAGAGCGCTTTGACGACAGAGAGGGCAACGAGGTGCATCGCAACGACTCCATGCAGGAGTCGCTCTCGCTCTCGGCTCGCTTTGGCCTTTCGGTGCTGTTCGGCAAGCCCGATAAGGCGCTTTATCTGCAGATCGTGCACGAGCTCGCCGTGAAGTACGGCATCACTATGGAGGGTGAGGAGCTCTCGCGCCTCGCGGAGGCGTTTGCGCTTTCCAAGGGTCACCGCTCCCCCCGCTGTGCCGAGCAATTTATCGATAGCCTGCGTTAAACTCATACCGTTATAAGGCGAATTAGAGTAAAGAAAGGATATTTACTATGGCAAATAAGGTTTCTACAAGCAAGGCCCCTGCCGCCATCGGCCCCTATTCTCAGGCCATCGTCACGGGCAATATGGTCTTTACCTCGGGGCAGATCGCCATTGATCCCGCCACGGGTGATCTTGTGGAGGGCGGCGTGCGCGAGCAGACCGAGCAGGTGATGAAAAACCTGGGTGAGGTGCTGGCCGCGGCGGGCTCCTCCTTTGAAAAGGCGGTCAAAACCACCTGCTTCCTCGCGGAGATCGGTGATTTTGCCGTGTTTAACGAGATCTACGGTCGCTACTTTACCGAAAAGCCCGCCCGCAGCTGTGTGGCCGCCAAGGCCCTGCCCAAGGGTGCCTTGGTTGAGGTAGAGGTCATTGCAGAGCGGTAACGGCGCTCGACGATCAAATCATATTTTCACAAGAAGAAAGGATAGATCAAAAATGGCAAAAAAGGATATTGATTGGAGCAATCTTGGCTTCGGTTATCTAAAAACCGACTACCGTTATGTGGCTAATTACCACGACGGCAAATGGGATGAGGGTGCGCTCACGGGTGACGATCAGATCACTATGAGTGAATGCGCTTGTGTGCTGCAGTATGCACAGACCTGCTTTGAGGGCCTCAAGGCATACACCACCGCTGACGGCAGGGTCGTTTGCTTCCGCCCCGATCTCAACGCGGATCGTATGATCGACTCCTGTGAGCGGATGCGGATGCCCGCATTCCCCAAGGAGCGCTTCCTTGACGCGATCGTGAAAACCGTGGCCGCCAACCGCGAGTGGGTGCCGCCTTACGGCTCGGGTGCTTCGCTTTACCTGCGCCCCTTTATGTTCGGAATCAACCCCGTTATCGGGGTAAAGCCCGCAAACGACTTCCAATTCCGCGTTTTTGCAACCCCCGTAGGCCCTTATTTCAAGGGTGGTGTGAAGCCCCTGACGGTCCGCATCAGCGATTTTGACCGCGCCGCACCCCGCGGAACGGGTCACATCAAGGCAGGCCTGAACTACGCCATGAGCCTGTACGCCATTGTGGATGCACACGAAAAAGGCTTTGACGAGAACATCTATGTTGACTCCGCAACCCGTACCCACATTGAGGAAACGGGCGGCGCCAACATCATCTTTGTGACCAAGGATGGCAAGCTGGTTACGCCGAAATCGGATACCATTCTGCCCTCTATTACCCGTCGCTCCCTGCTGCAGGTGGCTGCCGATTACCTGGGTCTTGCCGTGGAGGAGCGCCCCGTGGCGCTTGCCGAGATCGGCGAGTTTGTCGAGTGCGGTCTGTGCGGCACTGCCGCTGTGATCTCGCCCGTGGGCAAGATCGTGGATCACGGCAAGGAGTATACCTATGGCAAGGGTGATGCCATGGGCCCTGTCATTCAGAAGCTCTATGACACCCTGCGCGGCATCCAGATGGGCACCGTTGAGGCCCCCGAGGGATGGATCTGCGAGATCAAGTGATCGTAAAAAAGAGGCCAAACGCAGCGCGTTTGGCCTCTTTTTTACATTTCTGAGATTTTTTTGATCCGCTCGTAGGCGGTGGTGATGAATTCCCGCGGATCTGTGCCGATGTAGTGATCCTTGATCCAGACCTCCAGCATCAGCGTGCCCTCGTAGCCGCAGGCGTTGAGGCGCTGCATCATCTTGGGAAAGTCAAAATCGCCGTCAAAGGGTAGATGGTGATTGTCGTTTTTGATGGTGGGGTCGTCCCTTCGCAGACCCGTGTTATCGTGAATATGGGTGCAGACGGTGCGTTTTCCGAACAGCTCAAGGAAGGGCAGATCCTCGGTGAAGCAATGCTCGTGACCGTTGTCATAGCAGAAGCCCACCTGGGGGATCTTTTCGTAGCGGTCAAGCATATAGGCAAGGTTGCCGAGCCTCCTGAGGTTTTCAAAGGCCACGGTCACGTTTCGCTTGATGGCGTGCTCCACCAGCGCATCATAGCGGGAAAGACCCAGATCACAGATCTCGGGAGGCGTCCAGCCTGAGGAAAGATGCACCACCACGGCAGGAACACCGTTTTCCGCTGCGGCATCAATGGCGGTTTTTATATTCTGAAAAACGGTAAGGTAATCCATACCGTTTTGCCACATTGCATTGATACCCGCAAAGGGCGCGTGCAAAAAATCGCAGGAAAGTCCCAGCTTGTCCCCCTTGTTTTTCAGTTCAAATACGTCCTTTTCGCGGTAGCGGCCCGTGAAGTATGCCTCAAAGCCCGCTTCCTTGATCAGCTCCAGATTCTCGGTGGAGGGCATGCTGCCTGCAAATTCCGCCAAAATGCCAAGCCTTCGTTTCATTGTATCTTCTCCTTCGCTTTATACGGATCAAAAAATGCGACCGACAGATTTCTCCCATCATTATACCGAAAGATGTGGGAAAAAGCAAGTAATTTGAGAAAAATTTGCGCCTCGCAAAAGAAAGTGGTGCAATTTTTCTTCAAATGTGTTATACTGTAGGTAGCAATACATAAGGAAAGGAATCGGAGCTATGAAAAAAGCCCTCTTCAGCCGCCGAAATTGGCTGGTGCTTCTTTTGTTCGGCCTGATCGGACAGATCGCCTGGTCGGTCGAGAATATGTATTTTAATTTGTTTGTGTTTGAAACCATTTCCCCTGATCTTGATGCCATCACGCTGATGGTGCAGCTCTCGGGCGTGGTGGCAACGGTTACCACGCTGGTGGCGGGCACGCTCTCCGACCGCGCGGGCAACCGCCGCCGCTTTATCTCGGTGGGCTATCTCATCTGGGGTGTGACGGTGGCACTGTTCGGTATGCTGGATGCCGAGCGCATCGGGGCACTTCTCAAAACCGACGGCAGCCGCGCCGTTGCCATCACCCTGTTTCTCGCGGTGGCGGGTGACTGCGTGATGACGCTGTTTGGCTCCACCTCCAACGATGCCGCCTTCAACGCCTGGGTCACCGACAACACCGAGGAGGCCTATCGCGGCAAAATTGAGGGCGTGCTTTCGATCCTGCCCCTTGTTGCTATGCTGATCGTGGCGGGCGGCTTTGGAATTCTTGTGGAGCTGGTGGGGTATTTCTGGCTCTTTTTGGGGCTTGGCGTTGTGATCTCCGCCTGCGGCGCTGCGGGTCTTTTCTTCATCAGGGATCACGCGGGACTGCAACGAAAGGGAAGCATGCGGGATATTTTTTACGGCTTCCGCCCCTCGGTGGTGCGCGCCAACCCCGCGTTTTACCTGACACTTCTCATTATGGGGGTCTACGGCGTGGCCTGCCAGATCTTTATGCCCTATCTCATCATCTATATGAAGACCTACCTTGGCTTTACCGTAATGGAATACAGTGTGGTGTTCGGACTTGCCATTGTGCTGGGCGCTCTCATCAACCTCTACCTCGGCGCGCTTTCCGACCGCACCTCAAAGCCCCGCCTGCTCTATATCGCGGCGGGCGTGATGGCGCTGGGGCTTTTCGCCATGCGCTTTGGCAAGGCCGAGGGCAAGATCGCCACGCTGCTTCTCTTCGGCATCGCGGGCTTTGTGATGATCACGGGTTATATCTTTGTTTCCGCTCTGTGCGGTGCGCTGGTGCGCGACCATACGCCGCCTGCTGACGTGGGTAAGCTGCAGGGCGTGCGAATGATCTTTGCGGTGCTTATCCCGATGGTGGCAGGGCCGATGATCGGCAACGCCATCAACAAGGCGGCGGCTCTGCCCCTGCCCGACCTCGGCAGCGCCGATACCATGACCACCCAATACATTCCCTCACCCGACATTTTTCTGGCAGGCAGCATAGCGGCGCTTTTGATGTTTGCCCTGATCCCTCTCCTCGAAAGGGCGTCGAAAAAGGAGAAAAAATGATGAAGCTGAAAACCGATTATATGGTAGGGGAGATCCCCCACAGTGAGCATCCCCGCCCCCAAGCGGCACGCGAAAGCTGGCTTTGCCTCAACGGAAAATGGGCACTCCAAAAGGAGGATGCCTGCGGAAAAATTCTCTATGATGGCACGGTTCTCGTACCGTTCTCGCCCGAAACCGCCAACAGCGGCGTGGAGGAGGGCTTTTGCCTCGGTGCGGGCGAGCGCCTGATCTACCGCCGCCGCGTCACAGTGGAGGATGAGCTGCTTCGCGGCACCACTCTGCTTCACTTCGGCGCGGTGGACAGCGAATGCCAGGTGCTTGTCAACGGGAGCCTTGCAGGCAGCCATCGAGGCGGCTTTACCCCCTTCTTCCTTGATGTATCAGCACTGCTGAAGCGGGGCGAGAATGAAATTGAGGTGCGCTGCACCGACGAAGCCACCCGCAACGGCGGCGCCCGCGGCAAGCAAAGCGACAAGCGCGGCGGCATCTGGTATACGCCACAAAGCGGCATCTGGCAGACGGTGTGGCTGGAGAGTATGCCGAAAAATCACATCAAAAACCTAAAGATCACCCCTGACGTGGTGAGAAAGACCCTGACCGTGACCTCGGACAGCAACGGCGAGGCGCAGGAGATCGTGGTGCTCGATCAAGGCAAGGAGCTGCTCCGTCGGTGCTATTTTGACCGTGTGGAGCTGAGCTTTGACTTTGAGCTTTGGTCGCCCGAGCACCCGAAGCTTTACGATATTGAGATCACCAACGAGTCGGGAGATAAGCTCTCCTCCTATTTCGGTATGCGCTCCTTTGGCATCGGGCAGGATCAGTCGGGTAAGGCAAGGCTTTTGCTCAATGGCAAGCCCTACTTCTTCAACGGCGTACTGGATCAGGGCTACTGGTCGGACGGCCTGCTGACCTACCCCTCCGACAAGGCCGCCTATGACGAGCTGAAGCTGCTGAAGGAGATGGGATTTAACACCGTCCGCAAGCATATTAAGCTGGAGCCCTTGCGCTGGTACTACCATTGTGACCGATTGGGACTGGTGGTGTTCCAGGATTTTGTCAACGGCGGCGGTGAATATAAGTTCAGCCACGTGGCGGCGCTCCCGTTCCTCGGATTTCACCACAGGGACGATGATTACGCCTACTTTGCACGCGAAAACGAGGCCGCACGGTGTGAGTTTTATCAGGCGATCGACGAAACCCTCGGGGCACTTTACAACTGTGTTTCCATCGGTGCCTGGGTGCCCTTCAACGAGGGCTGGGGGCAGTTTGACTCCGCCAAGATCTCGTCCCTCGTTCACAAAAAGGACCCCACACGTATCGTGGATTCGGTCAGCGGCTGGCACGACCAGGGTGTGGGAAAAACTGACCTCAAGAGCCTGCATACCTACTACACGCCCCTGCGCGTGCCGCGCGATCCGCGCCCTGTGTTTCTCAGTGAATTCGGCGGCTATTCCATGAAGGTGTCGGGGCACGTATTTGATGAGGAAAAGGAGTTCGGTTATAAGAAATTCCGCACCGTTCCCGCACTTTCGGCGGCTCTTGAGGAGCTTTACCTCAAAAAGCTGCTCCCGCTGATCGAAAAGGGTCTCTGTGGTTGCATCTATACTCAGGTCTCCGACGTAGAGGAGGAGATCAACGGCCTTGTGACCTATGACCGCAAGGTGCAAAAGGTGCCCACCGAGCGAATGGCGGGCATCAACCGCGCCCTGATGGCAGAGGCGGCAAAAATCAAATAAAAAAAGAACCGTTTGGCAAAAAGATGCCAAACGGTGCTACTTTTATCCTTATTCATCCTCAAGCTCGGCCTTTTTTTCTCTGTCGGGGAGGAAGCCCCAAACAAGCACCGCAGCAAGGCGGAGCGCATTGGCGATCAGCGAGCACCAGACGAAGCCATCCAGTCCCCATTTTACCGTGCCGAGGATGACCAGCGCGAAAAATTCCACGCCGTAGCCAAGGTTAAAGTAAAACTGCTTTTTCTCGCCGCGGAAGCGGAGCAGCACCACCAGCAGCACACCCGAGATGAAATAGCAGATCTGTGCCGCAATGGCGGCCAGCATATAGGGCCTTGTCAGCTCAAACAGCCCCGGGTAAAGGAAGGGCAGCAGGATGTAAGAGCCCAGCACGCAGGCACCGAAGGCCAGACCCGCAAAGGCCACGCCCGCGCCCGCGAAAACCGACCACATCTTGCGGGTAAGTCCCTTGTCGTAGCGCACCAGATAGGTGATGATCACGGCGTTGAGCGGTACGGTCAGCAGCGCCGCCACCTTGCCGAAGAGCGAGGCGGTGTAGTAGATCGAAACTGCCTCGCCGCCCGAAAATGCCAGCAGGATCAGGCGGTCGGCGTTTAGCGTCAGATTCTCAAAGAGCCCCGAGAACAGCAAAAAGAGCATGCTCTTGCACACAGTGGGGAGCGCCGCCGAGAGGCGCAGCCTGGTGCGGTAGATGGTGCCCGCAAGCAGGGTGAAAAGGATGCCGCAGACCTCGCCCGTGAGGATCGATGTCATCCAGTTGTCGGTGAAATGGTAGACGAGAAGCCCCGCAAGATACCCCGCCGAAATGGCGACGTAAAAGAGGAAATATCGTACCGTGTTGCCACTTAATTTAAAATCAACGTCGGAATAGTAGCGATAAGCGGTGGCTAAGATCAGCAGCACAAACACGGTGCCGCTGATGAGATCGAGCAGCCCCAGCTGCCAAAGGTACAGCACCCCAATGGCGCCCGAGAGCAGGCCGCCAAGCAGCACAAGCAGGTTGTAATCGCCGTTGGAGGGCGAGAGCACCCGATCCTTTACCATGCGCGAGTAGTTGGCGGCGGAGCCCACCGTGTTGGCGGTGATCGAGACCAGCGCCAGCAGCGTCAGCGCCACGCCGTAGCCGTCGTTGCCCAGCCTGCGCTGCAAAAAGGGGTAAAGCACAAACTGGATCACCACGTTCAGCACAAGGATCGCGCCTATGCTGAGGGAAAGATCCTTTATCTTCTTTTTATTGTCAGGTGTCAAAAGCGCCTTTACGTTCATCATGTGTCCTTTCCTGCCCGACGGACGGGCTAAGAGAGCTATCATCCTTCAGTATAGCACATTGCGCCAAAAAAAGCAAGCCGCACCGCAAAAAAGTGAGCGAGCGCGTGCAAAATTGCCTCCGCGCGGTTGACAAATCGCGCCACACGTGCTAAAATAGAGCGAGAAAGTAACCGAAAAAAGGGGGGCGTGGCATGAAGCACGTGGACATCTATACAGACGGCGCCTGCCGCGGCAACCCCGGCCCCGGCGGCTGGGGCGCGATCCTGGTATACGGCGGCAGGGAAAAGGAGCTTTGCGGCGGCGAGCCGCATACCACCAACAACCGTATGGAGCTTTGCGGGGTCATTGCGGCGCTTGCCGCCCTGCGCGAGCCCTGCGAGGTCACCGTCACCACCGATTCCCGCTATGTCGCCGAGGCGGTAACAAAGGGCTGGGCCGAGGGCTGGCGCGCCCGCGGCTGGCGCAAGCCCGATCGCTCGGTGGCACAGAATGTGGATCTGTGGGAGCAGCTGCTGGGGCTGCTCAAGGTGCACACCGTCAATTTCGTCTGGGTGCGCGGCCACGACGGCCACCCCTTTAACGAGCGCTGCGACAAGCTGGCCACTGCGGCGGCAGACCGCTTTTTGACGGCCGGGGAAAATAAATGATAAAATAAATAAAAAAATTTCAAAAAAGTATTGACAACACGAAGATGCTGTGCTATGATATTATCGAGTAGAGTTGTTGTGTACCAAATTCAATTCGGAGGAAAAGTTATCATGAAGAATATTTATGAGGCACCTACCGCCGAAGTGTTGGAGCTGCTGACAGAGGATATCATGTCGACATCTGCGGATATTGATGATACCGCGAGCTACCCGGATTATTATTCCTAATATCCACCAACACAGGATATGGTGCAGAAAAACAGGGAAGTGGAGACTTCCCTGTTTTTTCATCTCCGGAGGGTCTCTTCGGCTCTATATAATAAATAGGAAGAAAAAGTGCGAATTTTGTCGCAGAGGGAGAGAAAATGAGGCAAAGGCTTTTGGCTTGGATGCTGGCGCTGCTGCTGGTGCTGCCGCTGACGGTGAGCGCCCTTGGCGCCGAGGACTATTACAGCAACCCCACGGCCGAGGCG
This sequence comes from Eubacteriales bacterium, assembly GCA_045576195.1. Classification (GTDB taxonomy): domain Bacteria; phylum Bacillota; class Clostridia; order Oscillospirales; family CAG-272; genus Firm-07. The sequence continues at coordinate 1,624 of JAZNFZ010000109.1, read as the reverse complement.
GGCGCGCCCGTGCTGCTTGCGGGTGCCTCGGTGCGGATGTCGGCGGGCGCGGCCCTGCGCTTTGATGCCGCGCTGGAGACCCTTGCCGAGGGCGCGACCTACGGCATGCTGCTGGTGCCCGTTGCCGATCTGCTTGCCGTGGGGGATCACACCCACGCGGCGCTGCTGGCCGCATCGGGCGTGACCGTGCACGATCTGGTGGACGAGCGCCCCGCCAAGGGCGCGGACGGCAGCTATACCGTCAGCGTGGTGCTGGAGTGCCCCACGGCAGCCCTGGCCAACACCGTGTTTGTGGCCATCCCCTATGCCAAGGTGGGCGAGAGCTATGCTTATGGCGCGTTTGACACCACCAACAACGCCCGCGCCGCCACCGAGGTGGCCAAAAAGGCGCTGCTTGACCTGGATGGCAAAAACGAAGCTCCCCGCACGGCACCAAGCGTGCTTGCGACGCTGACCGACAAGGAGACCCATTCCTTTGCCGCGAAAGCCCTCTTCAGCCCCTATGCGGAGGGAAATCAGCAGTACCTGCTCGGCTATTTTGACGGGGAGGGCAGAGCAGCGCTGCTGCAGGCCGCCGAGGCCGCCTTTGGCAACCGTCCCAGCTGGACGTATCCTTATTAAAATAAGATCCCTGCTGACCGATGTCGGCGGGGATTTTTTCTCCCCAAAGGCCCTATTTTCGGCTCTGTAAAAAGAATGTAAATAAAAAACCAAAGAAATTTAAAAAAAGCATTGACTTTTTGAAAAAGATAGGATATAATTGACAATGAAGATTTATCTTTGGATGAATCAAATCAACAAAAAGGAGATTTACCTATGAAACGCAAATTTCTTGCTTTGCTGTTGACGGTGTTGATGGTTGTGGCCCTCGTGCCCGCAGCTGCCATCAGCGTTTTCGCAGCAGAGGACGGCACGATTGGTAAAACTGTGGAAGAGGGCTTTGCTGAATATAACGGCAAGCCTGTTACCGAGGGAACTCGTGCCGAGGCACTTACTTACAACGAGGACTATTGCTTTGGCGTGTACGGCGCTGATGGCAATGAGGTCGGTCAGTACAAAACTTGGGACGCTGCCTGGGCTGTTATGGCTAATGGCTACACCCTGAAGCTGCTGGGTGACGTTCATGCCACCGATTTCGATTCTCTCGTTACAGTTACGCTGACGACTGCCGGCACCTACACGGTAGACGGCTGCGGCTTCGTGTTTGATGTGGAGATGGCAAAGGCAAAAACCGCCACCCACCAGTTTGCACTCAAATTTGTGGTGAACACTGAGGCAGGCGTTGACAACCAGATCAAGGTCAACTTCAACAATTTTGCGCTGATCTCCGATGCGGGCTGTATGGAGCTTAATGCAAGTGGTAGCTACATTCAAGGCGGTGGAGGTCCTGCATACCACCAGTACAACCTGACTAACTGCCAGTTCTATGCGGGTGATGGTTACTATTTGGCGCATCCCGACTACTACCCCAGCAATTTCGTTCGTCCTTCTCAGCTGTATAATGTCGTTTCGGGCAAGACCGTGCCTGCTGATGGCTACATCCAGCATGCGGCTCTGTATATTACCAACCGCAGACAGTGGACCACCTTTAGTGGTGCTGACACGGTGGTGTACGGCAGAAACG
>JAZNFZ010000108.1:0-8206 GCA_045576195.1 Eubacteriales bacterium | reverse complement strand
CCTGTGGGCTCACAACGCTGCGCGTTGTAGGGTGCGGAGATTGCATGGCAATCTCTGTATGACGGCATAGCCGTCATGGTGAGTCCCTGAATGGTGCCTCGCGTGCTTTGCACGCCCACTTGTTCCATATGAATTTTCTTTTTGTTTCCCCATTGTGACTTCACTCGGAAACCGCTGATCTTGCTAGGAGTGCTGCTAAGCACTAAGGCGGGTTTCCCCTGACCGCCTTGCGGTCAGAAGCAAGCCCCGGCAGGGGGGCTCTTAATCCTGTGGGCTCACAACGCTGCGCGTTGTAGGGTGCGGAGATTGCATGGCAATCTCTGTATGACGGCATAGCCGTCATGGTGAGTCCCTGAATGGTGCCTCGCGTGATTCGCACGCCCAACTATTCCATATGGATTTTCTTGCTTCCTTATTGAGATTGGCCTGAGGGCTCGCCACACCAAAAATAAAAATCGGGTGGCTTGAATAGCGGCCACGCCCCCTCTGACGGGCTTACCGCAAAATGGCACCGACACAAAAAGCCCTTGCAATGCAGGGCTTTTTGTGTTACAATGAAGCAAAGAAGGGCGGTGATTTTTATCAAGAGCTTTTGCTTTACCGTGGACGACAACATCCGTTTTTTGAAGGAGATCCATACGGAGTGCTGTCAAAGCATTTTTGATCATCCCTATCTTGCCATGTATCGGCGGCTTCACGAGGAGCTTGGCCTGAAGGTACAGCTGAATTTGTTTTACCGCACCGAGGGCTTTGATCTTTCGCAGATGAGCGAGAGATACTGTGAGGAATGGAGAGAAAACGCGGATTGGCTGCGACTTTCCTTTCACTCAGAGCTGGAAAATGTCAAGCCTTACGAAAATTCGGACTACGATGAGGTCTATGAGGATTGGCGGAGGGCGCACGAGCAGATCAGGCGCTTTGCCTCCCCTGCGGCATTGGCCGCCACCACTACGATCCATTATTGCCTGCTGACCGAGGGTGGCCTGAGAGCGGCTCGGGACAGTGGTGTTGTGGGATTGCTGGGGCTTTTCGGCACCGACGAAAAGCCGCGCACCTCATACGGGATAAAGGAGGGCAAGGCGGCGCGGATCCGCAGCGGTGAGATCTTGAGGATCGACGGCATTTCCTTTGCCTCTGTTGACATCATTCTGAATTGCTTTTCCACAGAAGAAATCTTGGAGCAGCTGGGGCGCATGAGCCACCGCGACTGCATCAGAGTGATGATCCACGAGCAGTATTTTTACGAGGATTATGAGCGATACCAGCCCGAGTTTGAGGAAAAGCTGCGGGCAACCTTCTCACTCCTTCGCGCAAAGGGCTACCGGAGCGACTTTTATGAAGCGGTGTTGCCGCAATAAGCATTTAAGTGGGCAAACGGTATGAAAAATATAGCCGTTTCTCCTTGACAGATCCCCCCGCGTATGATAAAATAGAAAAAAACTGCTTGGAGGCTTTTATGAAATGGATCGTTGCGGGCGCCAGCCACGGTGTCCCTGAAAAGCATCGCTTTTGCTCCTCGATTTTCTTGCAGGTCAAGGACAATACCTATATTTTTGACGCGGGCGCTCCCGTTTCGGGGCTGCTCCAGTACCACGATATTCCGCACGGCTCTGTAAAGGCGGTGTTCATCACCCACAGCCACAGCGATCACCTCAACGGCCTGGTTGCCTTTTGCTCTGAGCTGATGTGGTGGGGCCTTTATCGAAAGACCTGCGACCCCCTGTTCCTCTATCCCGAGCAGAAGTGCATCGACGGCATTGACGGTTGGATCAAGACCATGGACGTGCCCGTACTCCGCGGACCGCTGAAGCAGCAGGTCTACGACGAGGGGCTGATCTATGACGACGGAATCGTGCGGGTCACTGCCCGCCAGAACAAGCACACCAACCGCTCCTTCTCCTTTTTTGTGGAGGCAGAGGGGAAAAAGATCCTGCTCACGGGTGACCTCGGCTACGGCTTTGGGGATTATATGGAGGTTCTGGGCGAGGAGCATTACGATCTCGTCTTCTGCGAGGGCGCGCATCACGACCCCGGCACGGTGAACGACCTTTTGGCAAAGACCCCCACCGACCGTATGGTGATCCACCACCTGAATCTGGAGCGTGAGCCTTATCTCACGGAGTTTGCCGCAAAGGCACCCTTCCCCTGCCGGATCGCCGAGGACGGGTTAACGGTTGAATTATAAGAAAAGCAGGGCTGCCTGTCTCGGGCGGCCCTGCTTTTTGTCAATTTCAGGCTCCGTTGCCGTGTTTTTTCGGTATTGTGCAAATTTTTGGGGCAACTTGTTGACTTGCCCCCGTGGGATGTGTTAGAATGAAAAGGAATGAAAAAGAGGGGAGAGCTTCCTTTTATGAGCAAGAAGATTTATAAAAACGCGCGGCTCTTCGGCGAGCTTGCAGATCTTGAAATTGCCGACGGCAAATTTCAAAAAATCGGCAAAATGACCGAGGACGGTATTGATTTAGGCGGTCTGGATGTTTTCCCCGGTCTTGTGGACATCCACTGCCACGGCGCGGTGGGGCTTGACGCGGGGCGCGGTGCCGAGGCGCTGGAGAGGATGAGCATCTATTTTGCCGAGAACGGCATCACGACCTGGTATCCCACCACGGCGGGCGGTCTTGCCAACATCAGGGGGGCTTTGCAAACAGAGCTTGCGGGTCTGCGCGGCGCCAATATGCCGGGCTTTCACCTGGAAGGGCCGTATATCTCGCCCAAGGCGCTGGGTGCAATGGCGGCAGACGAGGCCAGGCTTCCCGATCCTGCCGATTTCGCAGGCTGTGAGCGGGCAAAGCTCATCACCATCGCCCCCGAGCTTGCGGGCGCGCTCGACTACATCAAAAACACCTCGATGCGGGTGGCCATCGGTCACACGGCGGCGGATTATGACACCGCCATTGCCGCCATTGAGGCGGGTGCCACGTGCCTGACGCACACCTTCAACGCCATGCCGCCTCTGCACCACCGCAACCCCGGTGTGATCGGCGCGGCCATCGACAAAAACATCTACGCCCAGGTGATCTGCGACGGCGTGCATCTGCACAGAAGTGTGGTGACGATGCTCTACCGCACCTTCGGCAAGGAGCGTATGATCCTGATCAGCGATGCGGTGGCGGGCACAGGCCTGCCCGACGGGGAATATCTGAAAATGGGCAAGCATAAGCGCATCATCAAGGACGGTGCCATCCGCACCGAGAGCGGCAACCTGGCAGGCAGCGCCTGCAATCTGTATATGGACGTGAAGACGGCCATTTCCTTTGGCATTCCGCGCGACGCGGCCTTTTATATGGCCTCCACCACCCCCGCGACCTATATGGGTATCAACAAGGGGCGGATCGAGGTGGGCTATGATGCTGACTTCATCGTGGTCAACGAGCAGAACGATCTTTTGATGACGGTGATCGGCGGCGAGGTGTTTAAATCCTAAAAAGGGGCATAACGGTATGAAATACATAGGAATTGATCTGGGCGGTACCAACATTGCCGTGGGCATTGTTGATGAAAACGGCGCGGTGCTGCAGAAAAAAAGCGTTCCCACTCCCGTAAAGGAGGGGGCCGATGCCGTGGTGGCCGCTATGGCGGATGCGGTAAAGGCGCTGCTCCTTGCATCGGGTACGGCACTTGCCGAGATCGGATCGATCGGCATCGGCAGCCCCGGCGCAGTCGACCCCAAGGCGGGCGTGGTGCTTTCTGCCTGCAATCTCGGCTTTTCCAATGAGCCTCTGGTGAGCAAGCTGCGCGCGCGGATCGACAAGCCTGTTTTTTTGGAGAACGATGCCAACTGTGCCGCCTGGGCCGAGGCCTGCGCGGGTGCGGCCAAGGGGCTGCGCCACTCGCTGACGGTCACGCTGGGCACAGGCGTGGGCGGCGGCATTGTCATTGACGGCAAGCTCTATGGCGGCTTTAACAGCTTTGGCGGCGAGTTTGGCCATATGGTGATTGCCTATGACGGCGAGCCCTGCCCCTGCGGCAGGCGCGGCTGCTTTGAGGTCTATGCCTCTGCCACGGGACTCATCAGGCAGACCCGTCGCGCGGCCGAGCAAAACAAGGCCTCGCTTTTGTGGAGCGTGGCGGAAAAAGAGGGAAAATTCAGCGGCAGAACCGCCTTTGCGGCGGCGCGCCTTGGCGATAAAAGTGCCATAACGGTAGTAGATACTTACATCAAATATCTTGCCACGGGTCTTTCTGATCTGGTTAAGATCTTCCAGCCCGAGATGATCGTGCTGGGGGGCGGCGTTTCCCACGAGGGGGATGCGCTGCTTCTGCCGCTCTCCCGCGCGGTGGATGAGATGTCTTACGGGAAAAATGTTCCTGCGGAGAAGAAAACAAGGCTGGCGCGGGCCATGCTCGGCAACGATGCGGGCATTGTAGGCGCGGCCTTGCTGAAGGGGTGAGGGCGATGAAGATTTCTTGTGTGGAAAGAGAACGGTTGCTTGCCATGACCCCCGAGCAGAAGTGGAGCTTCAACTGCGGCGGCATTGGCGATGATGGGATGTCGGGCGATGTGGCCATTTTGCTTGGCTGCGATCTGCCCGAGGCGGAGCAGCGCGCGCTGGCGGCGGCGGAGCTTTACCGTCAGGGCCGTGTGCAATACATTGTATCCAGCGGCGGTGTCAAGCGCGATCTGAATGGCGAGAGGATCACCGAGGCCGATTTTATGGCAGATGTGCTGGTCGAGAACGGCGTGCCGCGTGAGGCGATCCTGCTTGACAACGAGGCGCGCACCACCAAGGAGAATATGATCTGCGCGACGCTGCAGATCAACCGCAGGGATCGGCTTTATGACACACACAGCGCCATTATCGTTACCTCACTGACCCATATGAAGCGCAGTCTTGCTCTGGCGAAGGCGCTTTTGCCGCGCAAGCTTGCGATCTCAGGCTACCCTGCCTATCCGGGCAACGAGGCAGATCCTGCGCTGTGGCTGCGGGAGGAAAAGAACGTGAGGCGGCTGGATTCGGCCATCGGCCTTCTCAAGGAGCTTGTCGATCACCGTGTGATCGACGACATGGAAATTGATTTAGACCGATAACGGTGTGAAAAACAAGAAAAGAGGTTGAGGATATGCTCTTTTATTACATTCGCCACGGCCAACCCGTGTATACCCCCGATTCGCTGACCGCCCTGGGGAAAAGGCAGGCCGAGGCGCTGGCAAAGCGCCTGGCGCAGCACGGCCTTGATGAGATCTATGCTTCCACCAGCAAGCGTGCCATCGATACCGCAAGGCCGACCTGCGAGCTGTTGTGCAAGGAAATGCGCTTGCTTGATTTTGCACGCGAGGATCATGCCTATCGCGCCTTGAGCTATACCGACGGCACGCGCAAAAGCTGGGTGTTTGATCATCCGACGACCAAGGCGTTGTTTATGAGCCCTGAGCTGCTTTCCTTGGGTGAGCGCTGGTACGAGCACCCTGCTCTGGCAGAGCTTTCGGACACCTACCGCGAGGGCATCGCGCGCATTCGGCGTGAGAGCGATGCCTTTTTCCGCACGCTCGGCTATGAGCATATTGAGGGAACGGGTGCCTTTCGCGTGACCTGCCCGAATGAAAAAAAGGTAGCACTTTTCGCACACCAGGGCTTTGGCCTTGCGTTTCTCAGCTGCCTGCTTGATATTCCGTATCCGCGCTTTGCCGTGCATTTCAATCTCTGTCACACGGGTATGACCGTGATCGAGTTTAAGGAAGTGGACGGTATTGCCATTCCCAAAATCATAACCTGCTCCAATGACGGGCATCTCTTCCGTGATGGACTGCCCACCTCCTTTTTGAGCAAGCAGATCTACCGTTATGACGGAAATTATACCGTTTGAGGTGAAACATGTGTAACATCGCGGGCTATGTGGGAAAGCGGCCTGCCGCTCCCATTCTGATCGATATGATCCGCCGCCAGGAGGGCTTTGACGGCGGCTTTTACACGGGCATTGCCACCCTGCACGAGGGCAGGATCTATCACGCCAAGCTGACGGGCGACACCGCGCGACTGCTGGAGGAGACCGATGCGGCGCGCTTGCCCGGGTGCATTGGCATCATACATAGCCGCACCCCCTCGGGCGGCGGCGACAGATGGGCGCACCCCTTTCTCGGCTTCGGTACGGACGGCACCCCCGTCACGGCCTATGTGGCAAACGGCGCTTCGGGCTGTTTTTCACACCGTTTGGGGGAATATTCCAAAAAAGCCGAGGCACTTTTGCAAAGCGGTGGCACGCTTTCCTCGCGCGACCGCGTCGAGGGGGAGCACTACAACACCCTGCCCGACGGCAGCGCCGTGCATATGAGCGACGTGATGTGCGCCCTTGCCACGGGTCGCGTGGCAAGGGGGCAAGCGCCCGATGCGGCGCTTTGCGAGTCGTTTTTGGAGATGCCCTCGGAGATCGTGGGACTTCTGCTCTCACTTTCCTCGCCCGACAGCATTGCCTTTTCGCGCATCAATATGCCGATGCACGCGGCCACCGTGTCCCACGGCACTTATCTTGCCACCACGGCCATGGCATTCCCCGCGGATGCGGGTGAGGTCACCGTGCTGCCGCCCTGCTCCTTTGGGCGGGTACTATGTGACCGCGTGGAGATAAATCGAATGGCGACGCCCCCTGCCACCGTTGCACCGATCGACGAGCGGGTGCGCGCGGCGGCGCGGGAGACGATCCTAGGGGGGCTTGCCGCGGGCGACGCGACCTTTGACGGGCTGCGGCGGTCGATCAAGCCGCATTTTGCCCCCGCCGATGCCAACCAATCGGGGCTTTTGACCTATGAGATCCTCGGCGCGCTGCAAAAAGAGGGTGCGCTGGTGCAAAAAACCGTGTGCCGCCCTGGCGCCGCAAAGGACCTCACCGCCCCCGAATTTCGGCTGAGTCTTTGCAAAACAGATACCGTTCTGTGACGAATGATGCTTTTTGGAAGAAAGGAAGACAAAATGAAACACTTGGAGAGCTGCCTTGACCGCTTGGTTGCGGAGGGTACGGTGCGAAACATTTTTGTGCGCGTGGGCGATCTTAACGGCGTGCGCTATGACACCAGCCGCGCGGCCGAAAGGCCCATTACCGCCACCACCCTGTTTGATATGGCCTCGGTCACCAAGATCGTGGTCACCACCTCGCTTGCTCTGATCGCGCTGGATCGCGGCCTTTTGTCGCTTGACGATACGATGGATCGATTTTTTGATACTGACCGCCGCGAGATCACGGTGCGGCACCTGATGACCCACACCATGGGCATCGGTCACAAGCCGCTCAACAGGGAGGGGGTCACGCGCGGGAATGTGGAGGAGCTGATCCTTTCCATCGCGCCCGACGTGCCCGTGGGCTCCCAAACGCTTTACAGCTGCCCCGGCTACATCCTGCTTGGCAGAATTGCAGAAAAGGTGCTCGGCATGCCCCTTGAGGAGGCCTTCACCCGACTTGTGGCAGAGCCGCTTGGGATGACGCGCAGCGGCTTTTGCCCCACCGAGCGGGAAAACATCGTCAACCACAACGAGAAGGCCGCCCTGCTCGGCATTGTCAACGACTACAACTGTCGGCACCTTGGCGGCGTGGCGGGCAACGCGGGGCTGTTTTCCAATATGGACGATATGACGTGCTATGTAAAAATGCTGCAAAGAAAGGGCGCGCCCCTCATCAGTGAGACGCTGTTTGAAAAGGCCATTCAGAATCACACAGCCGATAAAGACGACTCCCGCGGCCTTGGCTTTCTTTACGTGGACGGCCGCTACGCGCAGACGGGCGGACTGTTTGCCGATGGCTCCTTTGGCCATTGCGGTCACACGGGGCAGTCGGTGTTTGTCGACCCGAGGACGGGCTTTTATGTCATCGTGCTGTCGGATGCAACCGCATCCGTGATCCAAAAATACGGCAGGAGCGTTTACGAGGAGGTCAAGCAGATGCGCGCTGACATTCACGCCGCCATCAAAAAGGACCTTGCCTGAAAAGAAAAAACGACCCCAAACGGTATCCGTTTGGGGTCGTTTTTTGCAAGACGAAAACCCCGCCATAGTGGCGGGGTTCCATAAAGGCTTTGCCGATGAGCAGAAAGCAAATAAAAATTCAGCGTAGAATGATCTTGTGTGAAAGGCTCCCTTGTGTAAAGGGAGCTGTCAGCGAAGCTGACTGAGGGATTGTTTTGTGTAGATTATCGCTTTTTACAATCCCACCGTCACGGCAAGCCGTGCCACCTCCCTTTACACAAGGGAGGCTTGGGACTTAGTCCCGCTCAAGCGGG
>JAZNFZ010000107.1:0-28305 GCA_045576195.1 Eubacteriales bacterium | reverse complement strand
GGGTGCGTTGCACGGGCTCCCTTGTGTAAAGGGAGCTGGCACCGTTAGGTGACTGAGGGATTGTTTTGTGTGCTTTTTGCCTTTTACAATCCCTCCGACTTGCTTCGCAAGCCACCTCCCTTTGCACAAGGGAGGCTTGGGTGGCAGGGGAATTTTACTCCCCCTGCCGTGGGGTGTTGGGGTCTGGCGCGGTGCCGATGCCTGCGTTAAAAGCTTCTTTCCACAGAAATCTTAATTTTAGCGGTCTCTCCTGCAATTTTAACCAAAACGGTTTTTCCTTTTATGTGTTCCAATGTGATTTGTTCGAATCGATTGATGGCGACATCGCAATAATGTTGACCGTCCACGACGATAACAATGACAAAGTTGCCCGATGTTACTTCACTATCGATAGACAATGTTAAAAGTTCAGTTTCTGTTACTGTTGCTTGCAACACCTTTACACCGCTAAATTCATTTGCCGAGAGAAACACCTTATCATAATCTTGCTCTTTGAGAGAGGTGTCCAGTACCAAAGATTGATTTCCGTCGCAATTCTCGCCAAAAGCGGTCATTGTAAACTCGCTTGCATCATCTAAAATTTGGGCTTGTGTGATGGTATTTAGCGAAAAATTCTCCGTGCCGTTGGTATCTGCAATGGTCTTTCTTTTATGTGCTTTTAAGTTGGGAATGATTTGGGTCAAGCAAAAAATAATGCTGAACACCAAGAGGAAAATGATCGCAACGGCAACAATCAGTCCTTTTTGGGGTTTGTGCTGCATTTGCTTTGCATTTTCTTTTCGCCCGAGATCAGGGCGCTCTGTTTTCTCGCGCTTTTCATGCTCTTTGGCGCACTTTATTTGCAGATCCACAAACAAATTATTCGCAACGATTGAGATGACCCAGGAAACTGCAAAATTCAACAGCGGAAACAGCCCCGTCATCACAAACTCATTGATCACAAAACCCAAAATGCCCGATGAAAAGAAGACAACGCCAAAGAGTGTCCAACCCTTTGTGCCGGCTTTGTGCTTTTTCAGATCAATCATTGTGTAAACCATAATGAAGAGTGTGGACACACCCGGAATAAAAGATAAGTACCGTTGAATCTTATAAATGTTAGACATAATATTGTCCTCCTTAATTGCGTGGGTCGATATCAATTTTGAAAGAGGGAATTATACCAGCACTAGGAGGGGCAAACCCGAAGCTCATTGATTCTTTGTCATAATTTATACCACCACCCACTGCTCCCACATTTAAAGCACCAGAAACAGTGATGTTATAACCAGCAATTGTTAACGTGTGTTCACCATACATTTTATAGATTGTTGCCATAGCAGAAATATCCAATTCTCCACCTGTCTGGCTAAAATCAAACTGTGCGGTTGCACAAACATTCAAAAAAGTAGCAAGACTCATTTCCCCGTTTTTGTATTTGGCAATGCCACTATATATCCCTGCCTCAAAATCCAAAAGAGTCAATGAATCTTCACTCGCATTAAATCCATTTCCTTCTGCATAAAGAATTTTATCCTTCATATTATTGTCGTTTTCGTCTGGGATTAGTTGAACTCCGCCGGGATGATTTTTCCCTAGATAATGATCTGCGGCAATAATAGCAACTATTGCTACAATTCCAACAACGATTGCCCACCATGCATCTCCTGTCGGGTCAACTCTATTTACAGGGTTATTCCCGCAATATGCAAACATATTGTAGCCAAGCAAACCTTGGCCCGTGGAAACATAACTGTCCGCATTGATAAACCTACCCCACTCGGGGTTATAGTAGCGGCTTTGGAGATAGTAGAGGCCTGTTTCCCAATCGTAGAAGTAGCCGCGGTAGCGGAAGGGGTTGTAGTCTTCGACAATACGGTTTTGCAGTGTGGTGTTGCCATCATAGGTAACGACATCCAGCACCTCACCCCAAGGGCCGTAGATATAGCTGCCGATCAGGGTGCCGCTTGCATTGTAGATGCCCACAATGTCGCCAAGCAGATTCTTTTGGAAGAAGAAATAGTCGAACTGATCGGCGGCGTAGGTGGGGCCTTGGTATTTCATACCGATGGGGGATCCGCTTTCGTCATAAATGTAGACGAGCAACACCATATCCTCGCTGAGCTCTTCGGCCACAACGCGCGTGCCGTCTAAGATATAGCGATGGGTTTCACCGCTCGAAAATTTGCTTGTGCGAATGCCATCAGAATTGTAGGTGAAGGTGACAGTACCTAACGTTTCACCCTCAAAATCGCCCAGCTCGATGTACTCCATCAAAAGTCGCCCTTGCCAGACAAACTGCTTGCCCGGGGTATCGCCTCCATCGCCGTAGTCACCGATCTGCGTGAGGTTGCCGATCCAGTCATACTCGGTATACTGAAGGTCTGCACGAGCCAATCGGTCATCCCATTTCGAGAAGGTATTGTCGTAGTAATTGGCGCCGTGTACATCCTTTTGCGTGCCGAGATAAGACGTGAAGCTGAGGGGATACTCCCTTTTTACCGTGCGATTGCCTGCGGCATCATACTGATAGACATAGGTTGTGTTGACCGCCGCAATATCGGCACGGGTCAGCTGACCCAATGCATCATAGGTATACCGTTCTAAGGTGGCACCGGTTGCTTTGTTTGTTACCAGAGTAATGTTGCCATTATCATCATAGGTGTAAACGTAAGTGGTGGCAGTGCCGTTGTTGACGGCCCAGCTGTACTCGGCCACGCGGTTGTACTGCTCGTTTGTGTTTGCGCCATAGGCATACCCTTGGCTTAGGGTAAAGCCCGAATAGGAGACGGTTTTGTTTGCCAGTCTGCTCAGTGGATCATAGGTCAGGGTGACCATTTCCTGCCCGTCAACACAGACCTTTCTCGGCAGATCCAGATCGTTGTAGGAATACTCATACGAGATGGCATCGACCACATCGCTGTTTACGCTATCCAAATAATAGGCCCAACTGTAGGTCAGCTCTGTCAAGCGATCTGTGCCGCTGTAGGCGGCGCTCATCACAAAGCGATTATAATAATCGTCGGTAGCGTAGTTATAGCTGCCGATGACACGCCCCAGCGCATCGTATTGATATACCGTGGCTTCGCCCGAAAGCGCATCCTCGATGCGGTGCAGACGGCCCGCGGAATCATACACATATTTGACCGCCGTGGTGTAGGTGGTGCTTGTGGTATACTTGATTTCCACCAGCCTGTCAAGCTCGTCGTAGATATATTTCTCTTTATATCCGTTTCCGTAAGACAGCGTGTTCAGCTTGCCGTTATAGGGGTTGTACGTATACGAGGCAAGCTGGCGCACTGTGCTTGTTTCGGTATCCGACACACCGATCATTGTAGTGTTGCCGTATATATCGTATGTAAAGCGATAGGTAGTGGACGAGGTGCTAATGGCGGAAAGGCGCTTGGTGGCCGCGTCGTAGGAGTAGGACACCGATGTGCTCACACCGCTTGTTTGCACGTATCCATTCGTGGCAGAGGCGTTATAGGTGGCGTGGTTGACGGCTGTGAGATTGCCCATGCCGTCGTAGGTATAGCACACGCCCTTGCCGTCAGGTGCGGTTACTGCCAGCAGCCTGCCGTTGTCGTCATCGTAGAAATAATGCGTGGTTTTTCCGTCTACGGTTTCAGAGGAGAGCAGACCCACAATGTGTGAGGTATCATCGGTGATATAGCTATACCGCATTGCGATATATGACTGCGAGATATTTTCAAGGCTATCGCTCATCAGAGCCTCGGTCATTTGGCCGTTGCCGTTATAGGTATAACTGTATGCATAGCGCATATATTCGATCTCAAGATTTGAAACGCTGCCGCTATACACGGAGTGGACCTCGGTTTTGACCAGCTTTGGGATCACAGAGTCATAGGTATATTCTACCATATCACAACCGCCTGTCAACACAAGAACCGGACGATTTTGAGTATCATAGTAGTAATAGTCTTCGCTTTTGCCGTTATAGGCAGAGGCGAGAAGGCCGTTGCCTTCGTGATAAGTATATACGTTTGCATTGGTGCTGTTTCTGACCACGGAAATGCCGTCAAAATAGCCCGTGCCTGCATGGCCCGTATAGTGGAGCGTGACGGTCAGCTTGGTAATCATTCCATATCCCGAGGTCACGCGGAACACGCCGCCCGCAAACTGCCAGTCCTCAATGCTTTTATCAAAAGGAATATACAGACTCTCCCAACCGAATGAGCTGGAATATGCCCTTAATGTTATGCCGAATAAGGCGTTGGAATTATAGCTTTGCGCCGTGCCCTTGCCCCAGCCTGTTACGGTAAATGTATCGGAAGACAAGAAGCCATAGGCAGCATCACTCACCTCAAAAACGGTTTGTGTCACCTCTGTGCTCGTTGCCAGCTTCAGCGCGGTGCCGTGGAGCGTGTCAACATTTTCAAAGGTAAGTGCGGCAGAGGCATTGGCAGCATCTTTCCAATACGTTGCGGGGGTGACGGTGCTGCTTGAGGATTCAAAATGCCCCATTTGCACCATATCAAACTCTGCAACGCCCGAGGTTTTGGAAAGCATCACGTTATCCAAATAAATCGGGCCCGTGCTGCCGCCGCTTGAAGTTTCTCTTTTACATGCGATGCTCACGGTGACCGTGCCCGCAGAGCTGACGGTGAAATTCATTCCCGCAAACACGTAATCCTCAATCAAGGTGGTTTCGTTGAGCGAAATTCTTTGCGAGGTGCCTGCCGCACCTAACGTGATCGAGCAGTTCTTTCGATTTTGCGTTTTTACGTAAAGGGAAAGCGAATATTCACCCGGTGTCAGGTAAACGCTTTGTGACAGGGTGGTATTGAGATAAGTAAGCGATGCACCGTATGCCCCCTCATAGGAATCGGCTATGGGGCTTATGCCGCTACCGCCCCAATAAGCAATATTACCGCCCGTTACCTGCTCAAATCCACCGTTGAGCAGATAATTAGAGGAATGCTGTGTGGTCGAGATGGAGGTTTTGATGCTGTTATCCGAGCGCGCAGATTCGGGCTCGTAGATAGCATTGGCCGCACCGAAAAGATTGTTTTGTGCCAGATCGGTGGTGTAAAAGGAGATCACGCGGCCGTTATCATCAAAAACATATCTGCTCAGCAGGTCGTCCGAGGTGCCAAAGCAGTCGTCGGATCCGCTATCTCTGATTTCGGTATAAGAGGTGCCATAGGTCAACGAGATTTGCTGTCCGGTGGTCGAGGAGGCTCCCACACTTTCAACAATGCCCGTGACTTTACCGCCCGTATAGGTGTAATGCAGCTGATACAGCGACAAATTATTGGAAACCGATGTCAAATAGCCGCTTGCATCATAGGTGTAGTCGGCGGTGGCATCCACCGTGATGCTGCCCGCGCTTGTGCTTGCATTGGAATTGTAATAGGAGAGCCATGTGTCGACGCTCGTAGACCCGTGGGCACGGATCACTTGGCGCAGATATTTTTCGTTGGAGGCAGAGATACTTCCTGTGGCCGTGGCCGAATAACGCAACACGACCGCTTCGCCCGAATTGGGGTTGAGCACAAGATAGGGCCTGTTGCTTGAGGTATAATAGATCGCCAGCTGTGTCAGATGATTATAAGAGGATCTGGGACTCAGAGTGATAGAGATATAACGCTCATATTCATCGAAGTATTCATCAAAAAATAGCGAGTTTTCTGCGTTATTATCTATGGCTGCCAATGTCCAGCAAGCTTCTACCAGGTCATGTCTTTGCTGCAATTCTGCAGAAGCATTTGTATCCGGCTCGTCCAAGGTGGCGGAATAGAAATATCTGATATTTCCATCAACATCGATAATTTTAAGCAAATAATCTTCTTCAATGAGAGTCAGATGCAGGCCGTCCTGGTCGACATACTCCCCTGCATCGTTTTGTTCTGTAAAATAATGAACCGTGCCGTCCCCATCCATAAAGGTATAGTAGACAGTTCTGTCATCGTCTGCCGCATAACGGCTTTTAATGACCGTTTCGTTGAAGTTGGTCTGAAAGCCGGTTGGGTCTATTGAGGTAGAGCGAGCAATCTCTACATTGGCGAAGATGTTTTCCCGTCCCGCCATCACCGAGTTATAGTAGAGCGTGGGGGTAAAGGGCATCAGCCCGTCGGTGGTGGTGAGGGTGGGAATGGCAAAGGTGAGCGCGCCCGTGGCGTTGTTCACCGCGCCCGAGCCCGCAAAGCCCGCATCCTGGGCGGAATAGGACCAATAGTCCTCCAAGCCCTTGATCTCCGCATAGGTGATGCAGAGCTGCGGGCGGACGGACGAATCGGTGGCCTCGTTGGAGTGGAATTGAATATATGTACCGGAGGTTGTTCCTTCTATTGCCACACAAAGGCCATAGTTAAAGCCGTCATACCACTTTTTAACCAGCGGGGTGACATTCCAGGTGTAGGTTGCCTCAAGCGTGCTGTTAACCAAAACGCAATCGGTATAGTTGGTGGAATTTGAAACCCCTGAGGGCGTGGCAGTTGTCCAATCCGCAAACGTCTCATACACGCCAACGGGGCGCGAATTCACACCGCTCGGCAGATCAACCGCTTTGGTGACAAGCGAGATCTGTGCATCAAACACATAGGCATCGTTTGGCAGTGTGGGGAGCGAGGTCATTTTCCAATAGATGGAGTTGTAGGGTGAGGCTTGCAAATAATCGTAAGTGGATAAGAATTGATTGGACGGTCCGTCGGAAAAAGCATCCGAAACAGAGGAATTATATCCCGTATAGATCGGCGGGTCGACCGTCACGGGGAAGGTGCGGTCTTGTGCATTCATATAAGCCTCGTCTACCGAGACTGTGAGCAGATAGCTGCCGTTTTCAAAATCGGTGAGCGCGTAGGTCACGGCATCGGTATGGGCACCGTCCGCATCCACGGCAAAGCCTGCGGGGATCACATACGCGGTCTCGCCCGTTTTGCTGTCCGAAAGCAAAATCTCCCCCTCCTCGCCCATCGTGGCGGTGAGGTTGTTTAATTTGAGGTTAAAGGTAAAGGCATAGCTTTCCCTTGGTGCCTTGATGATGAGATTTTCCTTGATGCGGCTGCCCGACAGCACATATTCCAGGTCCACGCCCTCTAAGATCTCCGCATAAAGGATCTTGGCGTTCAGCCCCGCAAGGGTGGTCATCTTCTGCAGCTCGGTGGCGTTGCCATCCTCTGCGGCGGTCAGGTTGGTGACCTGCCCCTCCACCTTTTTGGCGGCGTTGGCAAGTCCCATTTCGAGCTTGCGGTTGCCCTCGTGAAGCGAAAGCAGCGTGGCACTGCCGTTGGTCTTCTTGGCAAGCTTGATTCTGGCATCGGCCGAGGCGTACATGCCGCCCGACACGGCAAGGGTGTTGTCAATTTCCTGCCAATTACCCTCGGCATCAAGATAGTGCACGGCTTGCGGATAGCGCGCCACCATTTTTTTGCCGTTTTCCAGCTGATAATATTTCGTATCGGCCTCCCGCAGCTCGACAAGCTCAAAGGGATAGGTGATCTCTGCGGCGACCGTTTTCTCTTGTGCTATAGATGTGACCCATTCTGCAAATACATTCATGGGGAACAAGGAGATCGACATCAGCACGGCAAGAAAGATAGCCAGGCCTTTGATTCGAATACTAAATGTTGATTTTTCTGTCATGTTGACGCTCCTTTCTTCTTTGTGCGTTACAGCTTTGTGTGAGTGAACGAGTTTCTCTTGTTAATTGTTGTCGGATTATGCAATATTCACAAAAATCACCTCCGTTGCACAGGTTTCATGGGATAATTATACCACATTTTCCTTATTTTGTCAATAGGATCATTCATCATATAGAAACAATTTTATAAGTACAAAAAGCAGATACCGTGGACAGTTTCCTTCGTCCACTTTTACGCCCGCTCGGAAAAATCTGCCTTTCCTCTTGCATTATTGCAAAAAATAAGGTAAAATATAATATGATTGTAAATGAAGCAAAGGAACAGAACATGGACGACAGAACCAAACAACAAATCGAGCGTCGGCGCACGTTTGCCATCATCTCCCACCCCGACGCAGGTAAGACTACCCTCACGGAAAAGCTGTTGCTTTACGGCGGTGCCATTCAATCGGCGGGCTCGGTCAAGGGCAAGCAAAGCGACCGCCACGCCGTTTCCGACTGGATGGAGCTTGAAAAGCAGCGCGGCATTTCGGTCACCTCCTCGGTGATGCAGTTTGAATACGGCGGCTATTGCATCAATATTCTTGACACCCCCGGCCACCAGGATTTCTCGCAGGATACCTACCGCACCCTGATGGCGGCCGACAGCGCGGTGATGGTGATCGACGCGGCCAAGGGCATTGAGCCCCAGACCCGCAAGCTCTTTCACGTCTGCGCCAAGCGCGGCATTCCCATCTTTACCTTTATCAACAAGCTCGACCACGAGGCAAGGGATCCCTTTGACCTGCTCGACGAGCTGGAGCGCGAGTTCGGCATCGGCACCTACCCTATGAACTGGCCGATCAGCTGCGGCGTCACCTTCAAGGGCGTGTATGACCGCCGCGAGCGCTCGATCCATACCTTTGATACCTTCCACGGCGGCCGCAACCGCCTTTCCACCATCGCCTGCGACATCACGGACGAGGCAAAGCTCGACGAGCTGATCGGCGAAAATCTGCGCCGCGAGCTGGTGGAGCAGGTGGAGCTGCTGGACGGTGCCTCCTTTGATTTTGACCTTGATGCCATTGCCCGCGGCAAGCTGAGCCCTGTGTTTTTCGGCTCGGCGCTCAACAACTTCGGCGTTGAGGACTTTCTCCGCTATTTCCTGCAATTTACCCCCACTCCCCTCGCGCGAAAGGCGGGCGATCTTGTAGTAGAGCCCACCGACGACGGCTTTTCGGCCTTTGTCTTTAAGATCCAGGCCAATATGAACAAGGCCCACCGCGACCGCATTGCCTTTTTGCGGATCTGCTCGGGCAAGTTTGAGCGCGGGCAGGAATATTTCCACGTGCAGGGCGGCAAGCCCGTTAAGCTCTCCCAGCCGCAGCAGATGATGGCGGAATCCCGCGAGGGCATTGAGGAGGCCTTTGCAGGCGACATCATCGGCGTGTTTGACCCCGGCATCTTCTCGATCGGCGACACGGTCTGCAGCAAGGAGAAAAAAATTGCCTTTGACGGCATTCCCACCTTCGCCCCCGAGCACTTTGCCATGGTGGAGCAGATCGACTCTATGAAGCGCAAGCAGTTTGCCAAGGGCATGAACCAGATCGCTCAGGAGGGTGCCATCCGCATCTTCTTTGAGCCCGGCGCGGGCTTTGAGCGCGTGACCGTGGGCGTCATCGGCGTGCTGCAATACGACGTGCTCAAGTTCCGTATGAAATCCGAATACGGCGTGGACTACCTCCACCGCGACCTCTCCTTCCAATATATCCAGCGGATCGCCAAATGCGATGTGGAGCCCTCCCGCCTCAACCTCGCCTCCGACACCAAATGGGTGCAGGATGTGCGCGGCAAGGATTATCTTCTTTTCACGGGCCGGTGGAGCATCAAATGGGCGCTCGATAACAACCCCTCCCTGGAGCTGGAGGATTTTGACCACATGAGCGTCTAAAAAACGAGAACGATATTCCAATTTTTATATGATATTTTCCAATTTTAAAATCAGTTTGTTTCAATTCGGCGTTTTTTGACCGATTTTTGCCGAATTTTCCATATTTCAATTTGAAAGGAGCATGTCTTATGTCTCAATGTCCTCTTTGCGGTCTCCCTCTCCCCGAGGACGGAGCTCCCTGCCCCTGCACCCTCTCCGCCCCCGCGGCAGAGGCTCCCGCGGCAGATGTGACCGTCCCCGATGACGAAAGCGAAAAAAAGCCACGCGCAAGGCGCTGGCGCGTGCTGGCACTCCCCGTTGTGATCCTGATCGCCCTCGGCGCATTTCTGATCATCTTTCTTTCCGCCAACCACAAGACCCGCCCCGAGGATGTCACCCTCTTTCACAAGGGGCTTCTTCCCATGATGCAGATCGAATATGATGAGCAGGGCACGCCGCTCTCGGCAAAATGGGGCTTTGTCAACAAGAACGGCGCATGGGCTGTCTCCGCGCAATACGGCGCGGCGGGCGAGTTTGCCCAAAACGGTCTCGCCCCCGTGATGCTGGATGGCAAGTGGGGCTATATCAACCACAAGGGCGTTCTTGTCATCGGCTTCCAGTACGACGGGGCGGCAAGCTTTGACCACAACGGCTATGCCCGCGTCAAGCAAGGCGACTCCTGGGGCTATATCAACAAGCGGGGCGAGCTTATCATCAACCCGCAGTTTGACTCCGCCGAGGATTTCTCCGAAAACGGCCTTGCGCTGGTGAGCATCGGCGGAAAATACGGCTATATCAACAAGCACGGCACCTATGTGATCGTACCGCAATTTGATATGGCGCGAAGCTTTGACGAGGACGGCCTTGCCGCTGTGCTCGCCTTTGGCAGCTGGGGCATGATCGACAAAAAGGGCGAGTACATCATCAACCCGCAGTTTGATCGGATCAGCTCCTTTGCCAAAAACAATCTGGCACTGGTGGAGAAGAACGGCAAATACGGCTATATCAATAAGGATGGCATTTATGTGATCCCCCCCACCTTCGCCTTTGCCGAGTCCTTTGCCGACAACGGCCTGGCGCTGGTCAAGCAGGTGGACGGCAACTACGGCTATATCAATAAGAAGGGCGAGTTCAAGATCGACCCTGTATTTAGCAAGGCGCTCTCCTTTGGCGAGAACGGTCTGGCGCCCGCCCTTGATGCCACATCGGGCTTCTGGGGCTATCTCAACAAGCACGGAGAATGGGCCATTCTCCCCCAATATGAGGAGGCACACCTTTTCCAAAACGGCTTTGCCCGCGTGACGAAAAGCGGCACCGGCTCCTTTATTGACGAAAAGGGCGCCACGCTCTACTCCGCCGCCGTCGGCACCACCCTGCCCCAGCTCCCCCAGCTTGGCGATTTTCTGGCAGATGGCTACACCCTTGTGATAGAGGAAAAGGAGGGCCGTCCCGCCTTTGTTCTGCTGCACAAGCGCGGCAATGTGATCCCGATCTCCTGAAGCCTCTTGACAAGCAGAGCAAAATCGGGTAAAATAAGAGCAGGAGCAATCCCCTGAATACGTGACAGAAAGGAAGCCCTTACAAATAAGGGCAGGAGCTTTATAATGGAAGAAAACAAGAACGAGCTTGAGGTTGAGGTCTACACCCTGCAGGATGAGGAGGGTAACGATCACGAGTTTGAGCTGATCGGCACCTGTGAGAAAAACGGCACCAAGTACTTTGCCATGATCCCCTTCGGTGAGGAGGAGAAGGATCAGGAATTTTGCGAGTATGTGATCCTCAAGGCCGTGGTGGAAAACGGCGAGGAAAACCTCATCACCATTGAGGACGACGACGAATTTGATGACGTTGCCGATTATTTCGACGACCTCTTTGCCGAGGAGATCGACTACGACGCCTGATTCCCGTATTCCTCCTGCTTTGCTCGTGATGCTCGGTTTAGCGGAGCCTACACGTACGAAATGGAGTCCGGAACGAGTCCGATGACGGTTTGCAGACCTCCCTTCCTCATCTTCGATTGACTTGTCTCGAATGAGGGCAAGGACGCTGGGAGCAGTAATGCCATCGGCAGGACGCCACCCTTAAAATAAGGGTTCTCGGATTTCCGATCACACGGCACGGCGGGTTTTTTAAAAAAGTGGCATAACGCATAGCGTTATGCCGCTTTTTTATTTTTCGGGGATGCCATCGGCAGCGCGCCCCGATAGGACGATCCGCCCCTTCGAATTTTTGTTGACAAATTTCCTCTTTCGTTTTATAATGTTTTTATATTATGGTAGAAATTCTCTGCCATAATTGCTGTCCCGCATAGGATCCGAATTTGAGGAGGACAATATGAAGACTACCAAAATTTTGATGACAATGCTCATCCTGCTCACCCTGCTGTTCGTATGCGCCGCGTGCAACGGCGGCGGTGGCGATGCGCCCCACGCCTGCGCGGGAAATGAATGGGTCACCGTGAAGGAGCCCACCTGCACCGAAGCGGGCATGAAGCACTACGTCTGCACCTGCAGCTCGGTGATCACAACCGAGGAGATCCCCGCCAAGGGGCATACCGCGGTCACCGATGCAGGATTTGCGGCCACCTGTATGGGAGTGGGTCTCACCGATGGCTCCCATTGCTCCGCGTGCGGCATGGTTCTCGTAACACAAACGCAAATTCCGATTGGTGGGCACACCGAGCAGACCCTGCCCGGCAGAGAGCCTACCTGCAAGACCGCAGGCCTCACCGAGGGCAAGGAATGCTCCACGTGCGGCGAGATCCTCACCCCGCAGACTGAGCTGCCCCGCAAGGCGCACACGGAATACACCGTGTCGGGGAAAGAGGCCACCTGCAAGGAGTCGGGCCTCACGGACGGTGTCAGCTGCTCTGCCTGCGGTGATGTGCTCACCGCGCAGACCGAGATCCCGCGCAAGGCGCACACCTATGACGACCAATATGACGAGTCCTGCAATGCCTGCGGCTCGATCCGCGATGTCGCTTGCCCGCACACCAATCAGCAAACCTTAACGGGCAAGACCGCCTCCTGCACCGAAACGGGCCTGACCGAGGGCAAAAAGTGCCTTTCCTGCGGTGAAACGCTGGTGGCGCAAACCGTGATCGGACTGAGGCCCCACAGCGAGGTGACCGACACGGGCTACGCGCCCACCTGCACTGTGGCAGGTCTTTCCAACGGCAAGCATTGCTCGGTCTGCGGCACGGTGCTTCTGGCACAGACCGCGATCCCCGCACCCGGGCACGACGAGGAGCAGCACAGCGCAAAAGCCCCCACCTGTACTGAGATCGGCTGGGAGGCTTATGTCACCTGCAAGCGCGGGGGCTGCACCTATTCTACTTATGTAGAAAAGCCCGCGCTCTCCCACGACGAGGAAAGCCACGATGCAAAAGCCCCCACCTGCACCGAGGTGGGTTGGGATGCTTACATCTCCTGCAAGCGCGGGGGCTGCACCTATTCTACTTATGTAGAAAAGCCCGCCCTTTCCCACGATGAGGAAAGCCACAGCGCAAAAGCCCCCACCTGTACCGAGATCGGCTGGGATGCCTACATCACCTGCAAGCGTCAGAACTGCGGCTATTCCTCCTATGTAGAAAAGCCTGCCCTCTCCCACGATGAGGAGCACCACGATGCGAAGGCACCCACCTGCACCGAGGTGGGTTGGGATGCTTACATCTCCTGCAAGCGCGGGGACTGCACCTACTCTACTTATGTAGAAAAGCCCGCCCTTTCCCACGATGAGGAGCACCACGATGCGAAGGCACCCACCTGCACCGAGGTGGGCTGGTATGCCTACATCTCCTGCAAGCGCCGGGACTGCGGCTATTCCTCCTATGTGGAGCGACCCGCAATCGGGCACAACACCACCTCTTACAGCGCAAAGACACCCACCTGCTCCGAGTTTGGCTGGGATGCTTATGAGGAATGCTCCAGATGTGACCATTCCACCTATGTGAAAAAGCCCGCGCTCGGACACAACATTGTAGACCTCAGATGCACGCTCTGCGGCGGCAAGCCGGTTTACACCGTGGAGGATCTCAAGGCGGTTTCCTCTGCGCTCGGCGACCACTATATTCTGATGAACAACCTCTCTCTCGGCGGAATCGAATGGACTCCCATCGCATACGATAGCCGGGGCGATCAATTTACGGGCATCTTTGACGGATGCGGCTATACCATCTCCGATTACAAGATCACGGGCGAGCGCGAGTTTGATTATATCGGTCTGTTCGGGATCAGTGCGGGCACCATCAAAAATCTGACCGTAAAGAATTTTGTGATCAACGTCACAACCACCGATGGCAGTTATGCAGGAGGTCTGGTGGGAGACAACAACGGAACCGTCACAAACTGCTCTGCGGCAGGCACCTTAATCTATTCCTCCTCCACGTATTCCTGCTTTGTGGGCGGTCTGGTAGGCTGCAACTCAAGTAGAGGTGTCGTCACAAACTGCTCCGCCGCCGTAAACGTCACCGTCTCCACCACCAGCCGCAGCAACTACGTCGGCGGTCTGATCGGCTTGAATGAATACGCTTCCGCTTCAAACTGCTTTGCCACGGGAGCCGTAACAAGCTCCACCACGGACAACTATGGCGACGACTTCGTGGGCGGCTTGATCGGATACAACAGCAGTCCCGTCACAAACAGCTACGCCACGGGCAACGTGTCAAGCACAGCTTATTCCTCCTATGCCGGCGGTCTGATTGGCTCCAATCTCTCCGAAAGCATCGAAAACTGCTATGCAACGGGAAGTGTCACAGGCAACGATAGAGTAGGCGGCCTTGTGGGATCCAGTAGTGGAGGAACGATCAAAAACTGCCGTGCAGAAGGAGACGCAATGGGCTTCACGAACGACTATGCTTACACTGCAGGCGGCTTGATCGGTTGGAGCTCGGCAACCATTGAAAACTGCTATGCGGCAGGCGCGGTGACAGGCTTCTCTGCAGGCGGCCTTATAAACACCAACAGAGGCACCGTCAAGAACAGCTATGCAACCGGGAACGTAATCGCGATATCCACGGCGGGAGGCCTTGTCGCTTACAATTACGAAACGGGAAGCATCACGGGCTGCTATGCCACGGGTAATGTAACAAACACTTCTGAGAATTACGAAGGCTGTGCAGGCGGTCTGGTTGCCTACAACTACGGCGGAAGCATTCAAAACAGCTATGCCACGGGCGACGTGAAGTGTTCTCTCGCCTCCGAAGCCGACCAAAGTGACTGCTATGCAGGCGGTCTTGTGGGTATGAATGATACCGGCTCCACCGTTACAAGTTGCTACGCCACAGGCAATGTCACAAGCATTGGTTCCACCAACAATAACATGATCTGTGCAGGCGGTCTTGTCGGCTACCATTATGAATCCACCCTCAAGAATTGCTATGCCACAGGCAACGTGACCAGCGTCGGCGGCCGGGACGATTACCAAATCCTGGCAGGCGGCCTGCTGGGCTACAAGCACTGGAAGAACACGATTGAAAACTGCTATTATTTCAGCGGCCAGAGCTTTACCGTCACCGAAGGCGACGAAACCACCCACACAGCCACCACCGAACTCGGCACGGCAAAGGATATGGCCACGCTGCAGTCGACTGCCTTCCAGTCCTCCACCCTCGGCTTTTCCTCAAGCGACTGGGTGCTGGTGCAGGGCACTCACCCCAATCTCAAAAATGCAGGTGTCATCAACTGACACCTGCAAGGAAAACAAAAAACGGTGCGAAGCTCGCACCGTTTTTTGGTTTATTTCTGCTTGAAATCAGAAGAAGCGGTCGCCCGTGGGCTCGTCGTCGATGGCGACGGGCATACCCGCCTCGTCGGAGGCAAAGGCGGCCTCCATGATCTTCATCGAGCGCAAAAGCTGCGCGTGGGTGACGATCTGAGTCTCCTCACCGTCAATGGCGGCCACAAAGTTGCGGTAAAAATCGTGCACGTCAAGCTCAGGGCGGGGGATAAGTTCCTCTATGGTGGTCTTTTTGTCGCGGGGGGCCATGGTCTTGGTAAAGCCCGCCGAGGTCACTACGGGAGCCACGTCCTTATCCTCCCAGGTGCGGCAAAGCACCAGGCGGCATTCGTCACGCCAATCGTTGACACAACCCGTACCGTCCACACCCGTAATGTAAAAGCGGGGCAGCGAGATAAAGTTGGTGGTGCCCACCTCAATGCGAGCGGTGAGGCCCCCCTCAAAGTAAAGATCCAGCTTAAAGCCGTCGTCCACCTCGTCGTTGGTGATGTGGTCGCAACGGCAATAGACCTTTTCAATGCGACGGTCATCCACAATGCCCAGCATCTGGTCAATGAGATGCACGCCCCAGTCATAGATCATGCCGCCGCCGTGCTCCTTTTTGCCGCGCCAATCGCCGGGAATACCGCGTGAGCCCTGGTAGCGGGACTCCACCGAGGTCACCCGTCCCAGCTTGCCGCTGTGATAGGCGGTGCGGACCATCTGATAGTCGCAATCCCAACGGCGGTTCTGATGGGCGGTAAAGAGCCTGCCCGTCTCGTTTGCCACCGCAATGATCTCCTCAAGATCGGCCACGGAGAGGGTCACGGGCTTTTCCGAGATCACGTGCTTGCCTGCCTTGAGAGCCGCAATGGCAAGGGGCTTGTGCCACTCATTTGGGGTGGCAATGGTGATAAAATCAACCTTGGGATCGGCGAGGACCGCCTCAAAGGAGGGATAAGCATAGATCTCGTTTTGCACGGCGGCCACGCCACGTGCGCGATCGATGTCGTAAATGCCCTTCAAATTGACCACGCCCGCCTCTCGGATATGGTTGACATGCCAACCACCCATGCCGCCGTAGCCAATGACCACGCAATTTTTCTTTTCGCTCATAAAAAACCTCCGCTACTCAGATGTTCATCCTTATTATAGGACAAAAAATGTATTTCATCAAGACAGAAAGTGGCATATGCAAGACAGAATTTGCTACCATCCCCTCATCACGGCAAGGATTTTTCTGCAAGAGCACCCGATGCTCTCTCCCCATGCCGTGTGGCCAAAATCGCAGACTGCTGTTCGGCCAAAAGTACAAAAATCCCCCGCATTTCCCTTCTTTGCTTCATTATAGCATGTTTTTCGCAAAAGCGACGTTTGATTTTGGACATTTTTGCAGTGAGAGTCTTTGATTTCAGACATCACGCGTGAGGAACGCCCCGCCTCGCGACAAATTCTTGACACGGACGGCAAAACGTGGTACACTATAAGCATTGAATGATTGATATGCTACCCCGCGCACGCGCGAGGAGCAAACGAGAGGTAATTATGGCATCGAACAAGCAATCGCACATCCGCAATTTCTCTATCATTGCCCATATCGACCACGGCAAGTCTACCCTTGCCGACAGACTGCTTGAGGCAACGCAGACCGTGGCCAAGCGCGATATGGAGGAGCAGGTGCTGGATAATATGGATCTGGAGCGTGAGCGCGGCATCACCATCAAGGCGCGCGCCGTCCGTCTCAATTATACCGCCGAGGACGGCGAGGTCTACGACCTCAACCTCATCGACACCCCCGGCCACGTCGACTTCAACTACGAGGTCTCCCGCTCGCTCAACGCCTGCGAGGGAGCCCTTTTGGTGGTGGATGCCACCCAGGGCATTGAGGCGCAGACCCTGGCCAACGCCTATCTTGCCGTGGACGCGGGGCTGGAGATCCTTCCCGTCATCAACAAGATCGACCTCCCCTCCGCCGACATCGACGGCACCCGCCGCGAGATCGAGGATGTGATCGGCATTCCCGCCATGGACTGCCCTGCCGTTTCGGCCAAGGTCGGCCTCAACATCCCCGATGTGCTCGCGCACATCGTCACCGACATTCCCGCCCCCAAGGGGGATGAAAACGCCCCCCTCAAGGCACTTATTTTCGATTCCTACTACGATAGCTACCTCGGCGTGGTGGTCTACATCCGCGTGGTGGACGGCCGTGTGAAAAGCGGGGACACCATCCGTCTGATGAGCACGGGGCGCACCTTTGAGGTGGTGGATGTGGGCGTGATGGAGCCCTTCGGGCTCTCAACACGCGACGAGCTTTCCGCAGGCGAGGTGGGCTACCTCACCGCCTCGATCAAGAGCGTGGGCGACACCCGCGTGGGCGACACCGTCACACTGGCGGACAACCCCACCAGCGAGCCCCTGCCCGGCTTCAAGGCGGTGCAGCCCATGGTGTATGCAGGCATTTACCCCGCAGACGGGTCGCGTTATGGCGATCTGCGCGATGCGCTGGAGAAGCTGCAGCTCAACGATGCGGCGCTTCTGTTTGAGCCTGAGACCTCGGTGGCGCTGGGCTTTGGCTACCGTTGCGGCTTCCTCGGCCTTTTGCATATGGAGATCATTGAGGAGCGCCTGGAGCGCGAGTTCAACCTGGATCTCATCACCACCGCCCCCAGCGTCATCTACGAGATCACCAAAAACGACGGCACCATGGTACGCATCGACAATCCCACCAACTACCCGGACCCCGCCGAGATCTCCTCGGCCGCAGAGCCCATCGTCAAGGCCTCGATCATCACGCCCACCGACTATGTGGGCGGTCTGATGGATCTCTGCCAGGATCGCCGCGGCGAGTTTGTGGATATGAAATATCTCGATCAGACCCGTGTGGAGCTTCACTACCGCCTGCCCCTCAATGAGATCATTTACGATTTCTTTGACGCGCTGAAAAGCCGCTCCCGCGGCTATGCGTCGCTTGACTACGAGCTGGAGGGCTACGTGCAGAGCAAGCTGGTCAAGCTCGACTTTCTGCTCAACGGCGAGCAGGTCGATGCCCTTTCCTTCATCGTACACGAGGAAAAGGCCTATGCCCGCGCCCGCAAGATCGCGGAAAAGCTGAAGGACAATATCCCGCGCCAGCTCTTTGAGATCCCGATCCAGGCCGCCATCGGCTCCAAGATCATCGCCAGAGAAACCGTGAAGGCGATGCGTAAGGACGTGCTTGCCAAGTGCTATGGCGGCGACATCACCCGAAAGAAGAAGCTGCTCGAAAAGCAGAAGGAGGGCAAGAAGAAGATGCGCCAGCTCGGCTCGGTGCAGGTCTCGCCCGAGGCCTTTATGGCGGTGCTCAAGCTGGATGATGATAACTGATCAGAAAACGGCGGCTCTGCCCCAAGGCACGCCGAAAAGCGGCGAAACGGTAGCAGAAAAAGCCACTGTCGGGCTTTATCTGCACATTCCCTTTTGCCTTAGAAAATGCGCCTACTGCGATTTTTATTCCGCCCCCTCGGACAAGGAAACGCGCGAGGCCTTTTTGACGGCGCTCCTTGCCCAGCTTGTCGCCTTTTCCCCCGTGGCAAGGGCGAGAGAGGTGGACACCGTTTACATCGGCGGCGGCACGCCCACGCTTCTTGACGGCGAACAATTTTCGCGCATTTTAGATACCGTCAGGGCATATTATACCCTATCCCCCACCGCAGAGATCACGGCGGAGTGTAACCCTGCCACCCACGAAAAGGGATATCTGAAGGCGCTTTTCGGCGCGGGCATCAATCGCCTCAGCATCGGGCTGCAAAGCATACACGAGGATGAGCTGCAGGCCCTTGGTCGCCTCCATGATTTTGATGACTT
Organism: Eubacteriales bacterium; assembly: GCA_045576195.1. Classification (GTDB taxonomy): domain Bacteria; phylum Bacillota; class Clostridia; order Oscillospirales; family CAG-272; genus Firm-07. Next base: position 9,256 of record JAZNFZ010000107.1, on the reverse strand, counting down.
TCTTCGCACCGTGGAGGACGCGCAGAGCGCGGGAATTGACAATATCAGCGCCGATGTGATGTACGGCATTCCGGGGCAGACCCCTGCCTCCTTTGAAAGAACCCTGCAAGCCATTTTGCCCCTGGGACTCTCCCACCTTTCGGCGTACAGCCTGATCCTTGAGGAGGGCACACCGCTGTTTGAGCGGCAAGGCACCCTTACCCTGCCCTCGGAGGACGAGATCCTTGAAATGGAGCAGATCGCCGACACCCTTCTCGGCAAAGCAGGCTTTTTTCACTATGAAATCAGCAATTACGCTAAGGACGGTATGACTTCCAAACACAATCTGCGCTATTGGCGTTATCTTGATTATCTCGGCTTCGGCCCCGCCGCCCACTCCTTTTTTGACGGCTGGCGCTTCGAGACCCCCCGCAGCACCGCCGCCTTTCTCGCAGCGGCCAACGAAAAACGCTTTGACACCCTTGCCACCGCGCGCAAAAAGATCTGCGGCAAGGAGGCAATGGACGAGTATGTGATGCTCGGTATGCGCCTTTTTGAGGGGCTCGATCTCGCCGATTTCTCACACCGTTTCGGCACTTCATTTGAAAAAGCATACGGCCCGCTTGACACACTTGTGTCGAGAGGGCTGCTTGTGAAGGAAAAGGGGCGCGTGGCCTTTACCGGATCGGGAATGAACCTGAGCAACGCCATCCTTTCCGATTGGCTTGATTTTGGCACAAAGGAGTAGATTTATGACGCATCTGCAAAAATTTCAGCAAAGGCTTGCGCCTCTTGCCGAGGCGGCGCTGATCTCCTCGCCCCAAAACTGCTTTTACCTCTCTCGGTTTTCCTTCGAGGACGGCTATCTGCTGATCACACCGCAGGCGGCCTACCTTCTCACCGATTTTCGCTATGCCGAGGCCGCAAAAAAAGAGGCCGACCCCGACTTTGAGATCATTTGCCCCCCAAACGGTATGATAAAAGAGATCGACCGCCTACTCGGAAGGGAGGGCGCGCAGACCCTGCTCCTTGAGGAGGAGCACGTCACACTCTCATGGCACCGCGCGCTGGGGGAGGGGCTTGCCCGCATCTCGCTTGTGCTCGGCGCGTCACGCGCCCTTGCGGCGCTCCGCATCTGCAAGGACGGGCGGGAGCTTGCCGCCATCAAGGAAGCGCAGCGTCTGACCGATGCCGCCTTTTCCCACATTTTAAGCTATATCAAGCCGGGACTGCGCGAGATCGACATTGCGCTGGAGCTGGAGCATTTTATGCGCCAAAACGGCGCTGAGGGGCTCGCCTTTCCTACCATCGCCGTATCGGGCAGCGCCTCCGCGCTCCCCCACGGCGTTCCTCGCGACCTGCCGCTGGAAAAAGGCTTTCTTACCATGGATTTCGGTGCCCGTTTTGGGGGATATTGCGCCGATATGACAAGAACGGTCTGCATCGGTCGCGCCGATGCGGAAATGAAGCGCCTTTACGGCACCGTGCTTGCCGCGCAGCGCGCAGCGCTTGCCGCGGCGCGCCTCGGCATTGGCTGTGCCGCGCTGGACGGCGTGGCGCGAGATCGGATCGAGAACGCGGGTTACCACGGCGCCTTTGGCCATTCGCTGGGCCACGGTGTGGGAATTGACATTCACGAGGCGCCGCGCCTTTCTCAAAGAGCCGATGCCGCGGACACCCTGCAAGCGGGGCACGTGGTCACGATTGAGCCCGGCATTTACCTTGCGGGCAAATACGGCTGCCGCATTGAGGACCTGATCGCACTGAATGAGCAAGGCGAGGTCGTCAACCTCACCCAAAGCGAAAAAGAGCTGATTGAGGTAGCAACGGTATGAATATTCTCGTTGCCTCGGACACCCACGGCAGAGCCGATCTTCTTCAAACGGCGGTGGAACGTGCAAGACCCGACCTGATGCTTTTTCTTGGCGACGGACTGCGGGATCTCGCGGCCCTGAGGACCGACACCCCCTCCTGCGCCGTGCGCGGCAACTGTGACTTTTTCGGACTTGACGACACCCCCGAGCAGAGCACGCGTGAGATCGGCCGCTACCGCATTTTTATGACCCACGGCCACCGCTACGGCGTGAAAAGCTCGCTTGAATCGGCCATCGCCGCCGCCCTGGCGCGAGAGGCGGATGTGCTGCTCTACGGCCACACCCACATCCCCTTTGAAAAAACCCTGCCGCGCGGCACCGCAATGGGAGGCACCGTATCGGAAAAGCCCTTGCTGGTGCTCTGCCCCGGGTCGCTGGGCAACCCCCACGACGGTCGCCCCTCTTTTGCCACGCTGGAGATCCGCGAGGGCGGATTGCTCGCAGGCTTTGGCCATCTTTAAATCAAGCACGCCCTGCCACAGGCAGGGCGTTTTTTATAAAATCTATGCTTGATTTTTATATAAATCTATGATACAATAAAATAGACTATACGATGCGATATTGTTTCCCTCATCAAAACCGAAAGGAACTATGCAAAATGGAACGTGTTTCAAAGGAAAATTATTACCTCGATATCGCCCAGACGGTAGCCGAGCGCAGCACCTGCCTGCGCCGCAAATTCGGTGCCATCATCGTCAAGAACGATGTCATCGTTTCCACAGGCTACAACGGCGCGCCGCGCGGCCGTAAAAATTGCAACGATCTCGGCTTTTGCTACCGCGAAAAGTTGGGCATTCCCCGCGGCGAGCGCTACGAGCTCTGCCGCTCGGTGCACGCCGAGCAGAACGCCATCATCGCCGCACCCCGCGAGCAGATGCTGGGTGCGACCCTTTATATGGCCTGTGTCACCCCCGAGGACGGCACCCTTGTGCCCGACTGCAACAGCTGCATGATGTGCAAGCGCACCATTCTCAACGCAGGCATTGCCACCGTGGTGGTGCGTGATACGAAAAACGACTATCGCGTGATCGACGTGAACGACTGGATCGAAAACGACGACTCGCTGTCGGGAAAATTCGGGTATTGATATGCGCCGATTTTTGCTTCTCTCCCTCGCACTCCTGCTGCTTTTCTGCGGCTGCAACCGCGAGAGCTCGACCTTTTTGCGTGCCGAGGACGGTGCGGGTTACACCGATACCAAGCGCGATATTTTTTACACCGCGCTTGACCACGCTTACGAGCCCGCAGGTGCGGGCGAGGCACGCGGCACCTATACCGACAGGAGCTATGACCGCACCCTCACCTTCCGTGAGATAACGGGGCTTGATCCCGCGCGGTTTGTCACCGACGACAATCGCACGGTCTACTCTGCCGATCCCGATTTCAAGACTGCCGATCAATGGGTGATCCGCGCCGTGCTCGCCTGCGACGAAAATGCCGTGAGCATTGAGCGCACCCGTCTTTCGGCAGGCAGCGACGATCTGCAGATCGCCGAGCTCCGTACCCTCTGGTTTGAGACAGCACCCCTTGATGCGGATGCCTACCTGCTGCTGGCACTGGAGACCCCCGAGGCCATCCGCCGCATCAAGCTGACCACAGAGGCCTATCCCGGGCTTTACTACTGCTTTTCTCTGCAGGTGTATGAGGACGGCAGCGCGTATTTTGTGGACATTGAAAGCAAGCACGCCGTGGCCGCCCCCGCCGCGCTTGCCACCCGCCTGATGGCAAAGTAAGGGGGCAGCCATGAACACCGCAGTAATGGAAAAAACGGTTTCCCACGGCACGGAGCATTCCGACTCCCCCCGCCGCGTGCTCTTTGTCTGCACGGGCAACACCTGCCGCTCACCTATGGCAGCGGCTCTGCTCAACCATATGGCGGCGCAGGACAAGCAAAATCTTACTGCCACCTCGGCAGGACTTTTTGCCGAGGCGGGCGCGCCCATCAGCACCAACGCCAAAGAGGCGCTCCGCAATGCGGGCATTTTATCCCTGCCCCCAAACAACTATGAGGCGCACCGCGCCCGCACCGTGACCGAGGAAATGATGAAAGCAGCCGACGAGATCATTGCCATGAGCGGCAGGCACGCCATGGAGCTGATCCTGCGCTTTCCCGAGCACGCCTCAAGGGTCTCGCTGCTTGAGGAGGAGATCTCCGACCCCTTTGGCGGGGATCTTGAGACCTACACCGCCTGCCTTTCGCAGCTTCGCCGCTGCCTCTCGCATCGCTTTGGCGACGGAGGCTGACCGTGCAGATCGAAGCAATGACCGCCGCCCATCTTGCAGGGGCGGCAGAGCTGGAAAAGGCCTGCTTTCATACGCCCTGGAGCCGTGAGGCGCTCTCCCTTCTGCTCACCGATGCCGCCGCAGGCGTGGTGGCGGTTTCGGACGGAGCCGTGATCGGCTACGGCGGCATTTTGTGGGGCCCCTTTGAGGGGCAGATCACCAATATTGCCGTTTCCCCCTCCCACCGCCGTCTCGGCGTGGGCTATGCCCTGCTTGCCGCCCTCATCAGGGCCGCAGAGGAGCGGGGGCTTGAGGCAATGGTGCTTGAGGTGCGGGAATCCAACACCCCCGCCCTCTCGCTCTACCTCGCCCACGGCTTTGCCACAGTGGGCAAGCGCCCCGGCTTTTACTCTCACCCAAGGGAAGCCGCGCTGATCATGCAAAAGAACTTAAAATAGGTGAAGCATATGTATATTCTTGGAATGGAAAGCTCCTGCGACGAGACCTCTGCCGCCATTCTCCGTGCGGAGAACGGCAGACTTGAGATCGCGGCCAATATTGTGGCCTCTCAGGTGGATGTGCACCGCCTCTACGGCGGTGTGGTGCCTGAGATCGCCAGTCGCGCCCACATCGAAGCGGTCAGCGGCATCACCCGTGAGGCGTTGGATACCGCAGGCATCGGTGTGGCCGACCTCGGTGCCGTTGCCGTCACCGCCTTCCCCGGGCTGATCGGCGCGCTGCTGGTCGGTGTCAATTTTGCCAAATCGCTGGCCTTTGCCAACCAAATTCCGCTGGTGGCTGTCAACCACATCAAGGCCCACGTGGCGGCGGCCTATCTCTCTGATGCCGCCCTCAAGCCCCCCTTCCTTGCCATTGTGGTGTCGGGTGGGCACACCTCGCTCTTTGATGTGCGCGATTACACCGATTTTCACGAGATCGGCGCCACCCGCGACGATGCCGCAGGCGAGGCCTTTGATAAGATCGGCCGCGTCATCGGCCTGCCCTATCCCGGCGGTGCTGCCATGGACAAGCTGGCGCACGAGGGAGATCCGCACGCCATCCCCCTCCCCTCGCCCGCCCTTTCGGGTGACAACCTTGATTTCTCCTTCAGCGGCCTGAAAACGGCGGCACTCAACTACATCAACCACGCAAGGCAGCAGGAGCAGGAGATCTGCCGTGCCGACCTTGCCGCCTCGGTGACCGAGGCCATTGTGAGGGGCATTGTCTTAAAGGTGGGAGATGCCATCGACCGCACGGGGCACCGCCGCGTGGTGCTGGCAGGCGGCGTGGCTGCCAACTCGCACCTGCGCGCAGGTCTTGCGGCGCTCTGCCAAAGGAAGGGCGCGACGCTGACCGTGCCGCCCATCTCGCTTTGCGGCGACAACGGTGCGATGGTGGCAGCGGCAGGATACTTTGAATATCGCAAGGGATGCTTTGCCGATGTCTCACTCAACGCCTCGGCGCTGGACGACCCCACGACCCTATAAAGCTTGTCAAGACCTTTTTTCAAAAAACTTGAATTTCGGCGTTTTTGATAAATTTTCAGAAATTTGTCGGATTTTCACTTTTCCACAGCAGTTTTCCACAAGGCTGTGGAAAACTCCCCTTATGCAGAAAATTTTGCATGAAAAATCTGCCAATTCCCGAAAAAGACGGGTGAAAAACCGCTCAACAATGCGCTTTTCTGTGGAAAACCCTGTTGGAACTGTGGATAACTTTTTATGCATCACCCCTGTGGAAAACCCCCGGCGCAGCATATTTTCCCCTCGGTTTTTTTCGCTCTGCTTTGCAAAAAGTATTGTGCAAAACTCCGAATTTCACCCCTTCGGCAGCTTTTTTTGCCCCGACCCTTACCCGAAATTCCTCTCAATCATAAAAGGAGATATCCTATGAACAAGCACGACCACGCCCCTGCGGCGTCCCCGAAAAATGCCTCCAAGGCCACCTCTGTCAGCCCCGCTGTGATCAAGCGCCTGCCCCGCTATTTCCGCTATCTGCGCGTGCTGATCCGCAACGGTCGGCTTCGCATCAGCTCGGGCGAGCTTTCCGAGATGATGCACGTCACCGCCTCGCAGATCCGCCAGGATCTCAACTGCTTCGGCGGCTTCGGTCAGCAGGGCTACGGCTACAATGTGAATTACCTCTATGCCAAGATCTGCGAGATCCTTGGCGTGGGCGCGGGCTTCTCTGCCGTGGTGATCGGCGCGGGAAACCTTGGCCGCGCGCTGGTCAAAAGCCCGATGTTTGAAAAGCGCGGCGTGGACATCACCGCGCTGTTTGATGTCTCCCCCGACATTGTCGGACAGAGCGTGGACGGCGTTCCCGTGTTTGACATCGGTGAGCTGGAGCGGTTTTGCCGCGATCAAAAGGTGGATATTGCCGTGCTGACCCTGCCAAAGGAGCAGGCCGCAGCAGTGGCAGACCGTCTGTTTTCGCTTCATATCCCGGGCATTTGGAATTTCACGGGCGTGGAGCTTCGCTGCCCCGAGCAGAGCACGGTCATTGAGAATGTGCACATCGGCGACTCGCTGATGACGCTTTGCTATGAGCTTGGCCGCAAGGCAGAAAAGGAGGAGGAGCAATGACACTTTCCTTTCACTTCGGCAGCGATGTGATCCTGCTGCCGCGTGAGATCCTCTGCCATTTTGAAAAGGTGACAAAGAAGGATCTCCGTGTGCTGCTTTCTCTCGCGGCGGATCCGATGGCGCGCGTGGACTATGCCGCCGCGGTGAGTGCCGTGGCAGGTGACCTCGGTATAACAACGTCCGAGGTGGAGAATGCCGTGGCCTTCTGGCGCGGCACGGGGCTGCTCTCGCTCTCGGAGGAGCAGGCCACCTCCACCCCCGCACCCGCAGCGCCCGCCGCTGCCCCCGCCAAGCCCGCGGTCGACCGCGGACTGCCCTCCTACACCACCGAGGAGCTATCGGGCGTGCTGGAGCGCCGCCACGAGCTCGCTCTGCTCATTGATGCCTGCCAGCAGACCTTTGGCAAGATCTTCAACACCGCCGAGATCAACATCATCGTGGGTCTTGTGGACTACCTCGGCGTGGACGGCGACTATGTGCTGCTGCTGCTTTCCCACTGTGTGCGAATGGAGAAAAAATCCCTGCGCTATGCGGAAAAAATGGCACTTTCCCTTTATGACGAGGGCGTGGACAACGCGAATGCGCTGGCAGAGCGCCTGCACCGCATTGAGCTGATGGCCGATGCCGTGGGCAAGATCCGCACCATGTTCGGCATCTCCTCCCGCGCGCTGACCACCAAGGAGAAGGGCTTTATCGAAAAATGGATCTGCACCATGAAGTACAGCGACGAGATCCTGCAAAAGGCCTTTGAGATCACGGTGGATTCCATCGGCAAGGCCTCGATCCCCTACACCAACACGATCTTAGAGCGCTGGTTTGCCGAGGGCTACCGCACCCTTGAGGATATTGACCGCGCCATTGCCGAGTACAGTCGCAAGAAGACCGATCAAGGCAGCAGCTTTGACGTGGACGACTTTTTCGAGGCCGCACTAAAACGTACATATGGAGCAACCTGATATGAGCTATAATAAAGAAAATTATCGCCGCATCCGCACCGAATATCAAACCAAATATCTGCGCGCCTACGAGGAGGCCGACCGCCGCATGGCAGAGCTGCACCAAAAAAGCCCCGCTCTTGCCGCCATTGACCGCGCCCTTGCCACCACGGGGGCGGAGATCGCTCTTGCCGCCATCGGCACGGGGGCAGATCACGCCGCGCTGCTTGAGACTGTGCGCGAGAAAAATCTTTCCCTGCAAAGAGACCGCGCGCGCCTTCTTGCCGAGCTCGGCTACCCCGCTGATTATACCCTGCCTCCCTTCGCGTGCACCAAATGCAACGACACGGGCTTTATTGAAACCAAAATGTGCGACTGTATGCGCCGCGAGCTGATCCTGGCCGCCTATGAGACCTCGGGCATCGGCAATCTGATGCGGACTCAATCCTTTGAGACCTTCGATCTCTCCTACTATGCGGCCGACCCCGCCGCCCACGAGACCATGAGCCGCAACCTGCAGATCCTCCGCGACTATGCCGAGAGCTTTTCGCTGCAATCGAAAAATCTGCTCTTTTACGGCGGCACGGGGCTTGGCAAGACCCACCTTTCCTCGGCGGTGGCCCGCCGCGTGATCGAGCGGGGCTTTGATGTTTACTACACCACGGCCATCAATATGTTTGCTGATTTTGAGTATGCCCGCTTTGGCTCCAACCTCAACGGCATCACCCACGCAGAGCCGATCCGCTACACCGACTGTGAGCTCCTCATCATCGACGATCTGGGTGCGGAGACTACCAACCAGTTTACCGTCTCCTGCCTTTATAACGTGCTCAACAACCGCATCAATCTGGGTCGCCCCACCATCATCAGCACCAATCTGCCTCCCCGCAACACCACGGCCATCACAAGCAACCGCCAGCGCGAGGACACCCTGCAGAGCCGCTATACCGACCGCATTTACAGCCGCATTTTGGGTGAGAGCATGCTCATCCACTTTCTCGGCACCGATATCCGTCGCCAAAAGCTGAACGAGGCACACCACTGACGGCGGCGGATGTATAAAAAGAATGGGATATGCAAAAACTTTGCATATCCCTATTTTTTTGAAACGAGGAGGAACTATGCCTGCAACAAAAGAAAAGATCACCGAGCAAAGCTTTCTTTCCGAGATCTACAAAAACACCAAAATGGGAGCAGATTCGATCATCAATCTGCTGCCCCACGTGAAAAACGATGCGCTCCGCAGCACCATGACCATGCAGCTGGACGGCTACGAGAAATATGCCGCCCGCGCCGCCCGTGAGCTGGAGGCACACAAGGCCCCCGCCAAGGAGGAAAATCTGATGACCCGCCTTTCGGCGCGGGCGGGGATCGCCATGCAGACCATGATGGATTCCACCACCAGCCACATCGCCCAAATGATGATCGAGGGCTCTAATATGGGCATTACGGATATGACCAAGCTGCTGAATAACTTTGAGACCAAGGGTGACAGCGAGGCAATGCGCCTGGCCACGGAGGTGGTGCGCTTTGAGGAGCACAACCTGGAGCTGCTGAAGCGCTATCTCTAAAAAGCCCGCAAACGGTATTTGTTTTGCAGAATTTCGCATCGGCAAAGGCAAAGGAGCCGCGAAGCGCTATGGCGCTTCGCAGCTCTTTT